>CAIYPC010000295.1 GCA_903927975.1 uncultured Bacteroidota bacterium | reverse complement strand
TTCTCAGTTATTATTCTGCTGTGTCGGCCGATGTTGAAACGATTTTCGCGAGCTCTTTTCAAATAATATAAAAGGCCATGTGGCCGAATGGTTAGGTATAGGTCTGCAAAACCTTTCATGGAGGTTCGAACCCTCCCGTGGCCTCGGTTAAAATAATTACACGTTTATTTTCAAAATGACAAACTCTTTTCAAGCAACATCGGGCATCAACGTTAGAGCTATTTGTGTTATGGCAAGCTTTTGCAAATAGCAACGCAGTTTTGGTTTTTTAAATTGAAGGCTGCCTTTACCGGCAGCCTTTTTTTAGCACTACGAAATGCAAATAGCATGAAATCAAAATTATTCTTACCGCAAGTGCTACTCTTGGTAATAGCAATAGTGTCCTCACTCAACAGCTATTCAAAAAGTAGTCTCTCCATTTATTCAACAATAGACTCATTGGTGCCAGCCACAACAGGCTATAAACAAAAGCTTGCAATCAAATTTTCAGTTGATTCAATATTTGTCGAAGAAAACAACAACTATATAGAAGAGAAATTCACGGCAGAGCTATCGGATATTGAAGCCGACTATGGCAGGACGGGCAATAATAAAAAAACGTTCCCGCAATTAATAAGAGCAATGAAAGCAAGAAAAATATTTCGTGATAGCAAAAATAAAAGGAGATTGTTTTCCGATTTGGCGAAAGTATCTGCCAGGCTCAAACTGTATCCTCTTGCCATGCAATCTTTTTATCAATCCAATCAATTAAATGATGACATACAATCGCAGAATTATTCGATAGATACAGCAAATATCAAAAATGATGATGACAAAAGTCCTGACTCAGAGCCAACGACTGTTTCCAATATTCTCGAATCTTTTGAAGACAACAAATCTGCATTTGGCTACGCACTGATTATTCATGTTAAGCAACCGATATCAGGCAATCGCAAAGCATTTACAGGATTTGATAATGTTGGGCACATGTTCATCACGCTGATAAAATATAATGATGATAATAGTTATGTGTCGCGTTCATTTGGTTTTTATCCTGATAAGAACAGCACATTCTCTGCAACACCTATTCACCCTTCTTCACCAGCCGTTTTTAAAGATGATGCCCTGCACAATTGGGATGAAACGATAGGAAAATTTATTTCGAAGAAAAGGTTTGAAAAAATAATACGATTGCTCAATAAGTATGAACATAAAACCTACCATCTCAACCAAAGCAACTGCACTGATTTTGGTTTGAATATTGCAAACATTATTGGCATTAATATTTTCGACACAAGAGGTAAATGGCCTTTGGGAAAAGGCAATAATCCTGCAAATGCCGGGCAAAGTATTTTGGAAAAAAAAATCACAAATACTGATACTGAAAATAAAGATGATCTATTTATCTACAACAGCAAAAACCTCGAGAAATACTAGTGCAATTATAATTTTTTTCTATCCCGCAAAAGAGAATTTCATTTTCTATCCCTTAATATTTTCTCTTTAAAAAACATTTATTCATGATACAAAAAAAAGCACCGATAGTATAAACCATCGGTGGAACCTAACAAAAACTGCGAATGAACAGATTTGAAAACACTTCAACACTAATCACTATTCAACGTCTCTCTTCAGATTATTTTTTAATTGATTTTTTAAAAATGCAAGTCTTGGTTTAATGCTGCCGCTAAATTTAATTTGCCCGAGCTTGTGATAAAAAGGTGTTGGGCTTGCTTCATGCTTTGGTTGATATGCCCCTGTGATTATTGGAAAATACATCACACGCCTGCGACTCTGCTCTCCTGTTAAAGAAGATTGTTGAACGCGATGCCATAATCTTCCATCATGAATGGTAAGATCTCCGGCTTCAATGTCAAAACCAACTTCACGCTTGTCTGCAGTATTATCAATAAAATATTTTTTGCGGAACAACAACGGAAGCAATCCTTGATTATGGGTGCCAGGTATCACACGCAACCCGCCGTTGTTAAAAGCACAATCATCAAAATGCAAACCAACGTTCAGCATCGGCAAAATGCGTGATCCCAGAAATAAATCTCTCGGACTATCAGTGTGCCAACCAAGTTGCCTGAAACCGCTTTCTCCGTCGTTCACATAATGATTGAACACCAGACCATCTTTTTCGTTTTCTCCAATACGCCCCTTGTGATTTCCCATCAGTTGCAATAAATTTTGGAATCTATCATCTTTTAAAAAATCACTGAGCGTTTTGCTGTAATAAGAAGTAAATGCAATTCGTTGGATCAATTGCGAACCATCGACATCTCTGCCGAATTTCAATGGTATGCCATTCACTTTCTTTATTTCGTTCTCGAGTAAAAAATGCTGAACGCGTTCTATCTCTTTCAGAAAGAGTGATACTGCTTCTTTATTGATGAAATTTTTGAATTGAATGAACCCATATCTCTTAAAAAAAGAAATCTGTTCTGATGTGAGCTTGTTGCTTAATTGAAAGACAGGTGTCTCAATTTTGTTCATGACTTATGATGTTTTAAGAACGTTGACTCATTAACTGCATAAACCATTAATGAGTGAGCTCTGTAAATAAAGACTTATCTGATTCTCCAATAAATTGTGAAAGTGAAAATCCGTTCGAGTGTTTTAAAGCCACCTCATAATAAGTGTCCTTAGTGATTTTTATTTTTCTTGTTTCATAGCCGCTCAGACTGATAATAAGTGTGTCGTCAGGTGCGGCAGATAATGTGAATGCGCCATCAGGCATAGTGCCTGTAATACTTTGTGTTCCTTTTACTGCAATGGTAGCACCTTCAAGCGGATAAGATTCATCATCACTTATCACTTTCCCTGAAATTACCAATGGTGTTTTCTGAGACAAAGCTTGTTTGCTGCTCAATAATGCTAAAATCATTGTTGCTATTATTAACATGTGTTTCATTTTAAATTATTATTCTATTATCCTACTAATTTAATAGACTATATAAGTAAAAAAATTATTCTACTTCCATAAGTCCGGATATATCAACTTTTTCAAGATAGACATCCAGATAATCCACATCATCAAAAACACGATAGATTGTTATTCCTTTATTATCCAGATTTGTTAGCTCATGAAAGAGCTCTACATAAAAATGATTGAGTGCATATAAATAGACTCTATTAAACCCTAAACGGCGCTCAGCGATGAATGCACCATGAGAATTCAATGCATTCACTTTCTCAAACTTGCACAAATGCATAAATTCAGCAATAGACACACTGGTAAAAAATGATGATGAAGATTTAATTAATTGAATTATTAAGATGCTTAAACTCTGTGAGGCGCGAAAGCTAATGAATTCAACATCGGTTGGATGAACAAGGAATGAAGATGCTTGTGAATTGATTCATACAGTAAAAATAGGCGCTCATTATTAATCTACCAAATTAGTAGACTAATATTTTAGAAAATATTTTTAGAGCAGCGGCGGCAACACACAGGCATGAATAATTTTATTGGGCTCTATTTTCCAAGATGCTTTTTAAAACTACTTTAACGAGAAGGCAAATTGAAAGGAAACATTTTAAAACAAGAAAGGTGAAGACTTATTAGGTCCTTCACCTTTTTATGACGGGAAATATCACCCGCCTGTTATTAGTAGCACTAGGGCTACATTTGCAAAAACTTATTTTCAAATAGAAAGGTAAGAAGAAAATAAAATATCAGCCAAACATTTCTGGCTAATTTTTATGCACAATTATATATGCAGCTTTTCTTTTTTAGCAAGCAGTTCTTCAACTGTCTCGCGATACATTTCATCAGGCACACAGCAATCAACCGGACAAACAGCAGCACACTGAGGCTCCTCGTGGAATCCTTGGCACTCTGTACATTTATTCGGCGTAATATAATAAGTGTCCACGCTTACAGGCGCATTGCGCTGACCAGCATCTACAACGCTGCCATCAAGCAGCGTAAAGCTACCTTTGATAGTCGTTCCATCGGTAATTGCCCACTCTACACCACCTTCATAAATCGCATTGTTCGGACATTCGGGCTCGCAAGCACCGCAGTTAATACATTCTTCGGTTATTTTAATTGCCATAGCTTTTCAAAATTGGGGTTGATTAAAGTTACTTTTGTAGCCCAAATATAATATAAAAGCAATTATGCATTTACAACAGCGCATTGATTTATTGGTTGAATTAGGAAATTATATGTCTTCGGATAGCGATTCATGGAAAGAAGCAAAGGAAAAAGCTTCCATAATGAATGGATGGTTCATCCCGGAATTTATTGAGCATGCCGTTAAAAATATCGTTGACGAATTTCTGCAAAAGGAGAAATTGGAGAAATGGACAAGTCAATATAAAATCTCTGATGAAAATATTTCCCCCAAGAATATTGGGCTTATTATGGCAGGCAATATTCCCCTCGTTGGCTTCCATGATTTTTTGTGCATTTTTATTTCTGGTAATAAACAAACCATCAAGCCATCCTCAAAAGATGATGTGCTGATAAAGCATCTCGTCCAACAATTATTTTCGCTAAATCCGGAAGCAAAAGATTTTATTTCATTTGCTGAAATGCTAAAAGGCTGCGATGCATATATTGCAACCGGTAGTAATAATTCTGCAAGATATTTTGAATACTATTTTAATAAATACCCATACATTATCCGCAGCAACCGAACATCAGTTGCAATTCTTGATGGCACTGAAACAAAGGAAGAATTAGAGCACTTAGCAGATGATGTTTATCTATATTTCGGTCTCGGCTGTAGAAATGTTACCAAAATTTATGTGCCTGAAAATTATGATTTCGTGCCACTGATTGAAACATTTAAAAAATACAGCTACCTCGGCGATCATCATAAATACAAAAACAATTATGATTATCAACTCGCCATTCTCATCATCAATAAAAAATATTACATGACGGATGGCGCAGTGATCATCACTGAAAACGAGGCTGTTTTTTCTGCTATTAGCGTGCTTAATCTCGAGTACTACAAAAACATAAAAACCGTTATTGAATCGTTAACCGCGAACAACGACATACAGTGTGTTGTTAGTAAAGAACAAACGCCGTTCGGGCAAGCGCAACAACCTTGTTTAACGGAGTACGCAGACGGGATTGATACCATGAAATTTTTATGCAGCTTATAGGTTGATGGAAAGATTTTCTTTTTGTAGATTTGTATAGGTCATGTACGAAGGGCTTAGTAAATAATTTGTTAAACTGATTTAGTGGTATGAACTGTTTTGAAGCGTTGGCGTTATTTTGTTATTCTAATCAATTCATTTCAAAAAATTAACCAGATAAAAAAAAGAGGAACATGAAAGCTAAACAAGTACTCGCAATTATGCTCATCAGTGCTTCTACTGCGGTTGCAAGCATGTGGGGCTACAATCATTTTGTTGCAGGCAAAACCTATTATTATGGTCAGGATTCAAGCAAGGTGCCTGCGAACTATGCAAAGTTTTTTGACGGACAGAAAAACGGAGCCGGTCCGGCTGACTTTACCGATGCCGCAAGTGCAGCTATCCCTGCAACGGTTCACATCAAAACAAAAACTACAAGAACCGCAAGCAATAATTTACCAAAGAAAAATCCATTCTCTGATCTGTTTGGGATCGATCCAGATGATTTCTTCGGTGATCGTTTGCGCTCTATGCCAGAGATGGCTTCGGGTTCCGGTGTTATCATCAGCGATGATGGGTACATCGTAACTAACAATCACGTTGTGGATGGCGCTGACGAAGTAACTGTTACTCTCAGCAACAGAAAATCTTTTAAAGCAAAAGTTGTTGGCACCGATCCAAGTAGCGATTTAGCTGTTGTAAAAATTGATGCAAAAGGATTACCATTCTTATTGTATGGAAATTCTGACGATGCAAAAATTGGGCAATGGGTTCTTGCGGTAGGCTATCCTTTGAATCTTGAAACCACGGTAACAGCGGGCATCGTGAGCGCAAAAGGAAGAACACTTGATATCAATGTGCGTCAAAGTGCAACCCCAATTGAATCGTTTATTCAAACAGATGCAGCAGTGAACCCAGGCAATAGTGGTGGTCCGTTAATTACCACAGATGGAAAACTTCTGGGCATTAATTCTGCCATTGCATCACCAACCGGTTCTTATGCAGGTTACTCTTTCACCATACCTGTTAACATTGTCAAGAAAGTTGTTGCAGATTTGATGAAATATGGCACAGCTCAAAGAGCTTATCTTGGAATTAAATATGCACCAGACAATATCAGTGATGAACAGAGAAAAAGTCAGGGCATTAAAGATGGTGATGGGGTTTATGTAAGCGATGTTCCTGCAAACGGCGCTGCGGCACAAGCAGGCTTGCAAAAAGGCGATGTGATCACAAAAATAAACGGTGTTGCTTTAACAAGTGCTTCCGATATGGTTGGTCAGATTGCAACTTATCGCCCTGGTGATAAAATAAATATTTCTTACGTGCGGGATGGAAAAGAATTTACTGTTCCAATCACATTGCGCAATAACACAGGTACAACAGATGTCATAAAAAATACTGTGCTTGATAAATTGGGCGCAGATCTTGAAACGCTTAATAAGAAAGATGCAGTGACACTCGGCGTGAAAGGTGGCGTTGTGGTGAAATCAATTCAGGAAAAAGGATTGTTCAGCAAAACAAGAATGGAAGATGGATTTGTGATATTGAAGGTGAATGGTAGAGAAATTTCCAGTGTTGATGAATTCAAAAAAATTCTTGAAAACTCCGCTGATCCTTCATTAAAATTAGAAGGCGTTTATCCTGGCTATGATGGAGCATTTACATATCCATTAAAATTAAACGGCGGCGACCAATAATAATATTTGTAAAGTTTGATAAGAAGCCATCCCGAGAATTCGGGATGGCTTTTTTATTAGTAATGTTGAACACAGAGAACATGGAGATTTTGTGTAGAGTATCACGGAGGTTCTTCGCTCAAAATTGTCTGAACCATGATTTTAGCCTGACTTAACTGATTCGCCTGATTGCGACCTATTATTCGGCAGCAAGCTGTATTCCTTGTACCTTGCTTCTTGTCCCTTGTATTCTCTGTGGTCCTCTGTGAAAAAATCTCCGTGTCACTCTGTGTCCAAAAATCACTTCGCAAAAACCAAATAACTATTCCCACTCATTTCAACTTTCTTATCAGTAGAAAAATCTTTTGTTTCATCAGCAAAAACATTCTTAAATCTCCCGCCTAAAATATTATTATTTATTTCTAAAGAAATATTTTCATCAGAAAAATTTAATAATACCAGCACTTCATTTTCTCCATTCTTTCTTAAAAATGAAAAAATTGTATCATCAGCATTCGTGTTCAATCTATAAGTTGTTACTGCATCATCGCATGCACGCAGTGTCTTATTATGTTTGCGCAGGTTCAATAATGTTTTATAAAAATCATGCAGTTCATATTTTCCGTTCCACTCAATTGCATCTTTATCAAAAAATTTTAATCTCTTATAATTCGGCATTTCTTGTCCGCTATAAATAAGAGGGATCCCATTCCATAAACAACTGAACACAGCAAAATTCTTTGCATTATTTCCATACTTCTCATATTCAGAACCGTTCCAACTATTTTCATCATGATTAGAAGTGAAGTAAGCACGAAAAGCATAAGCAGGAAATTCGTCATTGTAATTTTGAAGCAATTGCCAAAGACCTTGCACATCCGTTTGCTTTCTGGCAAATTCTTCCGTCTTGTGCATCCAGCGCCAAGTATAGGTTGTATCGAATACATCATGATAAGAAATCTCCTCACACTCGGCAAGCCAAAATAATTTTTTTATTGGCTCAAGAAAAGTTCTTGCTTCAACCCAAAAATCAAGCGTTACCAAATGAGCCATATCACAACGAAAGCCATCCAAATTGCATTCATCGATCCAAAACTTCATTGCGTTCTTCATTGCATCTCTCAATGCTGGGTTATTATAATCCAGATCGATCACATCATCCCAACCATTTCTTTCCGTGAAATTTCCATTCGCATCTCGCACATAATAATCAGGATGTTCTTTCGTCCACACATGATCCCAACCGGTATGGTTTGCAACCCAATCGATGATAACTTTAAAACCCATACCCTGTGCAGATTTCACAAGATTTTTAAAATCATCCAGCGTTCCATATTCAGGATTGATGGCAGTATAATCAGAACATGCATAATAACTTCCCAGAGTACCTTTTCGTTTTTCAAAACTTATTGGCGTGACTGGCATGAACCATAAAATTTCAACGCCCATATCTTTCAATCGTGGTAACTCTTTTGCAAATGCATTGAAAGTTCCTTCTATAGAATACTGTCTTATATTAATTTCATAAATATTACTGTCATAACTCAACTCGATAGCTGAAAATAATTTGCTCATAAAAAATGTTGAATGCGGAAGATAGGAAATTTTAAATATGTACGATTTGGGATGTGTGATGTACGATGTGTTTATGATACGCGAGTCATTCGAACTAGCTACATCAATAATTAGGGATATGAATTTACTGTCGTTGATTGATCTACAGAAATCGTACATCACACATCGTAAATCGTACATTTGTGACGCAATGAAAACCTTCAACGTTCCAATTATTTATAGAAGCCCATTAGTTACTGCGATCAAGAATAATCGCAAGCAGCAGGATAAGATGAAAAAAGATTTCACTCCTACCCTGCTTGATTTTGGCACTATACAAATTTATCTCGCAAGACATTTTGGGTTTTGTTATGGTGTTGAAAATGCCATTGAAATTTCATTCAGAACGATTGAAGAAAATCCAGAGAAAAGAATTTTTTTATTGAGCGAGATGATCCACAATCCGCAGGTGAACGCAGAGCTACAATCAAGGGGCGTGAAATTTTTACAGGATACTTATGGAAAAGAATTGATTTCTTTTAATGAATTGACTGCTGATGATATTGTGATCATTCCTGCTTTCGGAACTACACTTGAAATTGAAAAGAAATTAAATGAAATTGGGATCCGCACAGAAAAATATAATACTACTTGTCCATTTGTAGAAAAAGTCTGGAACCGTTCTGAACAGATCGCGAAAAAAAATTATACTGTTGTTGTTCATGGCAAACCAAAACATGAAGAGACAAGAGCTACGTTTTCTCATGCGGCGCACAACACGCCCACTGTTGTAGTTAATGATATGAGAGAAGCGATTGAGCTTTCAAAATTTATTACCGGAGAAAACCCTTCATCGGCATTTTACGAATCTTTCAAAAACCAATATAGCGAAGGGTTTGACGTATCGAAAGATTTGGAAAGAATTGGTGTGGTGAACCAAACCACGATGCTCGCAAGCGACACACAAGCCATTGCAGATTTTTTGAAACAGACAATGGTTCAAAAATATAATTTAGTTGAAGCTGATATTGAAAATCATTTTGCTGATACCAGAGACACGTTGTGCTACGCTACAAACGACAATCAATCCGCAGCAATGGGATTGCTTGAAACAAAAGCGGATTTTGCAATTGTAATTGGCGGATATAATTCTTCCAACACTTCTCATTTAGTTGAACTCTGCGAAGAAAAATTGCCGACTTATTTTATTAATTCAGAAGAAAAAATATTATCATCAAATGAAATACTGCATTTTAATTTTCATACCAAGCAAGAATTGCTGACAACAAACTATTTGCCTTCGCAAAAACCAATCAAAGTATTAATCACCAGCGGAGCTTCATGTCCTGATGCATTGGTGGAAGGCGTGATCAGAAAGCTGACAGGATTTTTTTCTATTGATAAATCGGTGGAAGAGATGATTGAGGAGTTTAGAAAGCTGTGAGCTATTGGCTTCAAACAACGGTCCTGATTTTAGTGAAACTCACAAATTCTGATTTACAGTTTGTAGCTTAAGCAATTGAATGTTCGTAATCAAACTCCGAAGAGCAGAACCACAAACTACAAACCCTAAACCACAAACTCCCGAAAACTACAAAGTCCGGCATTCTCAGCCAGACCCTGTTTCTACTAACCGGAACGGTTATAGTAATTTGAATGATTCTAAAAATTTTGTGTTGAAATCACCGCTGATGAATTTTTCATTTTTCATCAACTGCAAATGAAATGGAATGGTTGTTTTAATTCCTTCAATCACATATTCGCTCAATGATCTGTGCATGGTATTAATCGCTTCCTCACGAGTACGTGCAACCGCAATTATTTTTGCAATCATCGAATCATAATAAGGCGGTATGGTGTAACCAGCATAAGCATGTGAATCAACGCGTATGCCATGCCCGCCGGGCTGATGAAGCACTGTTATCCTTCCCGGCGATGGGCGGAAATCATTATAGGGATCTTCAGCATTAATGCGGCATTCAATAGCATGACCTTGTGGTTCATAATTGATCCCGCTGATCGGTTCGCCTGCTGCAATTTTTATTTGTTCTTTTATTAAATCAAAATTGGTCACTTCTTCCGTCACGCAATGTTCCACCTGAATGCGGGTGTTCATCTCCATGAAATAGAAGTTGCGATGCTTATCAACCAAAAACTCAATGGTGCCAACGCTTTCATAGTTGATAGCGGATGCAGCTTTGATAGCGGCATCGCCCATTCGTTGACGCAATTCTGGTGTCATAAAAGGCGAAGGAGATTCTTCAACCAATTTCTGATGACGGCGCTGAATGGAACAATCACGCTCGCTCAAATGAGAAACCCTTCCATATTGATCGCCTGCAATTTGTATTTCTATATGTCGCGGCTCTTCCACAAATTTTTCCATGTACACACCATCATTCTTAAATGATGCGCCTGCTTCCGCTTTGGCATTGTCATAGGCACGCTCCATTTCAGATTCTTCCCAAACCACACGCATGCCTTTTCCACCACCACCTGCTGTTGCTTTTAGTATAACGGGATATCCAACTTCGCGAGCCAATCCTTTTGCATGATCTACGCTTTGCAATAATCCTTCACCACCGGGCACCACAGGAACACCCGCTTTTATCATGGTTTCTTTTGCAGTGATCTTATCTCCCATTGAATTTATCATCGAAGGTGTTGGTCCGATGAATTTTATTCCATGCTCCCCACAGATTTCGGAAAACTTTGCATTCTCTGCCAAAAATCCGTATCCCGGGTGAATAGCATCTGCATTGGTAATTTCCGCTGCAGCCATAATATGAGGAATGTTCAGGTAAGAATCGAAGCTGGCAGGTTTTCCAATGCAAACTGCTTCATCTGCAAATTTCACATGGAGACTATCCTTATCGGCAGTTGAATAAACCGCAACAGTCTTAATCCCCATCTCGCGGCAAGTGCGGATAATGCGCAACGCAATCTCTCCACGGTTTGCTATCAATATTTTTTTAAACATCTTTTTAATTTGAAAATGATACAATTGCTTAATGGCTCAATGCTTCAAAAAACGAAGAAACTCATCAAATAACTAAAAGGGGTCTTTCTTTTGGCAGTTGATAATATTTTGCCGAGCACTTTGTTTATATCTTCCAATTTATTTATAAGAGATTTACATTCAGGATAGCCTTCCGCATAATCGCACAGCCAAAGCCAGTATTGGCTTTCTTCGGCTTCTTTAGCAGATATTTTCATCTTATGAATAAAGTCTGCTTTGCTTTCAGCATTTTGTGCTTCCATTGCATTTGCACCGATTGATGTTCCTGATTTTAATAATTGATTAGCAAGAACAAATTTTTTATTGGCATTCAATAATTCACAATAGCTTATTACCATCAATGCAAAATCAAAAGATAATTTTAAAATAGGGTTATTATCAAAAACTTCTTTTTTCATTTGGAAAGGTTTTATAAAACAAAATGAAAATCATTGCCTCATGTTGCTCATTGAGCAATTGAGCAATTTTCACATTGAGCAATTAGTTCGGCTCCACTAAAAATAAAGGCTGATCATATTCTACAGGTGAGGCGTCATCAACAAGCACTTTTACAATTTTGCCTCTCACTTCGCTTTCAATTTCATTGAACAATTTCATGGCTTCGATAATGCAAACCACTTTGCCATTGTCAATTTCATCGCCAACACTAACGAATGCGGCTTTATCTGGTCCCGAGCTGCGGTAGAATGTGCCAATCATCGGGCTCTTTATTGTTATTAAATTATCGGTCGGTGGAGCTTCTGTTTGTTTGGGCTTTTCTGCAGCCGGTGCTGATTGAACACTATTAGCCATCGGCTGTTGCGGCGCATAAGATTGTTGTTGAAGAGGCGCAGCAATCAAATTCTGAACTGGTTCTTCTTTTTGCTTGATGGTGAGCTTGAAACCTTTTTCTTCAATGCTCACTTCGCCGATATTAGATTTGTTGACCATTTTGATCAACTCCTGAATCTGTTTAAAATCCATTTTGATGAATTTACAGTTAGATAATGGGAGAACTAAGATAAGGGAAAAACTGAAACCGCAACGGCGATTTTATTCTTTCACTCTTTCAACGTAATCGCCCGTTTTTGTATTTACACGGATCAGCTCACCTTCATTTACAAATAATGGAACGTTCACAGTTGCACCTGTCTCAACAGTTGCCTGTTTCAATGTACGGGTTGCAGTATCGCCTTTTACACCGGGCTCAGAGTAAGTAACCAGCAAAACAATTTTATCTGGAAGCTCAACGCTCATTGGCAACTCAGATTCTGTATTAATAGAAACCGATACTTCCTGACCATCTTTTAAAAATTGCGGCGCATCAACCAGATTCTCCTGAACAGTAATTTGCTCAAAAGTTTCTGTATCCATAAAGCTGTATCCGCTATCATCTTTATATAGGAACTGATAATTCTTTTTTTCAACGCGCACCGGATAAATCGTATCTCCGCTGTTCCATGTTTTTTCAATAGAGCGGGCATTCTCAACACCTTTTAATTTCGCCCACACTTTTGCTGCGGCACGCGCCGTTTTATTTTCTCCAAATTCAACCACTGAATATAAACTGCCATCAAGTTTGATGATTAGGCCACGACTGATGTCTGCTGTGTTTGCCATAGTAACAATATTAATTTAATCGGGCGGCAAACATACAGCAAAAAATGGAGGGAAAAAAGTTGATAAATAAGAAGTAAAAAATAGACTTTCATACGATGCCTTAAAGTCAAAAAATGCGCAAAATGTCAAACATGCATTTATTCCAAATTACTTATTTGTTTAATCGTTTTATCAAAATCAGCTAACCGATTAGAATATTCTTTTTCATAACCTTGAAGAGAAAGAACAATATTCCGTTGGTTTTCTCCAAGAAAGCTGTCAACATTCTTATCGTTAAATGAGTTGTCTGATGCAAGTATAATTTCCTTTCGTTTAGATTGCAATTCATTGTACCTAGTAGCCAAACCTCTGAGTGAGGAATCTTCCTTAATTAGGTTTGATGGAACAAAGTTGTTCGCTTCGTTTTCATCATTTATATGTTGCTGCATAAAATTGATGAAATATAATTTAAGATCTGCATCAGCTTTTAGGTTGAGTGTGTGATATGTATTGAAAGAGCGCCTTTCGATATAATTGTAATGCTGAAAAATTGCTATCTCGTCTTTCCTCCATTCGTCTTTTTCAATTTGAGGATCCAAATTTCTCATATCAGTTTTTAGTTGTACTACAAGATTTTCCATTTCAGAAATTAATCCTTCAATTCTTTCGTCATCGAGCGCAGGACGTCTGGGATTGAATGACCATGGTCGATCCCAAATTTTTAAACTATCATCAATCTGAGTTCTCTTTTGATCGAAATCCCTAAGCAATTCCCGCTTTTTTTCTTCCCGCTCATTCTGAGAAATATTAATTTGCTTTTGAGAAGAAAAATTAATTGTATCAGTTTTGTTATGTGCATTATTTGTTTTTATTAATATCACTCCATTCTTTGCTTTTCCCCCATAAATGTTTGTCGCACTAGAATCTTTGAGCACCGTTATTGATTCAATGCTGTTCGGATTTAATTTATTCATTGCAGAACTGTCAGCTTCTTTTCCATCTATAATAAATATTGGCTGATTGATTTTTGCACCACTATTAATCTTTATCCTAAAATCAGAGTTGTGAAGAAGCGTATCAATACCGGCTTGAGATTGATCTTCTTTGTCTAGCCGGTTTTTTGTTTTTATAACTATCACTCCATTTTTTCCTTTTTTACCATATAGACGAATAGCTGCACTGTCTTTAAATATGCTCATCGAATCAATATTAGCAGGATTTAATTTGCGAAGACCGGAAGTATCAACCTCTTTTCCATCTATAATATACAATGCTTTATCTGTCCAATTTTTTTTGGGGATAGAATCTATAGCAGTTTTAGTTTTCTTAATATTCGTTATTACCGAAGGCATTAAGATATTATTACTGGTAGTCTGAATTTCATTTGGCAAATCTGCAGATTTGATATCAGGGACATGACTAATTTGCTGATGATTATTTTTCAGACTATTATTATACCTATCGCGAAATGCAAGCAACAACACTGCTATCAGCGGTAGCACAAAAAGAAATTTTACCAAATGCGCTTTTGCACTTTTCAATTTGTTCATCATGATAATCCGTTTTTTTAATGAAGAGATATTGAAGCTGTTAGCTATTCTGTATTGTGGCTGAGCAATAACTTTTAATAAATGATGCTGATAATCTTTTTTATCAAATCCTTTTTTCACCACATTATCGTCTGCAATAAATTCAAGGTTCTGCCGAATGGAGTAACGCATCAACCATGCAAATGGGTTGTACCAATTGACGATGCAAATAAACTCGCTCCATAAAATATCAACCGTATGTTTCTGTTTCACATGAACATATTCGTGCAGTATTATCTCTTCAAATTCTTTTTCTGTATGCAACTGGGGATTAATAAAAATGGCATTGCCAAATGAAAACGGTATGATACTTTTATCAACTTCATAAATGCTGACATCATCATTTTCAATAGCAGCAGAATTCTTTTTTATTTTTTGGATAGAGAAGAACTGAATAATAAATCTCATCAGCATAATAAAAGTTCCAGAAGCAATTATTATCAATAACAAATTCCAATAATCAAAAGGCTGATGAACATTACTTGAAATATTTGCGCTATTAGACACATAATTTTCAACCACTGGCATATAATGCAGCACAGGAATATTATCTAGGTTTTTATTTTCAGTAATGAATGAGATTTTAATAAATGGTATAAAAAAAGACAGCAGCGAATAACCGAGCAGAAACCATCTGTTCCAATTATAAAAAGTAAGTCTTCGCAAAACAAATTGATAGAACAGATAAAGCACTGAAAGGCTGATGGAAAATTTTAGCAGATAAAAAATAATCGTTGGCATAAGCAAGGTTTAATAATTATTTGTATTTCCTTTTCTCTTCAATTAGTTCAATGATCTCTTTCAGTTCTTTTGCGCTCAGCTTTTTCTGTTCCACAAAAAAACTAACTAACTCTTTATAGGAACTTGCAAAATAATTCTCCACAAAACCGTGCATGAATTTCTTTTTATAATCTTCATGCGAAACAATCGGCTTATATAAATACAGATTGCCGACAGGTCGGCTTGCGATGTATTTTTTTTTCTCCAAATTTTTGATCGTGGAAGCAAGTGTTGTGTACGGTGGTTTCGGTTCTTCCATCTGTTCCAAAAATGTTTTCACATTTGCTTCGCCAGTTTTCCAAACCACCAGCATGGTTTCTTCTTCTTGTATAGTTAGCTTTTCCATATAATTACGAATGTTTCGTAAATCTACGAAACATTCGTAATTCAACAAAAATTATTATGCACTTTTATTTTTACTTTTGCTGGATTGTAAAATCAAAGACTGATTAATCACAGAAAATCATGAAAAAATTATTTGCTTCTTTTGCCTTGATGTTAGCTTGTTCAATTGTTCTTGCTCAACAAACACCGCCACCGCCAGGCAAAACACAATCAGCCACAGTTCCTCCTTTCCATATATTAAAAACTGATAGCTCTGCTTATTATAGCAACAGCGATCTAAAAAAACATCATGAGACAATGATCATGTACTTTAGCCCAGAGTGCGATCATTGCAAGCACCAGACAAAAGATTTGATCGAGGAAATGGATAAATTTAAAAACATTGAGATAGTGATGGCTTCCTATTTTCCATTATCAGAAATGAAGGAATTTTATAAGACCTACCAAATCGCGAAATATTCAAACATCAAAATGGGCAGGGACGAAAAATATGCCATCCCTCCTCATTACAACATGCACAGCTTTCCATTTCTTGCGTTATATGATAAGAAAGGGAATCTCATCACTACATTCGAAGGAAACCAGAAAGCCCAGACTTTATTAGATGCATTTAAAAAAGCAGAAGATTAATTTTACGAATAGAAAAATTAATTATTCATAAATATTTTCTTTTCAAGGGGTTATTTTATATCAAAAAAAATAATGCTTCAATAAGGCATTGCGTCTATTTTTTTCTTTTTTTTGCGTCTTCAATGGGATTCGTACCAAACTAATATCTTCCCTAACATTCCTGCCATCTGTTCATAATTTCTTAACTACCCTGATTAGTTAGACTAGGCTGTTTAATTGTTTCTTTGCAAACCAAAAAAACCAAAAATTATGATGAAGAGATTGCTCTTAACCACACTCTGTGCGTTTAGTTCATTTTTATTATTCTCACAGGAAACCACTTCTCAAATATTAGGAACTGTTTCCGATGGGAAGGCTGGTTTAGCGGGCGCTACCGTGATAGCACTGCACACTCCGTCAGGAACCAGATACACAACAACAACAAGAAAAGATGGGCGTTTTAATTTGGCAGGCTTAAGAGTCGGCGGCCCTTACACAATCACTGTTACCTACGTAGGCTTTAAAGAAGAGAAGCAGGAAAATATTTCTCTTTCAATTGGTCAGGATTATGCAGCAGATTTTACAATGACGCCCGACACTAAACAATTGTCAGAGGTTGTTGTAACCGCAGGGCGACAGAACAAAATCTTTAACAACAGTCGCACAGGATCACAAGAAATTATCACCCGTACACAAATTGAAAGGCTGCCAACAGTAACACGTGCAGTGTCAGATTATGCGCGGCTCGAGCCTTCAGCAAATGGCATGAGCTTTGGCGGTGTCACTTCATCCTACAATAATATAACTGTTGATGGTGCGGACTTCAACAATTCATTCGGGCTTTCTGGAACACTTGGTGGGCAGGCAAATGCACAACCAATTTCTTTGGATGCAATCGATCAGATTCAAGTAAATATTTCTCCTTATGATGTAAGACAAGGTGGGTTTACGGGCGGTGGTGTTAACTCAGTAACAAAAAGCGGAACGAACAAGTTTAGCGGCACTGTTTATTATAACGGCAGAACGCCTGGAACTTACGGCTATAAGGTTGAGAACTCAAAAATCCCTAAAACCCCTTTTAATTTTAGTGTACTCGGCGCAAGTTTGGGCGGTCCAATCATAAAAAACAAATTGTTCTTTTTTATTAATGCTGAACAAAATTTGCAGAGTGCGCCTGCAAGTGGTTTAATCCCAGCCGACGCAACCCATTCGCCTGTATCGGGCATCGTTTCGCAAAGCAATGCTGATACACTTAATGCCCTGGCGACTTATCTTAAAAACACTTATGGTTATAGCCCCGGAGCATATCAAGGTTATTCATTCAAAACAAACAGTTATAAAATCAACGCAAAAATAGATTTCAACATCAACGATAATAATACACTTACTGTAAAATATAATTATTTAAAATCCTACGCAGATCAATTTGCAAGCACCAGCAGACCGGGCAGTGGGCAAATTACAGGTGGCCAGCCTACAAGCAATGCAAACCCATTGCCATTTTATGGAAGCGGATATCGCATCAATAATAACCTCAACATCTACATTGCTGAGTTGAACACAAGGTTTAGCAACAAGGCATCAAACAAACTACAAGTTGGTTACACACAGGAAAGAGATTTTCGCAGCCCGCAATCTTCTTCAGATACTTTCCCGCTTGTTGATATTCTTAATGGCGGGAATATTTATACAACATTTGGTTATGAAATGTACACGTATCACAACGTGCTGAACATGGATTCTTATCAGTTCAATGATGCATTTACTTTTTACAAAGGCGCTCATGAAATAATAGTTGGGACACAAAACAGCTATAAAAAATATCAGAACGCATTTGCGCCTGGTTATAACGGCGTTTTTCAATTCAGCAGCCTTGATGCATTTTATGCAGGTTCGCTGCCACAAAGTTATTATCAGCAATATTCAACACTGAAGGGCGCTGCTTTCCCATGGGCTTATGCCGGCGCTACAAACCTGAGCTTGTTTGCTCAGGATAAATGGAGAGTCACAAATACATTCACGTTAACCTATGGAATCAGACTTGACTATACCACATACCAAAACAAGTTTACTGACAATATTAATTTTGATGCACTCAAATTCAAAGATGGTGCTCAATATAATGTTGGTACAGCGCCAAATGGCTTCTTAGTTGTTTCGCCACGCGTTGGTTTCAACTGGGACATTACTGGAGATAGAACTTGGCAGTTGAGGGGTGGTGCTGGCATTTTTGAAGGCGCTCCACCTTTTGTTTGGATCGAAAATCAAGCTGCAAATAATGGTGTTCAATTCGGCTCTTATACAGTTTCAAATATTCCTTTCTCTGCTTCACCAACACAAAACCTTTCAAATTATCTTTCTGCAACAAACCAGCAGCAAACATCTACACCAACAGGATATGGTGTTGCGCTAGTTGATAAAAAATTCAAATACCCATCAAAGTTGAAGACGAATATAGGTTTGGACAAAAAACTTGCAGGAGATTGGGTTATCACAGGAGAGTTCAGTTATTCAAAAGACATTAATGCCGCCTATATGCAAAATGTGAACCTCAATGAAGAAAATCAGTTTGCTATTGCAAATGGTCCAGATACAAGATATCGGTTCAACACAATTGCTAATTCAACAAGCGGCACAAATTCAACCAATAAATATTTCAATGGCACAAGCTTAGTCAATCCAAATATCACGAACGCGATATTGCTTGTGAACACGCATAAAGGATATTCTTACGCTGCAACTTTCAGAGTGCAAAAGAGCTTTAAGAATTTATTATTGAGCGCAGGCTATACGCATAGCGATGCAAAAAACACGATGGAAGATGGAAGTACCGCAAGCTCATTATGGGCAGCACGTGCAGTATCGAACACCGATCCGAACGCACCAACATTAGCAAGACCAGGATGGTATCAACCAAACCGCATTGTTGCATTTGCAAGTTACAGGCTCGATTATGCAAAGCATTTCGCAACTTCTGTAGGTCTTGTATTTGAAGCTGCACCTGCAGGCGTTACATCTTATGTTTATAATGGCGATTTAAATGGTGATGGCAACACCGGAAATGATTTGATCTACATCCCGCGCAATGCATCAGAAATTAATTTGATCGATGCAGGTTCTTATAATAAAACAACTTTACAAGGAACTACTTCAGGAACCGCTGCTGACCCAAGAACATCTTCACAAATTTGGACACAGCTTAATAACTTTATCAACCAAGATCATTATCTCGCAAATCATAAAGGACAGTATGCGCAGGCAAACTCAGTTGTTTTTCCTTACTTCAAGCATCTTGATTTAAACATCACTCAAGATGTTTATTTCTACACGAAAGACAAAGACAAACATACTTTGCGCCTCACGCTCGATATATTGAATGTCGGCAATCTGCTTAATAAATATTGGGGAATAGTAAAAACTCCTTCTGCTACCAACTTCCTGAAATTTGAAGGCATGGCTGCTGATGGAAAAACGCCGCTCTTCTCATTTCCTTACGCAGACGCAACAAACCTTGTTCCTTATGTAAATAGTTTTTCAGACAATACCAGCTTAACAAGATTTGTCAACAACTCCACTCAAGCGGCTTCGAGATGGATAATGCAGTTTGGCATAAGATATATTTTTAATTAATGAGCAAACAAAACCTAATTATCTGAATAGACTCTTAAAAAAATAATTATGAAAAAATATATTTTCTTCTTTGCGATTATATTGGCAATTGTTGCCTGCAACAAAACAACAACGTTGCCGGCTTATACTTCGCCTGCTACAAGTAATTTAAAAGTGACTTCTTTAAAACACACAGAAGATACAGTTAATGTTGGTGACACAGTTTATTTAACTGCCACAGGATCCATTTATGATACGTTGGCTGTTTATGCCTATTTTACCGTAAGTTCTTCTGCAACTGGATCACCTGTTTATACCATTGGAAGTTCATCTTCACCGATATTGCTTTCAACAGTGCTTAACACAAAAAATATTGCGGGAACAAATACATGGACAGCAATAATTCCTTTGACAAAAATTACAAGCGTTGCGAATAGCAAGCTTACAATAACTGGCAATTTTGTTTCTCAGTTAACATTAAGTAGTCAAGGCAGCAATACGGCAACCGTTGCAGATGCAGGACAAACAACTAAAACTATTTATGTTCAATAGATTTTGATTTGAAAATATTTATTATAAAAAAGCAAGATTGATAATCTTGCTTTTTTGCTTTCAATATTTTTTGAAGAACAATTTTATAGTTGCGAGAGTGATTGCAAAACAGCGTTTATGAAGTGGAAGAAATTATAAATTCTTAATTAATAATTATTAATTGAGAAATTATCAATTCCCACCCTCCTTCTTTTCTTTCGCATAAATCTTTTTTGCTTTTTGAAGAAGCGCGATGAATTCTTTTTGAAGTACGTCTTTGCTGTTATAAGAATTATTAGCAAGCGAAACCGCATCGCTCCAACTAGATGGATTTATGAAAGATGAATTCTTCATCAAGCCGCCGCACCATGCAATGGATGATGCAAAACGGTAAGGAGCAGGCAAAGAAGAAAATTTAGAAACTTTTCCAGTCAATTCGTAAGATGAAAATTTGCTTGAAGTATCTTCAGGTAATTTATAATGAAGTGAAATATTTCCGATACTTGCGCCCATCAAAGACCTTCTTACCGAATCTGGGGTAGGCGTTATTTCTACCATCGCCATAATTGAATTGCCTGAACCAACGTCTCCTGCTGTAATGTCATTTATGGTATCACGAAAAGCATCCACTCTATTTTCAAACCCAACTAAGCGATAACTCTGCACCAGACTTGAGTCAAGCTGAATGTTGAACCATACATTATCCGCAACCGTATAAACAATCTGTGCAAACTCACGCATCAATGCTTTCTCCGCATTTTTTTCATCATCCACATAAGCCAGATTACCGTTACCTCTTTCTGAAAGCACCTGTAGTTTTTGATCTTTTTCATTTCCCATGCCCACACCAATGCACGATAAATAAATTCCCCAGCGCTTGTGCATCATGATCATCTTCTCCGTTTCTTCTTTGGTGCTTTGCCCCATCTCGAAATCACCATCCGTTAAAAGAACAATTCGATTATTGCCTTCTTTGATGAATTGATTTTCTGCAAGCGTATATGCATTTTTTATGGCAACATCGCCTGGCTGTGAACCCCCTGCTTTTATTTGCTCGATGGCTTTCAATATTTGTTTTTTAAAACTTCCCGGCGTAGGTGGAAGCACCAACAAATTGGCTTTGCCATAGCTCACTATTGAAATGGTATCTTTTTCACGAAGATTATTAACCAAAAAACGCAAAGCTGATTTCACCAAAGGCAATCTGTTCGGCAAATCCATTGAACCGGAAGCATCAATCAGAAAAACAAGATTTGTCGGCGGTATTTTATCAAAATCATTTTTTTTCGCATTGGCATGAAGAAAAAGCAATTGATTTTTTTCATTCCATGGACATTGTGTGAGATATGAAGAAAAAGAGAAATTACTATCTAGCAGAGGCTCCTTATAATCAAGATTGAAATAGTTCAGCAACTCCTCAACACGCAAAGCATCTGGCGGAACTGTGCCATCAAGATCAATATATCGCTGCAAGTTGTTGTAAGAAATCTTATCAGGGTTTATGCCAAAATTTGTTTCGGGAAATCTGGATGCCTCAACAAAAGAATTTTCCATGAATGAACTGAGATACTTACTTCCATCTGGATTTGCTTTTGGGATTGAAGGCTGAAAATTTTTTGTGAGAGAAGCGCAATGCTTCGTGTTTCCCGATTTTGTAAACAAAAGATTCAACACTATATATTGATATTGTCCGGCTTCGAGTGCTGCTGACAATGGTTTGAACCCATCTGCAGAAATTGTTACCGTATCAAAAGGATTATTGATGAGTATTTCAAAAACACCTGATGTATCCGGATAGTAGAGATAATTTGTAGAATGCAGCAAAATTTTAGCGTTGGCAAGCGAGTTGTTATTTTCATCCTTCACCTCGCCGCGCAAATAATATTGCGAAAAAGAAGCTGAGAAAATAAAACAAGAAAATGATATTAGTAAAAATTGTTTCAGAAGAAATTTATTTCTACAAGTTACTGAATCTGTCATTTAATTATGTGGTTACACTTTGTTCAATAGAATTATTAAGTCGAGGAGTGCGATCAAAATTAATCAACGATTAATTCATTTTTTACAGGACAGTGCTTGAGCAAATGTAGCTGCGCAGTTACTCTACGAGCTTGTATATTTCAGGGATATTGCGCCCGAGGCCGTTATAGTCGAGACCATAACCGAGCAAAAATTTATTGGGGACCGAAAAACCGAGGTAATCGACAGAGATTGGATAAACTGTTGCATCGGGCTTATGAAGTAGCGCCGCAATTTTGAGAGACGCCGGTTGCTGGTGATGAAGTTGCGGTAAAAACTCGCTGAGCGTTTTGCCGGTATCAACAATATCTTCCACAATCACCACATGCCTGTTGAACACTTCGGTATCAAGCCCTATTGCTGTGATGACCTGACCTGAAGACTTTGTTCCCTTATAAGAAGCCAGTTTTATAAAGCAAATTTCCGCTTCAATTGATAGCTCCTTAAAGAGATCTGCTGCAAAAATAAAAGAACCATTGAGAATTGCAACAAATAAGGGCTTTTTCTCTGCGTAATCGCGATTTAGTTGTTCTGCTATACTCTTTATTTGCTTTGCAATGGCTGATTGAGAAAGATATGGCTCAAATTCTTTATCGTGAACGCGGATGGTTGACATAGTAGTTTTTTATCAAGGCAAAAGTATTTTCTAAATTGATAAATCGAAATTATTCCTAATAAAATCTTTTGAAGCGAATTCACAGATTAAAATTATTCTTCTGTAATAGTTTGTCAGTACGGTTTTCCCTTATCGACTTACACTCAATAAAAATTTGGCCGTATCAATGTTTGATATTATTTTGTCCTAAAATTATTAGCACATGAAAATCGTTTCATTTTTTGCTGGTGCAGGTGGACTTGATATGGGTTTTAAAAATGCCGGCTTTGATGTGATATGGGCAAATGAATACGATAAAGAAATTTGGGAGACCTACGAAAAAAATCACAAACACACTGTGCTGGATAGACGAAGTATTGTTGATATCCCTTCAAATGAGGTTCCTGATTGCGATGGTATTATTGGCGGTCCGCCTTGTCAAAGCTGGTCAGAAGCCGGATCAAAAAAAGGGATTGCTGATAAAAGAGGCCAACTCTTTTATGAGTTTATGCGAATACTTGCAGATAAAAAGCCTAAATTTTTTCTTGCAGAAAATGTCTCTGGCATGCTGCTACCTGCGCATAAGGAAGCACTTGCCAATATAAAACAGATGTTTACAGATATTGGCTACGATTTATCCTTTCAATTATTAAACGTGTCTGACTATGCTATTCCTCAAGATAGAAAACGTGTTTTTTTTATTGGCTATAGAAAAGATTTAGGCTTAAAATTTCAATTCCCTGTTCCCACAACACTAAAAAAGAAAATCACACTCGAAAAAGCAATTGGCGATTTAAAAGAAAATGTCTTGCCTGCTAAAGAAGGGAACTATACTAATGGAAACGCTTGCATTGTCAAAAACCATGAATATATGATTGGCGGGTTTTCTTCAATCTTCATGTCGAGGAACAGGGTTCGTTCTTGGGATGAAGTTTCATTCACCATTCAAGCCGGAGGCCGACATGCTCCAATACATCCACAAGCTCCGAAGATGAAATTCATTGAGCAAGATGTGAGAGAATTCGTGAAAGGAAAAGAAAGCTTATACCGTAGATTATCAATTCGCGAATGTGCAAGAATCCAAACTTTTCCTGATAGCTTCATGTTCTATTACAATAGTGTTGTTGCCGGCTATAAAATGATTGGCAATGCCGTTCCGGTGAAAATGGGCAAAGTGTTGGCAGAAAAAATTAAGCAGGATTTAAGCAATATAAAAATTAGCAAAAAGGCAGCAACCATAAAAAAGAAGAACAACAATTTTTTAAACGGACATGTTGTGCGTGAGCGAATGCTTGAAATTGTAAACTCAATTGAACAATGAGCAATTTGAACTTGCTTCAAAAAATGTTTTTCTGAAAAGATTAGCTAAACCAATTCGGGGTTACTGAAAATATAGAAGTCAACATAATAATTTATTTTGCGAGCATCGGTCGAGAAGGTGCATTAGATTGAAGATATATTTTTTCTCCCACGGCAGGCTGCAAGCCGTTTGAAAGTTGGTTCATTTCAAGAACGCTCTCATAGCGAATTCCTTCTTCCTGACAGATATCATAAAGCGTTTCGCCCCTTCTCACAATATGAAATTCATTATCGCTCACTTTTCTTTTTCGCTGTAGAAAAAGCAATTGATCCTTTTCTAAAACATTTTCAATCTTCAAATCATTAAAATCTACAAGTCTGCCCAATGACAAATTATATTGTTCCGCAATTGATAATAACGAAGTGCCTGCTTTTGCAAAAATCACATTGGTATTATTGATCACAAATTGACCTTCAGGATATTTTGGCGGAGGTGGTAAGTTGATGGAAACATCGTTGTTTGTTTTTATAATATCAGATGCTTTTGTTGATGAAGATGAAGGGATATTATCATCTTCTTTTGCAACAAGTTTTTCATCTTCTGCTTTCAATTTCCCCATTGCAATCATCGTGTATTGCTCTAAATTATAATCTTCAATGAGCTTAATAAGAATTTGAGGATAACGATTATTGGTTGCATATCCTGCTTTTTTCAAACCATAAGCCCACGCAGAATAATCTGTCGGATCTATTTTAAAAAGAAAAGCATATCGTGGGCTGTTGCGCAAAAAATCAGAATGATCTTTGTAAGAATCTTCAGGCTTCTCGTAACCGCGGAAACACTCGCCTCTTTCATCATCATCATGATAAACAACCGAACCCGCCCAACCAGCTTTGCATTTAATACCAAAATGATTATTTGATTTTCTTACCAATTCGCTTGTGCCAGCTTCTGTTTCATGAATGCCCTGTGCCAAAATAATAGCAGAAGGAACGCCGCTGCGCTGCATCTCAGCGATTGCCAAATCTTTATAAGTGCTGATATAGTTTTCAATATCAACCGCATTTTGCGCCATTGATATTTTGGCAAGAAAAATAGTTACGAAGAATATTATGGATCTTATTTTCATCAAAGGCATTTATTTTTTTCGGATTAAAAAGAGACCATCACGAAGCGTGAGCATTATTTTTTCAATAGAATTATCTTTTTTTATCATCTCATTAAATTCATGAATGGCGATTGCATTCTTCCCTTTTATCTTTTCTTCCAGCACCTCGCCATGAAACAAAACATTATCCGCCATTATCAAACCACCGCTTCTCACATGCGGCAAAACCAATTTATAATAATTAGAATAATTCGGTTTGTCCGCGTCAATAAAAACCAAATCCCATGTTTGATTTAAAGTCGGTATTATATCTAACGCATTTCCGGTGTGCAAAATTATCTTATCAAGCGCATTTGCCTTTCTAAAATTTTCCCAGGAGGTAGCGGCATCTTCCTCCCGCAACTCAAGCGTATGCAATTCTCCGCCGGATTGCAAACCTTCCGACAAACATAACGCGCTATAGCCAACAAAAGTGCCAATTTCCAAAATGCGCATGGGTTTTAACAAATTGCTGATCAATGAAAGAAACCTTCCCTGTATGTGACCGCTCAGCATATTTGCGTGTGCATGATGAGCATTTGTGTGAACAGCAATTTCATGAAGTAATTCACTTTCAGGAGATGAAAAATTTTCCGAATACGACTGTGCTAAAGAATTAATAATATCCATAAAAAATTTTCGCAAAGATAAAGTAGTTTTCAGTTTGTAGTTTATGGTTTGTGGTTCTGTATTCGTCATCTCCGATTCAATAGTCGCAGATTTATTCGTGCAAAGAGGTGACAGCTTTTGAAAAGCTGTCACCTCTTTGCGCAACTCATAACTCACTATTCACCATTCACCTAACAACACTTACATTTATATCATCAGATAAAAAACCTTCTTGTGCCTTTCATAAAATCATTTTCAATCGATACGGAAAAGAAAAATCCATTTCCATTTAACGTGCCTGCAGTTCTATTTGCAAAAGAAATTGCAGTGAGCAAAAGCGTAACTATTTTCATAGGAGATAATGGCTGCGGCAAATCAACTTTGTTGGAAAGTATTGCGCTGTCTTTGAATATACCTTTGATTGGTGGCTTTATCAGCAATCATAAGGGATTTGAAGCCGCGAGAATATTGAAACCCTATTTTAAAATAAAATCAGGGCGAGACACGAGCAGAGGGTTTTTTTTCCGGGCTGAAGATTTTAGTGATTTCATCAATTCAGTAGAAAATGAAGACAGGAAAATTGCAAATGATTTGAGAGACCTGAAAGGTGTTGTTGATGATTCTATCATCGCAAAAATGTCTGACAGCATGAATTATAATCTCTATCAAATGCGAAAACAATACGGAGAAAATATGCAAGCATTTTCTCACGGCGAAGCATATCTGAAAATATTAGAGACGAGAATTGGAGATAAAGGAATTTATTTGTTAGACGAGCCAGAAGCGGCTCTTTCTCCGTTGAAACAATTATCATTATTATTTCTAATCATTGAAACATTAAAGAATGGTAACACTCAATTTATTATTTCCACACACTCTCCTATTCTGATGGGAATTCCCGGCGCGACACTTTATGAAATATCAGAAGACGGGATGCAAAACATGAACTATAATGAAACCGAACATTATAGGATCACTAAAACTTTCTTGAATAATCCGGAAACTTATTTGAGGCATTTGTGAGTTTCAAGTTTGTAGTTCTGAGAAATGGCGGGTTGTTGTTTTTCTTGATTATATTTTTTTGTTTCTTATTACAACGGATTGAAATCCGTTGCTAAAATATGTGCCGAGCCTACGCCTCTGCACGCATGGAATTTCAACAATTCAACTTATCAACTATTCAACCTATCAACTTTCTTCGAAATCATCCTCAATCCAAAAAAAGTAAATGCTCCGTTTATCAATAACAATTCAATGCCTATCTGATAACCGCCAAACCATGATGCTGAATTTTTGCTGAGCACATAACAAATAACAGGAGCTATTAAACAGATTGCCGTGATCATCCATGTTTCAGGGAGCTTTCTTTTGGAGAAAATACCGAATGCAAACAAACCAAGCAAAGGACCATAAGTGTATCCCGCTAAATCCAAAATATTATTGATGATCGATTTGCTATTGATGCTTTTGAACATCAGTATAAACAGAAAAAAAATGATAGCAAATGAAAAATGCACTATCATCCTATTTCTCTTTTTTTTCTTCTCGTCCCAATCATCTCTTTTTTTTAAGCCAAGGATATCAATACAAAAAGAAGAAGTGATTGCCGTTAGTGCGCCATCTGCGCTTGGGAACAAAGCTGATATCAACCCAATAATAAAAATAACACTCACTGCTTTTGGCAAATAATTCAATGCAATCGTTGGAAAGATATCATCACCAATAATATTTTTTCCATTTAGTAGTAATTGATGTTCCTGATAAGCACCATGATTATTCAGCACAAATAAATACAACAAGCCACCGAGCAATAAAAACAAAAAGTTCACCAACACTAAAACCATGCAAAATGAGACCATGTTCTTTTGCGAATCCTTTAAATTTTTAACGCTGATATTTTTCTGCATCATCTCCTGATCAAGCCCTGTCATAGCAATGGTGATGAACATGCCACCGACAATCTGTTTCAGAAAAAAACCTTTGCTGTTCACATCGGTATTAAAAATATGCGTGAAGCCTTTAGCACTTAATGCATGCATGCTTGATCCAAAAGACAAATCAAGATGCGACATAATATAGATGATGCAAACAACCAACCCAAGCAACATGAATGTTGTTTGCAATGTATCTGTGTAAACAATTGTTTTCACGCCACCTTCAAAAGTGTATAATAATATCATTAATAATATCACCAATGCAGTGATCACAAATGGAACGCCAATACTATCTAAAATAAAAATTTGTAGCACATTGATTACAAGATAAAGCCTCGCTGTTGCGCCAACAGTTCTTGAAATAATGAAAAATAATGCACCTGTTTTATAAGCAATATTTCCAAAGCGCGTTTGCAGGTAATTATAAATGGAAGTAAGATTGAGGCGATAATACAAGGGCAACAAAATAAAAGCAACTGCAAAATAGCCGAGCCAATAACCAATCACCACTTGAAAATAAGTGAATGCTTTGGGAGCAGCTCCAGCAAAATCACCAACGGTTCCAGGTACTGAAACAAACGTTACGCCAGAGAGCGATGTACCTATCATTCCGAATGCAACGAGCATCCAATTAGAATTGCGGTTGCCAATAAAAAAAGATTCATTGTTTGAATTGCGAGATGTGCGATAAGCAACAGCGAGCAACAGCAAAAAATAAGCAATCACAAAAGAGAAAAGAAAAACAGGCGACATGCAATAATTTCTAATGATTAATTAATCCCTGAAAATTAGGAAATACAAGCTTAAATTTTCAATTTTAATTTTCTCAATCAAAATCATCTATGAACATCCAATCAGTCGCAATATTTTGCGGCTCAAAAACAGGCAAGAACCCAATATTTATGGAGCATGCCATTGAATTGGGAAAATTGATTGCCATTCTCAAATTAAAATGTGTTTATGGTGGCGGCAACAAAGGATTGATGGGCGCAATTGCAAACACCATTCTCGAAAATGCAGGTCATGTAGTTGGCATCATCCCCGAATTATTGATTGAATGGGAATCTCAGCATAAGGGACTTACCAAATTAGCGATAGTACCGGACATGCATAGCCGAAAAAAGATGATGTATGAAAGATGTGACGCCGCTATTATCCTTCCCGGCGGCTTTGGAACGCTTGATGAACTTTTTGAATTGCTCACTTGGAACCAATTAAAAATTCACAGTAAGAAAATTTACCTCCTTAATTCTGGCGGCTATTATAATCATTTAAAAAATCATTTGCAGCAAATGCAAAATGAAGGTTTTTTATATGATGATTTGAGTGAGAGAATTTGTTTCTGCGAAACACCGATCGAGATCTTCAATAGGATAGGGTAAGAAAGCCGCGAGCTTTTAGCTATGAGCTGTTTCTGGCTCGCAGCTCATAGCTAAAAGCTTCTCAACTTCTCTTAGGATGCAGATAAAAATCAAATCCAGCTTTAAGAACAGGTAAAGCTGCACCGCTATATGGATCGCGATATGGTGACCCATAATTTGTTAAAGCATCAAACATAATAGCTATATAAAAACTGCTGTGACCAACAAATCTTTGCCCATAGCCTATACCAAGCAATAAGCTTGTTGCTTGTGTATTGTATGATGGGATTTCAAGAGCTCCATTGTTGAAATCTTTCTGCGTATATTTTGTCCAGTTATATTCAGGCTCTACTTGAACAAATAGAAAGGGCAGCGGATAAAATCTTCCGAACGCACCAACACCGTAATTATAAATTCTTGTTCTTGTATTATCATTGTAATAACCTTCTGGATCAGCACGCTCAGAAGTATAATTGATGTTGGCAAGTAAGCCTACATCAAACCATTTGTTGAATGAATACCCAATTTCTGGTGCGCCGCCAACATTGAAAACATAACCGCTGAACCCAAGGTTTAATGTTCCCCCAATAAAAATATGATCTTTCTTAAAGCCTTTCCCTTCGCTCACATCTTCATCAGAATAAGTGTTCACACGTGGTGCTCTGTGATACTGCGCCATTCCCTCCATTGAAATTATCATCAGGCAGAAACATGCAATTGCAATTCTTTTCATCATCCTTGATTTTTTACAAAAATAATATGTAGCGTTCATCGTGTTTGTTATTAACCTGTAAATTATTGTTAGTGTTTATGTAATTCTCAAATATTCTTAATGGTTTAAAACATACAATGTCAAGTGAAATACACTTCAAAAAAACATGACGTCAATTTTCAAAGATTCTTTCCTGAAAATTGTTTGTTGATTATTGAGCGTTGGGTGTTTTTTCTTCTTCGCAAGAGAAGTCATCTTCATTCATCATTGCTTAAAACTTGGGCACATGGATTGTCGTTGATAAGGATTTGTTTGGGTATAATTTCCATAGCTGGCCAATGAAAACTCCCATGCGCCATTGCCGCCATTGTATTTGCTAAGCCCTGATGCAGTCACATCATAAGTGAACATCAATCTTATATTCTTGTAAATAAAACCAATCATCGGAATAAATGCATCTCCCACACGGTAATATATACCACCAATTACCTGCTGCTCTCCATCATGGGAAAGATTGTATTGCGCGTTCAAACCAAGCACAGTTTCTGAAGCACCTGCCTGATTGGTATAATAACCCATCGGATTTAAAATCACGTCGTCGCTTGTTTTGAAACTGCCATTCACAAAACCAATATACCTCATCGGCAAACGACTATCAAAGCCCGCAGGATCTGTACTAAAAAAAGATTCTCTTGCCCGGTTCAGATGCCATACAGAAAACCCACCGTTCAAATAGACTTTGTTGGTTGGGAAATATGCATAGTTCATGCCCACCTGTATATCAAAAAAGTTCACGTTAGGCTGGTCAATTTCTACACTTGTTGGTAATGTCTGATCAAAAAACTTCCCGTCAAACTGATCAGGAAATTTCAAGTTTGCACTGCTAATGCGCTTGTTGATCCATCCTACATTAAAACCTGCAGTGAGCAAGCTTGAATAGCCAAGCATTTGATGATATGCGATAGATGCATAAGCTTGGGTTGAAGTCAAATTACCTGAACCTGCTTCATCTCGCAATATTACTCCGCCCAAACCAAGCCATCCGTATTGAATTTTATTTCTTAATAATTGCGCATCGCCCCAAACGCTCATCGTTCTATATGGCTCCGACATAATTGCAGACCATTGATTGCGATAGTTTGCACCAATGCGATAATCTGCATCAGGAATAAATCCTGTATTCGCAGGGTTAGTAGTAAGTGGAGAATTAAACCATTGAGAAAAATGCAAATCTTGTGCATCTGTACAAATCACAAATAATGTGCTCGCTAAAACCAATAATATTTTCCTACCTGTAATCATGGGCCTTTAAATCTCCACTCAAATTTCGTTGAAAAAAATCAATTTATCTTATTAACGTGATATCTCCCTTCTTCGTTGCCCGCTTGCCGTCTGAGAATTCCACATCAACGGTGTATGCATACACATCCATTGGTTGTGGAACTCCTTTGAATGTACCATCCCACCCTTGCGATTGACTATTGCTCTCGAACACTTTTTGTCCGAAGCGATTGTATATCTTGAATGATATTTTAGCAATCCCAAATCCTTTCACCGTGACAATTGCATTCTCGCCAAACCTTCCGGGGGTGAACGCATTGGGCACATCAAACAATGGGTTCACAATTACATCAACAGCCTGACAGGCTGTATCAGGGCAGCCGTATTGATTGTAAACAACAAGACATGCGTTAAAAGTTCCCGTTGTAATATATTGATGTATCACTGTGTCCAGCGTTGATCTGATTGCTGAATCCCCATCACCAAAAAACCATTTGTAAAGAACAGCACCCGTTGATGAATTATAAAAAACATTCGGCGTATTAGCTATTGGAGGAATAGGTGTTGTTGTGAAAACAGCATGTGGTTTATCACTCACAGTAATAGTCTCTTTCGTTGAATCAATGATATTGCAGGTATTTGAATCTATGGCAATAAGGCTTATTGTGTAGGTGCCGACATTAGGATATAGATGGGTTGGGCTCACATCAGTGGATGTTGTGCCATCACCAAAATCCCAGATAAATTGCTGCCCAGCCAATGATGTGTTGTTAAATTGCGCATTATATGGAACACAGCCTGCCGCCGGGGTAATGAACTGTGCTTTCACCAATGGAGACACTGATAATAACTGAGTAGCAGAATCAGGAAAATTGCAATAATTGGTATCCACCAAAAGAAGCCTCACATTATAAGTTCCTGCTGCCGCATACGAATGGGTCAGTGTTGCTGCATTTGAAACCTGGGTTGTTCCATCACCAAAATCCCATATAAAAGAATTTGCAGTGAATGGCTTACCCGCAGGCGGAGTAGAAGTATTATTGAATTGATAGAGCAAAGCCTGACAAGGAAGCTGTTTGATTGAAACGAATGAAACGGGCGCTTTATCATTCCTGGCGCTGATATGCAGATAAGCAGTATCAGCAATATTACAAGTGCTGGAATCAATTGCTATCAGGCGGACAAGATATGTTCCAATTGCATTGTAAGTATGCACTAGTTTATATCCTGTTGTGGTGGTATCAGGACTGCCGTCACCAAAACTCCATACATAGGTTTTTGCGTTCTTAATGGTATCTTCTAAAGTAACATCCAATGGAACGCAACCTGAGCTATCATACAAACCATTAATTAATGATTTGATATTTGCTGCTACCCCTGCAAAATTAAATGCAATCTTTACAGCAGCAAGGTTACAGCCGCCTGAGCTCTGCGAACCATTGACTGTAGCAAACACACCGGGTGTTGTTGGCCATCTGATACTTGGAACTGTATTACAGTTGGCACAGATTGCCTGATAAATAACACCATTTTTATCATAGCGGCTTGTGCCCCCATCAACGTGTTCGCTCAAGGATTCTCCTTCCACATCTTTCTGACCATAAAAGGTTCCGTATAATAATCCTGCAGCATCTCTTTTTATCACTATAAAATAAAAATCACGCCCATCGGTTGTTGGCTGAATGGCATCAGGAGTAACGGGCATGCCTAACGTACCAGCAAGATTATATGGATCGGGGGTTTCCAAAGTATAAAAAGAGCCCCATCCGGATACATATACGTTCTGGCACCTGTCAACAAGAAAGGCAACAGGAGAAATATTTGGTGAACGTGCGGCCGAAGAACCAAAAGTTGTAGAGTAAACAAATGCAGATAAATCAGGCTTTAGCTTTGCAACAAATTGTCTTGAGCCGGCGATGCTCCATGCTGCATTTATTACTGGCCACGATCCGCTTGTTGTGCCCATTACATAAGGAAAACCAAACCTATCAAACTTGACCCCATACACTACATTATTTCCACTTGTTCCAAGATAGGTTGTTGCTTTTAGTGTGGAACCATCATTTGATATGATTGACACAAAACCATCAATTGTTCCCTGAAGCGTGCTTTGCAATGCCCCTGGTTTTATGCCGGGTATATCTTTACTGTTGGTTAATCCCCCAACATAAATATCGCCCGTGAGTGGGCTTAAATCCATTACCAAAGCAGCATCTTGATTAGTGCCACCTAAAAAAGAACTAAAAATCAAACCACTGCAATCTGGATTTATTTTAATGATGGCAGCGTCTTGCCCACCGCCATTTTCCGTTGGGATGCCACTTTTAAATGTTGGCTGAAAAACAGAACCCACTATTGGGAAATCGGCAGACTGCGTGCAGGTTGCCACATAAATATTATTGGCCCCATCCAGTATCACTTCCCCGCGTGACCAATCGCCATAATTAAGTATTAATGATTCGCTTTTAAGATCACGCTCGGAAGCCACATTCTCATCCTGATCATCAATGTTAGTTCCATCATCGGATGTTCCTCCAATACGAATAGATCCTATCAAAGCAGTTCCGGTAGCATTAAATTTTGTTACAAAAATATCTCTTTTCCCTCCGGGGCCTACTAGCTTTGTAGTAGGGAAGTTATCAGCAGCAGAGCCGTCTGTAGATCCTGTTCTTCCAAATACAACCAACTGGCCTTGAGGATCCACAACGAGGCTATGAGGATAATCATTTCCCGACCCACCTAAATATGTTCCATATACCCTGGTTATGCCCTTAGGATCAAATTTGATAAGCCCAACATCCCAGGTGCCGCCTTTGTAATTGATCTGAAAAGCCCCAGGTGAAACTCTGAATCCTGGTGCACCAACAATGCCTCCTGCATATACGCTTCCATCGGGGCCGTAAGTTGCAGTGAAGCCCCAGTTTGTTGTTAAGCTGCCGCTGAACGATGCAAAGACTAATGTCGGGTCAATCACCAGTGTAGCATTTGATGAATAATTTTTCAACCTGAACCTGATGGTATTAGGTGATGCCAGAAAGAAACTGGATTCCACTTCTTTTCTTCCTTGATTATCTATCTGATAAGAAACCGGCGCCAATTCTTTGGGGGTCGATACTGATGTTTTAATTAATAAATCATTATTCTTTATGGTCAGTTTATCTGCGCCCTCATATTTCATTATTATTTTATCAGGATTACCGCCGGGATGAACTATCAGATCATACTTTAATGTTCCATTGCTGGTGTAATAGCGAAGATCAATATTTGGGTAAATGTTTTTATAAGTAAGGCCCTGATATATTTTGCACCCTCCCTTCCATTTGGAGGGGTCGTTGCCAATAAAATAATTATTATAGGATGCCAATGGCTTATCAGGTACTATTTCAGGATCTTCATTCGCATCCTGAAAGGTTACACGATAAGTATGTGCGTGAATAACAAAATCATTAGCTGGAGCATTATTTTGAGAGGGACTTGTGCTTGCGTTGGATAAAAGCATTTTGTCTTTGCCTTTCATTGAGCCACCATGATGAAGTTGTCGCACACGCATTAAATCATCAGGGTTCTGAAGAATTACCGTAAAGCCTTTTTTGTGAAGGAAGAAAGAGCCTGTGCCAATGTCTGCCTTAAACTTAATCTGCGGATCCCATTGACCTTTATTTTCAACAAATTCAAGATACCCGCTTTGCGCGAAGATTTTCAAAGCGGCAAGAATTAATACAAATACAATCAGGGATCTATTTCTCAAGTTTTCTTTTTTACAAATTAGTCAATAAAGACGAATTATTCTATATGTTGTGTCACGCAGAGGCGCAGGGTACGCAGAGTTTCTTAAGTCACTGTGCTCCGGTGATAACTCATTTTTATCTCACGCAGAGATTTTAATACATTCAAAATTCACTGTTGCCCGCGTCTCTATATTAGATGTTCTTTTTAAATTCTTTATGCCTTCTAACCATCAGATGCAGTATTGCAAATTTTTACACAACCAATATTCTCTGTGCCCTCTGCGCCTCCGCGTGATAACACATTTTTATCTCACGCAGAGATTTTAATACATTCAAAATTCACTGTTGCCTCGTCTCCATATTAAATGTTATTTTAAATTCTTTATGTCTTCTTATCATCAGATGCAGTATTGCAAATTTTTACACAACCAATATTCTCTGTGCCCTCTGCGCCTCCGCGTGACATACTAACTACGAAATTTTGCTCCATTGCGTTTTACCGTGCTGGGCATTCAAATAGTTTTTCAGCCTTGTGTTTTGAGGCGCGATCAAATCAGGATCATCCTCTAACAATTTCAATGCAAGATGACGGGATGTTTCGAGGAGTTGCTTGTCCTTAACAATATCAGCCAATTTAAAATCAAGCATCCCGCTCTGTCTCGTTCCAGCAATATCTCCCGGACCTCTAATTTCCAAATCCTTTTCTGCTATCTTGAAACCATCATTTGTCTCGCACATTATCTTTAACCGCTCACGGGCTTCATTGTTCAGCTTTTGCCCCGTTAATAAAATGCAATAGCTTTTTTCTTTTCCACGTCCTACCCTTCCGCGCAATTGGTGCAATTGTGAAAGACCAAATTTTTCTGCGCTTTCAACAATCATCACACTTGCATTTGGAACGTTCACGCCTACTTCAATTACTGTAGTAGAAACCATTATCTGAGTATCATTCTGAACAAAGCGTCGCATGTTCGTTTGTTTCACATCCGCTTTCTGTCTTCCATGAACCATGCTTATCCAATACTTCGGTTCGGGGAACCAGGCTTTCACATTCTCATACCCCTTCATCAGGTTTTCATAATCCATTTTCTCCGATTCTTCAATTAATGGAAAGATAATATACACCTGCCTAGATCGGAAGAGCGTCGTGTAG
>CAIYPC010000294.1 GCA_903927975.1 uncultured Bacteroidota bacterium | reverse complement strand
CCTATACTAACGATAAGCACCGGAAACAATGGGCCTCAACGCTCAAAACCTATGCCTACCCTATCATCGGCTCCATGTTGGTTAGTGATATTTCTATGCGTAATATCTTGGACGTTCTAACTCAAGATGTTAAAGATGAGAATGGCAAAAAACTGGGCGACTTATGGCGACTAAAGACTCCAACAGCGCAGCGACTACAGGGTAGATTAAAGACTGTTCTCGACTATGCCATCGTTAATGAATACAGAAAGGGCACAAACCCAGCCAACTGGGGCGGCTTCCTAGACACACAACTGCCCTCACCCGCCAAGATAAAGCCACAAAAACATCACCCTGCGGTACCTTATGCTCAAGTCGGAGATTTTATGATCCAGCTTCGCAAAAATAAAAGCGTTAGCGCTAAGGCACTTGAGTTTTTAATCCATACAGCGGTGCGCTCTGGCTCAGTTAGAGAGGCACAGTGGTCAGAAATAGACCATGAGGCCAAGGTCTGGAACATCCCGGCAGCTCACACAAAAACCAAAGAAGAACATCGCGTGCCACTTTCAGATCAAGTTATCAAGCTACTTAAATCATTAACTCCGGATGACGAAAGCAAATTCATTTTTCCCAGCCCTACCAAGCTTGCACTAAGTGATATGGCATTGTCGGAAATTATGAGGGGGATGCTGGAGCGTGGTGAGATAAAAGAAAAGGCTGTGCCGCACGGCTTTAGAAGTACCTTCAGAGATTGGGCCGCTGAACAAACAGCTTACCCAGATGAAATCCGTAAGGCAGCCTCAGGACACAATACTGGAGATGATGTGAAGCAGGCTTATCAACGAACTGACTTACTGGAGAAGCGTCGCAAGCTGATGCAAGAGTGGTCCACATTTTTAGACAAACCCAGCATAAAGAAGTCAAACACAGTAGTCCCACTTCGCAAGAAAGCCTAAGCAATGAATCCACTTGATCATAAGAAGAACTGGCTGGCATTTCTTGCCCAACTAAAGGCAGGGCAACCACTTCAACCCGAGCAATTTGCACACTTAGCAAAAGTACTTGAAGACATCCTCGTAAATGACGTAGACGCAAAGGAGGCAATGGGGTTGAAATATAGTCGCGGACATAGTAAAGCTGACGCAGAGGCCAGGAAGGTTATTAGCTATATCTTGCAGTGGGTGTCCTGCGCTACTAAACCATTATCAGAAGGAGGCCGAGGCCTCACCTTGGCTGATGCATTCGAACAAGCAGCAATTCATTTCAGCCAGTTTGGATACGAGCCCGAGCTAATTGAGAAATATTGGTATCAAAAAGATAAATGGCACATGCATTCCACAGAACGTCAACACTTTGATCAAGACTCGCCATTCTAAAGGCGATACTTACCTTAAACCGGCTATTTCAGTCACTCTACAACTTCTGTAAATTCAGGTTCAATCACTCTTATGGGACGGCATTCAATCGAATGCGCCAAGTTAAGGATGATTAAAAATGGAAAATTTAAAAAAGGTTAAGAAAGAGGCTGGCACTCCAGGCCAGATCGAAACCAGCTATAGCCGAATCAAATCAGTGTGTAGTAAGTATGGCTTATCACCAGCCACAGTTTGGCGTAAGGCAAAAGATGGCACTTTTCCGAAACCTCGCAAATTATCGGCAGGTATAACCGCTTGGAAAAATAGTGACTTAATTCAATGGGAACAAGATCCGTTGAACTATGGGCCTCAAACATGAACCCAAAAATAAAACGAGCTAGACAGGGCAGCAACCCAAATCTAGCTCTAACCAGCTCCACTAAGGTTCAACTAAATAAAGAGGCTCACACAATGCTAACAAAAACAAAGCAATTTACAAATACCCTAGGGAGAAATATTGACTCGTTGCCATTTCATGTGCAACAGCTTATATCGGCGATATCCAGCCTGAAGTATGCTGCCGGTCTTACCGGGCATATAGAAGCGGAGCGCTTTTCTAGACAGGCTGTATACGCACTACGCCCCTTTATTCCATACGTTGTTCATGAAACGGAAGTCCCCGAGAAATATATATTCCTCAATCGTGACTATAAGCCACTGGGTATAAAAACCTTCGACCGAGTTGTATATTGCAGCTACTCGTGCATGCTGTTTGGTTCGGAAGAACTTGAGCTTATCAAACCTCACTATCACCTTTTTCAAGGCCCAAACAATAATGTTGACGGCAGTTTCTTTATGGATGATTGTCCCCCATGGATCAGTAAACAACACGCTGCAACTCTAATCCATAGGTTGGAGAAACTAGCCTCTACATTAAACAATGAGGCGAAGTAATATGAACCCACTAATTCAAGAAAATCTAAACATTAAAAGCGACTTTGCACTTTTTAATAATATTAAAAGTATTCAAGCCAACCAGGCACACAAATCACTGCGCAGCATCACCAAGCAGCTAAGTACCCCAATTGAATCGAATCAAAAAGATACTTTTCTAGTAGGCCCATATAAGCTAGGCCCAGACGGAAAAAGAGCAAATCAGAATATTGAAACAGTGTCAGCGCTAGTATTTGATATTGATGAACCAAAGGGGTATACCTTTGAGGACATAGTTGCTTTAACTAGCGACTATTTTGGAGTCCTACATACAACGTGGTCGCATACGAAAGATGCTCCCAGGTATAGGCTTGTAATTCACCTAAAAAAAGAAATTGCAGCTTGTGATTTTTCGGAGGTGCGCGATAACTTTCTTTTTTTTAACCCAGAATTAGCGTCTATTGTCGATACGGCATGCAAGGATATATCTCGCGCCTACTACTGGTTTAGCTACCCACCAGAGAGATCAGAAAATGCTCAGTGCTGCGTTCTAATGGGTAATCCTATCAATCCAAGGCAATTCAAGACCCCTGCCACAAGAGGTCACGGCTTAAACTTGCTTGGGGCCTACAACCTACCGATAGCAGCTCTAATACAAGGCGGTATTTCTGAAGGTTCACGCAATAAGAATCTTGCCTCGCTGATTGGCAGTCTTATTAAAAATGGCGCTTCTAGGCATGAAACTTATTCTACGGTCATGGATTGGAATAAAAGCCTCAAACCGCCATTGCCTATTGCTGAAGTAGAGAGAACACATAACAGCATATGGAAAACACACGTAAGCAAGAACCCAGATCACCTTATTCAAGATAATGTTCTCCTATATCAGCCTAGCAGAACCTTTGACCTCATACCTGCCGGCAATCTGTTGGCAACACTACCGCCTCGGCGAGAATGGGTAATCGAAAACTTTCTACCAAGCAAAATTGTGGCTGCAATTATTGCGGCTGGTGGAACTGGTAAATCCTATCTTGCAATGCACACAGCCGTTAGCGTCGCTTCTGGAACCGCTTTATTTGAGAGATATGTACCCAAATATCCAGCTAAAGTGGTTTTTATTAGCGGCGAGGATGACACCCCTGAACTGCAACGGCGACTCCATAAAGCTGTTGCTGGGCTATCGCCTCAACAAGTTGAGCTAGTTAATCAAAACTTACATTTTATCGACCTTGCCGACTCTTTTGAATTGTTTACAGAAAGAACAAATAAGGGCGAGGTTGATATTACGCAAGTTCCGAGCATGATCTGCGACCAAATCATCAAAGAAGTAGGTCCAAATATTGGTTTGGTAATCGTTGATCCAGTTGCCCGGTTTCGAGGTGGCGAGGAAAACTTAGCGGCAGATGCTACTAGATTTGTGCAGGCCTTGCAGCAAATACGCGACCAACTAAATACCTGCGTACTAGCCCTTCACCATGTTAATAAGGCAGCTGGTACAGGTGGCAGCCAGCATAATGCTCGTGGATCAAGCGCATTCACTGATGGGGTGAGATTGGTGTATCAGCTAAATAGCCTGACGGACAAGGAAGTCAAAACATCGTACGGCACTGGAATTGATTTGCCAAAACTGCTATCACTTCAATCAGTGAAATCGAACTATGGGAAACCTATAGACCCCATGCTACTTGCAAGGCGTGAAGATGGGTCATTGGAATCGTTTCATCTTGTAGGAGGAGACTATCTTCAACACTCAATACTTCAAGCAATAAGAGATAGCAATATGACAAAAACACAATTTAAGGAACACTTCGGTGGAGTTAATAATAGCTTTGGGCTGGCTGAGAAGGCTTTGGTGGAAAAAATTGAGGAGTACGTTCAATCAGGCTTAGTGAATACACCCAACAGAAACCCAATGAGCCTAACGGTTGCTGGCAATAGAGTGATTGAAGCTTAAAGGCAGCGGGCAAATGAAAGGGCAAGAAAATAACCTGGAAGGCTTGATGGCTAAAGCTTTAGGCTTTATACAAGCAGGTACAGGCAAAAACTCGCCCTTTCTAACCCATTGTTTTTATTGGGTTTTATACGGGCAGGCGCCTATATATTATTAAGCACCCTATGGGGTGCTTATATTCAAACTAACTTCGGCTATGACTAATAGGCAAACAAACATCCTTGATGGTTACGCCACCCTCAAACGCGGTTCAAAAAGCAGTCAAATTCAGAACCCCGAACTTTATATGACAACAGCTGGAGGGAAAATACGTTGCCGTAGATGTGCTGGAGTAAGTTCGCGAACAAAACAACAATGCAAGCATCCCGCACTTCGGACTTCTAAAAAATCGCGCTGTAAATGGCACGCTGGGTCTTCTACTGGCCCCCGAACCGAAGCGGGTAAAAACAAAATTCGAGCAGCGCACTGGAAAGATGGAAGCGAAACCCGAGAAGCACGCGCAGAAAGAAAAAGGAAATTTAGCGAATTACGCGAGGCTTTCAAAAAATTAAACTTTATTGAACTGCTGAAGGTCTCTTTACAAGAGCATCATTAGTCTATTTCAACGGTAAATCCACTCAAATTCGTTTTCCTAAAAAACCGTACGGCCGTGCAAATTTTATAGAATCGTCTATTCCTTCAAAAGTTTTTAGACTTCGAATGATGTTGAATAAAGCCATCCTAGCAGGCTCGTTTACTACCTGTTACTTTAGGTGATTGAAATTGCTGATTACGACCCTGTTCTACCGCAGCATCTTCAAAGGCCTTAAGAGCTTTAGCTTCAGCCTCTTTTTGGTCCTTAAGTTCAGATGCAGGAATAACCTGCTTGCTCTTCAATAAATCTGTAATTGTTAATTTAGCCATATAACAATTTAAATAGATTAGGGCCCCATTCAATTAAGGATTGTTACACCCTCAATAATGTATACAGATTCAATTTCCTCTACTCCGTACTTCCACCAAATGGTTACGTAATTTTTTAACTCTACTACTTTATCAAGTAAATTAGTTTTATGAAATCTGCAGCTACTCTCGAATCCATCACCTAAATCAATTACTCCCTTTTGATTCAGCATAACAGGATGAGAATCTTCAACATTGTTTAGCTGCCCTTCGTACCCAAAATACATCATCTCTTTGTTGGGCTCATTATTCGCATTGATACTTAAGTCAAAACGAATTCGCTCATAATCATCATCAACATGCTTTAATGTGACCCTCACCATCATTTTCATAACCCCCAATCAAGTAAGCTTACTTGGTAGATGCTCGATTCTTGTAACTTTGCATATCTGAAGCCCCTATGGTTAGTAATTACAGCTTAACCCATTCATTCGGTCGCCCCACTATTAAGCGCTCATTTACTACCCAGGGCTTTCGGCATGATGACTTGCTTCACGCTGGATATCAGCCACTTCCATTGCATTAATGCGGCGTACTACCACCACGTCTTTTGGATAATTTGGAAATCTCGACGAATGTGTCAGAACCACCTTCTTTGAGCATTACAACTCACTTAATTGACCGCTGCTTCCCTAGAAAGTAGCCCCCTATTGAATTAGCCTCAAAATGTTGTTACCCCTTAAATTGGCACCCAAATCGCTGATTTTTCTAATTGTTTGTTATTTAGTTGACATACAAATAAATTGTTTGTTATTATTTTGACAAACAACATCACATACATAATATGGCCAATATAGCTGATCATCACTTCACATTTCCGGCAATCAGAGGGATTCAGGCGGGACGCGAGTACTACGTCTCAATGTGTCCGCTAGGATTAGTCCCCAAAATATTTACATTTGACGAAGAAGAGCTGGGGCCAGAGCTTAGAGCTCAAAGGACTTTGAATAAGGGTCGAATCCCGGAGATTTCCAGATACATCTCTGAAAACAGAGATGATTACGTATTTTCAGCAATCACAGCCTCAATTGATGGAGAGGTTAAGTTTTCTACGTTGAACGAAGATCCGGAGGCACTTAGAAACGGGCTTCTAAAAATTGATATGTCTGCAAAGATTCTCATTAACGATGGCCAACATCGCCGTGCCGCTATTGAGATGGCGCTAAAAGAAGCTCCAGAGTTAAGTAACGAGACTATTGCGGTCGTATTTTTTCATGACCGAGGGCTTTCGCGTAGTCAACAAATGTTTTCAGACCTTAATAGGCATGCTATACGGCCAAGTCGATCACTAGGGCTGCTTTACGACCACAGAAACGATATGTCCAAAATTGCAAAACTGGTTGCACTCAAATCGGTCGCATTTAAGGGTCTTGTCGAGATGGAAAAAAGTACCCTCTCTGAGAGATCAAGAAAGTTATTCACCCTCAGCTCAATTTATACAGGATGTCATGCTTTGCTTGATACGCAGCAACTAGAGGACCTTGATGCCGCATCTAAGCTTTGTATTAATTTTTGGGATGAAGTTGCTAAATATTTCCCAGAATGGGAAATGGTAAAGAAAAATCGATTAACAGCTGGTGAGATAAGAAAAGATCATATTCACTCCCACGGGATTGCGATTCAATCAATTGGTATAGCAGGTAACCTATTATTAAAAGAGAATCCTAAAAATTGGAAACAAAAAATATCCGCTTTAAAAGATATTGACTGGTCTAGAGAAAACACGAAAATTTGGGAAGGACGCGCTCTTGTTGGGGGGCGCGTATCAAAAACCTCTAGCAACGTAACCCTAACAACTAATTTGATCAAACAAAAGCTGGGACTTAGCTTGTCACCAGAGGAAAAACGTCTAGAAGAAGCATATAAGCGAGGATGATGTGGAAGAAAAAAAAGTTACATTCGGAAATTTTCAAAAATCAGCATTTGGTGTAGACGCCATTGATTCTCAAGTTGAATCAATTAAGAACGATATAAAAGGTTTATACAAAAGTGATAATCTTCCATGGGTTATAGGCTACAGCGGTGGCAAAGACTCAACAGCCTGTCTGCAGTTGATATGGACTGCTATTAAAGAACTTGAACCTGAGAGTCGAAAAAAACCTATATATGTAATTAGTACCGATACCTTGGTAGAAAACCCCGTTGTTGCAATGTGGGTGGAAGTTTCACTAGAAACTATGAGGCTTTCAGCCTTGGAACAAGGGGTTCCTATTATTCCGAAAAGATTAACTCCTGAGCTCTCTGATCGCTTTTGGGTTAACTTAATAGGGCGTGGATACCCCGCACCTCGTCCAATGTTCAGATGGTGCACTAGCCGACTTAAGATCAACCCATCTAATAACTTTATTCTTGATATCGTCGCAAAGAATGGTGAGGCAATTCTTGTACTAGGGACAAGAAAAGCAGAAAGTAGCGCTAGAAAACGCGTTATGGAGAGCTACGAAGGATCGACAAGGGATTTGCTGAGTCGAAACGGCAACCCAAAACTAGACCGTGTATGGATATATCCCCCAATAGTGAGCTGGACCAATGATGATGTATGGGAATACTTAGTCACATACCCAAACCCTTGGGGATATGACAATAAACAGCTCTTAAATATGTATAGAGGCGCAACTCAAGACAATGAGTGCCCCTTAGTTGTCGACACATCAACCCCAAGCTGTGGAGATAGTCGCTTTGGTTGTTTTGTTTGCACACTAGTGGATAAAGATAAATCCATGAGGGCGATGATTCAGAACGATAGCGACAAAGAGTGGATGAAGCCTCTTGCAGATTTTAGAGACAACTACCTTAATACCGATGATTTTGAAAGAAGAGATTTTAGGCGCATGGATGGGCGTTTAACGCTAATGGATGATAAGGACACTGGGGGGAAAAAGCTTGTACATGGCCCATACCTACAAAGTTATCGAGAAGAAATGCTAGCCGCCCTGCTTGCAGCACAGGAGGAAATAAAGAAAAAAGCTGGGATGGAAAAATTTGCACTAGTCACAACTGAGGATCTTGATGAGATAAGGAGGCTCTGGGTTGAAGAAAAAAATGAAATCGAAGACAGGGTCCCTGTTATATACAAAGAAGTAACTGGAAATGACTATCCGAATGAGCAGCTAAATGAAGGCAGATTATTTAATCGCTCAGATATTGGCTTACTGCGCTCAATTGCAGCAGTTGACGATCACCCAGATAATCTTCACTATCAGCTAGTTAGAAACCTTCTCAACATTGAGCGCAACTACTCCACAGCCACCAGGAGAGTCGGGATATATGAAAATTTAGAGCGCGCTCTAATTAATGGCGGATTTGAAAATAAAAAAGAGGCTTACGAGTTCGCAATGAAGCGCGAACAAACAGAGGACGATGGCGAAGAGATTGTTAAAACAATGATGGACCCAAGCTTCAGATCAGAGATATCAGATATGTATATTGTAGAAACAAACCGGGATGGAGCTGAATCTTGATACTTAACCAGCTAACTTTAACAAACTTTGGAATTTATAAGGGGGAGCATACGGTCCCCCTAACCCCTAGCGCTAAGAAACCTATCATCCTTTTTGGTGCATATAACGGCTCAGGAAAAACTACTTTTTTAGATGCATTGCAACTTGTTCTTTATGGAAAAACTGCACGAACATCTGGAAGAGCCAAGATGCCATATGACGACTATCTTAGACTGCTAATTAATAGAGATACATCTCCAAAAATTGGCGCAGGAATATCCCTTACCTTCACCACCTTACAAAACGGTAAGAAGGAGAAAATCGAAGTTACAAGATCATGGGCAGAAGCTGGAAATACTATAAAAGAGCATTGCACAGTTAAGCGCAATGATCTCCATGACGAAACAACATCGGATAGATGGAATGAGTTTGTAGAAGAATTTATGCCCTCAGAAATTTCAGAGTTATTCTTTTTTGATGGCGAAAAAATTGAAGGATTAGCTGACCCAGCTAGATCGGCCAGCTTTATTCGAAGTGGTATTTATTCTCTACTAGGAATAAATTCAATCGAAAGCCTACTTAAAAGCCTCTCTCAGATTGAAAAGAAGAAAGCTTCTGAAATAGCCAGTAGCACGGGTGATATTTCACTGGAGGTTGAGGAAAGAGAAGCGGGGGAACTTTCGAAGAAAAAAGAAAGATTGGCTCAAGAAATTGCAAGTCTATTAAATGAGTTAGATAAAGTCGCGCTTGATATTACTAAAGCAGAAGAGGAGATGAAAAGCACCGGAGCAAATTTATTTGCAAATAGGCATAAGTTTCAAGAGCAAGCGAGTGTTCTTAAGGAGCAGCAAAAAAGAGTCAATGCTGAGCTACACGAGCTCTCGGCCTCAAAAGCCCCCCTGCTTCTCTTGGACGAGCTCTTAGCGGACCTAAAAAATACCATGAGCTCAGGATCAGGCCATAATTTCAAGAGCCTAGAGCTATTCAAGTCTGAGGTTAACCTTATTAAAAAAACCTTTAAAGGCGCCGATGAATTGAAGGTGATTGGCGCCTTAGATAAAAGGATTGATGCACTCACTAACGAAGTATCCAATACGTCTCTTGACTTAGAGCTAAGCGAAATACCATCCGCCTTGGAACTCTCTAGCCTTAAAACACTTGTGAATCAAACAATTAAGAGCTCTGAAAATATTGCAGATGAAATTGATCGAATTAATAAAAACTTATTAGCCGTACCAGCTGAGGACAAGATTCAAGCAGTTGTGGAATTGCTTAACAAAAAACAATCTGAAAAAATTAAGCTAGAGACAAAGCACGAGATGCTACTGTCGAACTTTGTAGAAGTTTCCTTGCAACAAGATAAGGTATCTAGGGAAATATCAAACAAGCTTTCAGCGATAGCCTCACAGCAAACGGGCTTAATAGTTGCCCAAAGGGTACTTTCGCATGCTCAAAAAGCGAAAGAAACTTTATCCAAGTTCAAAATTGAACTGATAAATAAACATTTAAGCTCTCTTGGCATTGAAATTACTAACTGTTTTAAAACACTTCAAAGAAAAACAAAGTTCAATTTAATTTTTGAAATTAACGCCGAAAACTTTACCCTTGAGATTAATAAAGTAAGTGGCGAGCAAGTGTCTGCAAAAACCCTCTCCGCTGGAGAAAGACAGCTTTTAGCGGTTGCTATTCTTTGGGCTCTTGCAAAATCGTCAGGAAAAATTTTGCCAACGGTCATAGATACTCCATTGGGCAGGCTTGATGGACCGCATAGAGAAAAATTGATTTCAAATTATTTCCCTAAGGCTAGCAGCCAAGTCCTCATATTCTCAACGGATGAAGAGATATCAAAGGAGCACTACATTGCGCTAAAGCCCTATATCTCTAAGGAATACAGCATTAATTATGATGAAACCACAGAATCTTCACAATTCAGTGAAGACTACTTTAATTATGAGGTTGCATAAATGATTGAGAATGTTCGAATTTCAGAAAAAGCAAAAAATCAATTGATTACTCTCAAAAGAAGAACTGGCATCCAAAATTGGAATGTGTTGTGCAGATGGGCGTATTGCTTGTCACTAAGGGAAAAATCTCCCCCTCCACCAGAAAACATAGCAACAGATAGCTCGGTTGAAATGAGTTGGAAAACGTTTGCCGGAAGCGATGAAAATCTCTATCTAAGCCTTCTGATACACAGGGGACGGAAAGAGGGAGTGAAAATAGATAAGATCAACCTAAATAACTACTTTAAGCTGCACCTTCATCGCGGCATCTCCTACTTAAATAGCGCCCCATCCTCTTCAATTGAAAGCTTGTTGGCGGGTTTTATTAAGGAATGACTAATGAATTTAGTGCTTACCTAGTAACAGGAATTCCTCGTACAGAGAAATTTTCTGTATAAGAATCTTCAGACAAGGATAATTGTCTAGCAACAACTGCCAAGCCAGCGGCAACACTTTGAAGTGCCGAGATACGATTTATAACAATCCCAGCTGGAATAATTTCCATGATTGATTGAATTAAAGTAGAACATTTAGACATACCGCCAGTTAGAAAGACTCTATATGCTTGTCCGTCAACCAGATGCCCTTGAAAGACACTTTGAATATTACGTTTAATAATATTCAGCTCATTTTCATAAAGATCTTTCAATTCACTTTTTGGCACATTAACTGCAAAGGGGCTGTCAAAGAAGGGGAATTGAGCCTCATATAGCTCCTTGTCACCCAATTCTTTCTTGGTATCTTCCGAAATTAGCAATATCTGGTGCTGTAACTGCATTTGAAATATTTGATAAAGCCTCTCCAAAGGAGTTGGCTCATCAGTTTGATATATATATTCATGAATTTCCAGGCCGCGTTTTCGAAAAATTGCTTGTTTATGAATATCCCTGGTGCTAAGGGCATCCATTATTAGCTGATTTGGCAATCTTTTCCCATCTTTCAACTCTGTATTCGCTCCAAGAAAGGGTGCAAATTTCTTTTTAGCTAAGATTTCATCGAAATCATTTCCCCCAACTCGCTCCCCTACTGCATTTAATACATTTAACTTTTCATCAGACTCAGAATTGACATTCAGTAAAATAATATCGGTTGTGCCACCGCCTATGTCAATTACCACTGCGGGAGAATTCGAGTCAAACATAGCTCTAGATATAACCAAAGATGCTGCCATTGGCTCAATCACAAAGTGTATATCAGTGAACCCAGCCAACTGCGCTGATTTTCTCATGATATTTAAAGCTTGTTGATTATCGCCACTCGATTGAGCGCCCATATAATTTACCGGGCGACCTAAGACAACACCAGTAAATTCTTTACTAAAATATGCTTCTGAACGCCTCTTTATTTCAGTTAACACTAAAGCAACAATTTGAACAAATAATTCCTTATGGGCATCATGAAGCGAAATACCCAAAAAAGCCTTAGGAGATCTCATAAAAAAACCACTCATCGGGTCATTTTTATATTCATCTATTGCTTTTTGTCCAAAAAATTGAGTTGCAGTTGGGTCATTTAAAGTTGTGAAGAATGTTTTCCCCTCCATCGACTCCAACTCTTCATCCATCAACTCTTGTTCCATTTTGGCTCTAGCATCTTTTTTTATAGAGGATATATCGCTCAATGGCTGTATGGATTGTCTAAGTTTTTTTTCTTGCTCCCTCACCTTTGTATCTTCAAAAAGTTGCAAAATTCTAGTGAAATCAGCCTGATCTCGAAGGTATGACTGTAGGGCTTTATTAAATTTATCAGAATTTACGAAATCATATGGCTTAGGCGCTTTGAGACGCGGGCGATGTACTTTTCGAAAATCATCCAATCTGGCTGCTATAGCATTATTGGCATCGTCAAACCGATTTTTATCACGTCTAATTAAATCCTCTACACGCCTATTAAGAACATCTTCATTTAAGACCAAACGTTGCTTATTTCTTATTTTTAAAAAAATTGCCGATGGCATCTCTTGAGAGTCCCCCTCTAATGGCACTAACAGTAATTTTTTGTTGTGATCTACTATCCCGGCTAATGTATTAGTTGTGCCAAAATCGATTCCTAAATAATCCATATTTCATAATTCCAATAAATTAAAAAATATCAATTTCTAAATCACGCACACCACCACCCTTATATTGCCTTAGATTGGATGTGAAGAAATATGGCGAGTCTAGGGTATTAGATAAAAATTTATCATTCAGTATTTCCAAACCACCAGCTGCATATTTTTCAAATATTGATATTGCCTTTGCCTCACCCTCTTTATTTCTAAAAAAGTCTATAGTTGTATTCTTTTCAGCCAACATGGGAATTAGGTATAAATAAACACTTAAAGACTGAGAGGTAAATGTAGATAATGCAATTTCCTTTTTTTCAGGCGGTAACTGTATAGAATTTTCAGCATCAAGCCCAACGCAGGCAGCTAAAACAAGGACTTCGACATTTAACTTATAAAGCGATTGTGAATTTTCGCCATGCCCCATTCCATTTTTCAGGTATTCAACAACTCGTTCATATTTTTCGGGCCAATAGATAGTATGGTCAAAGGAAAAAAGGGTTTTTTGATTAAGCATGCTGGTCATAAAATGACCTCCTTAATAACTGATTCATCGCGTTCACCATATTCATTGAGCTCATAAAGCTTCCCGTGAATATTTATAGTTTTTGAAATCGATTTAGCAGGGCCTTTAGCGCGTGAAACGAGAAGATAAGATTTGCCAATTTTTGCATCCAATATTGAAGACAATTTATCCCCCCACTTATCGCTATCAAACATAAGCACGAGCTGGCTTGCAAGTTCAGATAAATTTTTTGTAATTCCCGACCGATATTCACTATCAACAACAGAAAATGGGGCATCGAATATTAAGGGCGCAATGATTGGTTCAGATATCCACTCAACCTGACTAATTGTTGTTCGTCTTCCAGCCATGCCAACAATTGCAGCGATGACTGCAAATTTGAGTACATTAGACTCGCCAGTACTTAAAGACGCTATCTTTCCATCAGAGTCAAAAACTTTTACAGCGTAAGTATCAGGCTCAACTTTTGCAGTGAAATTTTTTGTTAAATACATCTCTAGAACGCCTGATATCTCCTTATTTAAGGCCTCTAACACCTCGTTCTCTTGCCTCAGGAATTGGCCTGAAACATAATTTTTTAATTTGTTAACTTTTTGTCTTTCTGCCCTTAAGTTTGCAGTTTGTTTTTGTTGCGCCAGAATATTGTCTTGCTGAATGCGCAGCTCTGGTATTTTTCGCTTCAATCTGTCTATATTGGTTCTCGCAGAGCCTAATTCTTGATTTGCGTTGTTTAATACCCCTTCTGCCTCAGCAATTTCATGCTTGAGAACTTTTACCTCTGTATTGTCTATACCATCAATTTCCTCATTGGCTTTTTTAATAATTTGATTTTGTTCGGCAATTTCAGTTTCACACTTACCAATCTCCTCATTGTGGAGGGTTATAGTTGAATCAAACTTTTTTGCCTGCTTGGCATATTCCCCAATCTCCGCCCTAAAAGAAAATATTTTCTGCAAGAGTTGGCTGGTAGAGGCTTTTTCACATAAGTCATCTAAATGCTTTTCTTCAGCTGAACCCGGTAGCACCTGGGTACCGCAAATACATTTTTTTAATTGCTTAATATCCTCTATGAGCTTAGTGCCGAATGGTGATGGCAGCGTTTGCTCTTCTTCCTTCTGATTTAATACTTCTATCAGCCCCTCTAGTCGCCCCTCTAAAAGTACTTTTGGCATTGCCTCTATAAAATACTCATTCCTAGTTTTTGTCCTCAGTTTTATCCGGACACTAGCCTCCATTAACTTTCTTTCAGCCCTCTCTTTTCGTCCTTGAATAGGTTCAGCCTGAGCGTATTGCGAGAGTCTAAGGTTTGCATCAGCTCTTTTCTTTTCATTTAAATGAATCGTCTCTTTAAGCTTTGTCACGGTGCCTTCATAACGCTGGAGGTCTTCTTCGTGTCTTTCTATTAAAGAGGTCAAACCGCTCAACTCCTCATTATTCCCTGAATCACTCTCTTTTCTGATATAACCCCGCTCAATATCAGTGAGTGTACTCAATAGCCTTTCTAGGGCCGAAAAACCAAATGTTTGACGAATATCTGTTCTGAATTTTGAATCACCATCTAGATGGAGCTGGCCTATAGCCTCACCATCAAATATGAACCAACTAGCTAGCTTTCTTGGAATTAATTTCTCAATGAATGTTTTTGCTAGTTCATCATTCATCGGCGTTAAGGAGCCGGTACTTTTAAATTCATTAACTGAAATCTCAGTTTCAGACAACCCCTGGGTAAAAATTCTTCGCAAGAGAAAGCTCTTATCGTTATTTGTGAATTCTATTTCTACCGAACATGTTTTTTTCTTTTCCCCAATCGCAGTTTTATTAATAACAGGGTCAAGCTTATTAAACTGTTTAGTAAAATCCCCCGTAAACGCCCAATACACTGCATTTAATAAGTTAGTTTTTCCCGCGCCATTATCGCCAATTAAAATTGTGACTGGTTTTTTTTCATCAATTGAAAAGTTGATTTCGTGGCGCCCATAGAATGTTCGAAAATTTTCTAAAGTGATTTTTTTGATAAACATTTAAAATTTCTCTTTGCTGATTAATTCTCTAATTTCTTCTTTTAAATTATCACGTTGAGGACGACTTGCCTCAAGCTCTTTTATCTTTCGCAAAAAAGATTGCGTTAATTTTTCAAGTTGAGAATCCTTGCTTGAATCATTTTTATTATTAGCAACATCATTCATATTTAAACTCCGTTTAATATCTTTCCACACTCATCTTTATTAAGCGCGTCCGCTGCAAACATTCTTGCTCTTTTTATTTCACGGTTGTATAGCTTATCCAGCTCTTGATTTGTTAACTTTGGGCCAATCAATATAAAATCAAAGAGCTCTGCAAACTCTTTGCCCGGGGCTTTTCTTAAAACCCTTCCCCGCCTTTGAATGCCCTGCCTCTCGGAGCGCTGACTTGCAAGAATATAAGCCCGACGACAGTCTGGTATGTCAATACCCTCATCTAAAATACGCATTGAGGCGATTGCATCTATATTTTGCGCCTTCAAATTATTAATAGTGCCTCTTCTTTCCGCTGGACTATCATCTGACGTTATTCGTCCTACACGCCATCCTAATTTTTGAAGCAGCATAGTCAAAGAATCTACCTGTCTAATTTTTTCACCATTTTCAAATTCTACGTATCCTTCGCCACAATAAAATAATGAAAATACCTTGGAAGTATTCTCCTTCAATACGTTCTCAAGCTTGGTTAACTTACTGACCATTGTTTCAAGCAAACGGTCCAATTCACCGTAACTATCTAAATCCTTATTATTTG
>CAIYPC010000293.1 GCA_903927975.1 uncultured Bacteroidota bacterium | reverse complement strand
TGTGCTGCGGACAAATTTTTTGCTCAGGATCTGTTTTACATTGTTTTTCAAATCAGGCATGATAAAGCCTATTTTACACGAAATTACCTAAATAGTCCAACTCGTCGTTCGAAAGCTTAAAAAAAGATGCTTTGGAAAGATTAGTGCAATGCGGATATGGTTATCGCGGAAGAATAGTAGTTTTTTTCTTTTTTCCTCGCAATCAAAGGCGGCGAAAAAAAAAGGGCGGAAATACTCGCTCTGTTAAAAACTACAAACATGAACAACAAACACAACAAAAAACGTTACACCCAGCCAGAAATTAAATTTTCTTTTTTCGTTGAAGAAATTTCCATCCACTACAAACACAAGATTCCTCCTTCACAACGACTCACCGTTAAAGATTCAAAACAAGCCTATCAAATTTTCAATGACAGTTGGAATAAACAAACCATTGATTTATTTGAAGAGTTTAAAATGATTCTTCTGAATCGAGCCAGTAGAGTTATTGGAATGGTTTCAATTAGTGCTGGTGGATTAACGGGCACAATTGCCGACCCTAGATTGATTTTCTCTGTTGCGTTAAAAACTCTCGCTTCATCAATCGTCATTTCTCATAACCATCCTAGTGGCGCGTTAAAGCCATCAATCGAAGATGAACATCTTACTAAACGATTGGTTGAAGGTGGAAAGCTGCTTGATATCACAGTTATTGACCATTTGATAATTACATCAGAGGGCTTCTTTTCATTTGCAGATGAAGGATTGATTTGGTGAATGTTTTTAGAAAAATATTGGTTCAAAAAAAAAACTAATGTCTCGTAAAAATTCTAAAAACAAACATCATGAAACAAAAAAAATCAATTCTAAAAACAATCGCTGTAATCATCGCTGTTGAAATCTGCTTAGGCTTAATCTACAAAGCTGAATTATCCGAAACTTTCAATTATCCTCAATCTGAAATCTCGATTGAGCGGAGTGAAAAGAATAAAAAATCGCTCATTGAAAATATTGGAGTGATAGGTCTCGTATTCATCTTTATTTCGTCATGCGTTGTAATCAGCGAAAAAAAATAATCAATTATGGAAAAGAAAAAAATCATAGCTGATGTTTCTTTCTATGAAGGTGAAATCTTCATTATAAGCACCTCGGTTTTTGACCTTGATGAAACATCACTTTGGAAATTTTATGCTGATAGCGGGTATATAAGAACCGCTAAGACGCGTATGCAAGTGGATGGATTCAGAAATAGTATACTGGTTATCGAATAATTTTATAAACGTTTAAAAACAAAAAACATGAAACAATTATTATTTGCTCTCTTGATTTTACCTATCGGTTTAAATGCACAAGAGCCAGCTAAAGGAACAACAAAGATTATAGTAAAGAATGTAACCTATAATGATGCAGTACAGGCGTTGATTGCAAGCGGTTATATGATTGATAAATCTGATAAAGATTTGCAGTTGATAACAACACAGGCGATGGAAACTAAACGAATGCCATGCACCTATAAGCTTCAAATTGTGATTCAGAAAGATTCATCTGCAATCATCACAGGCGTTTTTAAAATCAACACAAAGTTTATGGGAGTTGAGGATGATTTTAAACCAATCACAAGAAGAGGTGCAAATCGGAGTGCTTATGGAGAATCATTCTATTTGATGGATGTTTATGCTAAATCATTGCATGGAATTTCAATTGAGTATAAGCAGTAATTTATTTTCTAGTTGTTGTTTTTTCCTTTCCGTTCATAAAGCTCCAGCGAAAGTTGGGGCTTTTTTGTAACTTGAATTGATGAAAAAATATATTTTAATATTTGTTTTTTTTGTGTCATGCAAAAACAATTCAAATACGTTTGTAATACGATTAACCAACCAACATAAGCAATTTTGGAACATTTTTAATCAAAAACGTGGCTATGTAACGGGAAGTTATAGCTTTGACGTGAATGGCGAATGTTTCTATTACACTAATAAAAACGGCAAAAAGTCGAAGATTTTTGATGATGATGTTGTTGTTCCGCATAGCTGGTCGCATATTGGAGACAGCATTCTTGTCATCAATGGTTCTGGGAAAAGAATACTGCATTTAGGTCAAGATACATTAGTCCTATTGAACACGATAATAAACGACACTATTTTGCTTATAAGGAATAAATAAAGGCTTTTTTAATTCTCCTTCAAATAAAAAAACCAAGCCCGCACTTTCCAGACTTACCTCAGCGATAAGTTGGGGCTTTTTTATTCCATAAAATCAAATTGACAGCCATACATTTGTTTCTAATGAATATTTTCGATATTCTTGGAGCAGTTGGGGGAATCCTTTTCTTTATTAAAGTAGGCATTCATGTGTTGTTAAAGTATGAGGCAGACAAAAAATTTCGGCTTGGAGCATTTGGTCAGTATACAAATCCTATGTTTTTTTTGCCAATTTTTGACGATGTTCAAAATAGATTCAAAATTCTAAAAAGAATTGGCAATCTTTTTTATTTCGTGTCTTTGTTGCTTTTGGTAATTTTTCTAATTGGAAATTTTCATAATCGAGCATAAAAAAACCAAGCCCGCACTTCCCTGAACGAGCTTGGTAAACTATACATGTTCCAAACGCGAGTGCAAGATATTGCTTACTAAATTAATTAGCAAATTATTTTTGATTGAGTAATTTGCATTGATGAAAGAAAAAGTTCCTATCTCTTTTGAATATAAAGGCAAAATCCAGAAAGGTTATTTTAGTCCAATTTCAGGTAGTGGTGCGAATGTTTGGCATCTGATGATAAACGATTATTACAGAGGAAATCTTCAATTCACAGAAAGAAATGGCTGGCAATTCTTTGGAAATAGTTTTGAAGATATGGGCGACTTCTTCGGAGATTATATGGTGGCTTGGGTTGAGTAATCCAATTGTTAATTTCTTAAATTTTTTTGGAATTTTTTTTCTGCTTTATTAATTTGCCTACAAAATTTAAAGGCTATGGATATTACCCACATTCAAGCCGAGATTGACGCCCTACGCGAAAGGCTTGAAAAAGAAACCTCGCTTTATAAGCAAGCAATCAGAGACGAAAAAAGCTTTGAGGAAGTAAAAGGGCTTTTTTCTACTGTCAAGAAAACATTGAACGAGATTTTCAACGCTGTGGAACGTTGCGGGATGGCAATCAGGGAGGTTGCACCAGAATGCCAATCAACCTAAATTTATTGAGGTTGATAAGACACATTGGGAGAAAAATTTTGAAGCTCCTATCGAAAACAAAATAAATCCTGCCGTTAGATATGTTATCCGCCTTAACATTTTTCAATTTGTTTTATTTTGACTATGGTTCACTGTAGCTTCCTAATCCACCATCTCTCCTTTATCAGTTTTTCCTCGGGAAACATTGTCATCATTGTTTCACCGTCACGGTGCAAAGCTGTTATATACCCATTGACACCTACAGATATGACCTCATAGAAGTCTTGGTCATCAGGATTTCGAGCGATGATTCTCCCAACAATGTTTATCCCTTTTAGATGAGTAGAGGTGATAATTTCCCAATCCATTGAATTATTTTAGCTCTGACATAATTCCTACAATTCTTCTGCCAAAAAATAGTCTAGCTTCGCCGAATGTGGAAGAAGATTGAACACGGTTTTGATATACTTTCTCTACAGAAAGGTATGCTTCTAACGCAAGACCCACATGTATCAGAAGACATATTTGAGATAAAAAAGATTGATAATTCCACTTCCTACATAACACTCCTTCACGCAAGCGGCAAAGTTGAATTGAAATTTCTACCAGCACAAGAATTGATAAAATACAACTGGTGGTTTAGAGAAAAATAAAAGCCCAAGCTATGAATAGTCTGGGCTTAAGCGATTGTTCTATGACTGAAACCTATTACGATATTAAGTTACAATTTTCTGGATTTCCACAATATTGTGGATTGATTTTCTTCATCAAATTTTCAGCATTCAAATTCTCACGTAAAATATAATGCTCTGCATTCGCTGAATTCTCCGGCATAACATCAATAATGAAAATAAATTTTGCCTCTCTCAATCGGCTTCTAATGATTGCAAAGGATAATTTTTGAACCGACTTTATATCTATTATTAGAAGTTGAGGAGGATTGAAATTATTGAGGTTTGAAATGTAGTCGGCTTGCGTTTGAAAATGATGAACGAAGAAACCTACTGGCAAATGCAAAACAAGAGATCGGAAGACACACGTCTGAACTCC
>CAIYPC010000292.1 GCA_903927975.1 uncultured Bacteroidota bacterium | reverse complement strand
GGCATCGGTTCAGAATATGTGAGAGCGCCGAGATTATTATTAGAAGGTGAAGAAAAGAAAAATGTGTTGCAAGTAATTGATTCGGCACTTGCGAAAAGACCGACATTGCCTGATTATCTTCATTTAAAAAACGAAGTAGTGAATGGTGAGTTGTGAATAATGAATAGTCAATGGTGAATGAAAAATCTTCAACATTCACTATTCAATTTCGAACCCCGTTTTAAAATCCATATATAACTAAACATTAATTTCAACCTTACGAATGGCAGCAAAAACTTTTTTTTGTGTTGATGCGCACACATGCGGAAATCCTGTTCGGCTTGTAGCCGGCGGTGGTCCTATATTAAAAGGCAACAGCATGATGGAAAAGCGCCTTCATTTCTTGCGCGAATTTGATTGGATAAGAAAAGGATTAATGTTCGAACCACGTGGTCATGACATGATGAGTGGAAGTATTTTATATCCACCACACGATGATCAAAATGATATTGGTGTTTTATTTATTGAAACAAGTGGTTGCCTTCCGATGTGCGGACATGGAACGATTGGCACCGTAACGATCGCGATTGAACAAGGATTGATCATTCCAAAAATAGCTGGCAAGCTTCGTCTCGAAACTCCAGCAGGATTGGTTTTGGTTGAATACAAACAAGAAGGAAAAAAAGTGAAATCGGTGAAGCTCACGAACATTAAATCATTTCTATATGCAGAAGATTTAGAAGTTGATTGTCCTGATTTAGGATCGTTAAAAGTAGATGTTGCTTACGGAGGAAATTTTTACGCAATTGTTGATCCGCAAAAAAATTTTCAGGGACTTGAAAATTTCAAAGCGGATCAATTGATATCATGGAGTAGAGTGTGCAGAGAAAGACTGAATGAAAAATATCAATTCATTCATCCGGAGAATGAACATATAAAAGGGCTTAGTCATATTTTGTGGACAGGAAAAACAATTTCTCCTGAAGCAACTGCACGGAATGCAGTTTTTTACGGAGACAAAGCAATTGATAGATCGCCTTGTGGCACGGGTACATCAGCACGCATGGCGCAATGGCATGCAAAAGGAAAATTGAAAAAAGGCGACGTATTTATTCATGAAAGCATTATCGGTTCAAAATTTAATGGAAGAATAGAAGAAGAGACAACCGTTGGGGGAAAGCCGGCAATCTATCCTAGCATTGAAGGTTGGGCGATTGTTACCGGATATAATAATATTATCATTGATGATGATGATCCGTATGCGCATGGGTTTCAGGTGCTGTAAGTTAGTCGCACGCAGAGGCGCAAAGACGCAGAGAAGAAAGTTTATAGTTTATTGGTGATAGTTGATAGTAGAGCGCTCGAAAATAATTTTGAACTTACATCATGAAACCACAGCTCAATACTGGCGCAGCAGATGAAAGGATTGCGACGCAACGATGATGCCATGAAAAACCAAAGCTGGTATCAAAAAAAGATGCGAGATGCGTGAGGTGAGAATAATAAAAGGCATCATGCATTTTGAATCTCGTATCCCGTATCATGTATTTGTTCCTCGCAGTTCAAAGCTTATTTAAAAACAAATCTAATACTAACTGTTATGGCGAAAAACAAACAAGTGAGAAAATTATTTTGTGTTGCTATTTTTCTTCTGGCAACAACAGTTTCTTTCGCGCAAGCAAAAGATGATTATGTGCCTTGCAACGAAATCCCGAACATCATGCAGTTGTATAATGCGGACTATAATGCATTAGAAAGATTTTATACACCTACGGGAAATGAGTCGCCTTTTGGCTATGGTCGCCGCGATAACAACGGTGCGGCATCTCCAGAAAAAAGAGAGCGCATAGAAAAGTTGTATAAAGAATATCTGCAAAAATTATCGCAGATAGATTTTGACAAACTTCCGCAAGAATGCAAAGTGGATTATATTCTTTTCAAAAGAGATCTGAATGCAAGCTTGCAATTGTCACAAAAAAAAGCAGCTGCTTATGAAAAAATAAAACAATGGATTCCTTTTGCTGATAAAATTTATGCCATTGAAAAGCTGCGCCGTCGCGGCACTTCTTTTGATGCTGAAAAAGTTGCAAAGGAATGGTTCGACATAGGCAATGAAATAAAATCGCTCGAGGCAAAATTGAAAGATGATAAAACAGTTGCTTTTGAAAACACGTATGATGCTGCAAGCAATATCAGGGAAGTAAAAGCTGCGACTGAAAGTATCTATTCGTTTTATAATGGTTATGATCCTTTGTTCACATGGTGGATCCCTAAACCATATAAAGTTCTTGATAGTTTGCTCGGCGATTATGCAAATGCATTTAAAAAGAAAAGAGAAAGCATTGCAATGCCTGATAAAAGTGGCATTGTCGGACAACCTGTTGGTCGTGATGAATTGGTGCGTCAATTGGAATATGAAATGATTCCTTACACGCCTGAAGAATTGATTGACATTGCCAATAAGGAATTTGCATGGTGCGATGCGGAGATGTTGAAAGCTTCACGGGAAATGGGTTTTGGCGACGATTGGAAAGCTGCAGAAGAAAAAGTGAAGAACACTTATGTGCCTGCAGGCAAACAACCAGAAATGATTTTAGGGTTGCTGAATGAATCAGTAGATTTTTTGAAGAAAAATGATCTCATTACCATTCCGCCACTTGCAGAAGAAACATGGGGAATGTATATGATGTCGCCCGAAAGGCAATTGGTGAACCCATTCTTTTTGGGCGGAGAAAGCATTATCATCTCCTATCCTACCAACACGATGGATGAAGATGCAAAACTGATGAGCATGCGCGGCAACAACCCACATTTTTCGAGAGCGACCGTGCATCATGAATTGATAGCTGGGCACAATCTCGAAGGTTTTATGAATGAAAGATATAGAACGTATAGAAATTTCAATACCCCATTTTGGGTAGAGGGATGGAGTTTGTATTGGGAATTATTATTGTGGGATCTGAAATTTCCAAAAAGCCCTGAAGATCGCATTGGCATGTTATATTGGCACATGCATCGTTGCGCAAGGATTATTTTTTCATTAAACTATCACATGGGAAAATGGACACCTCAACAATGCATCGATTTCTTGGTTGAAAGAGTGAACCATGAAAGAGCAAATGCAGAAGGCGAAGTGCGCCGTTCGTTTGAAGGCGGATATCCTCCGTTGTATCAGCTTGCATATTTAACCGGCGGTAGACAATTCTATGCTTTGAAAAAAGAATTGGTCGATAGTAAAAAAATGACCTACAAACAATATCATGATGCCATCATGCATTTGAATTGCATGCCGATTGAAATGATTAGGGCGATATTGACAAAACAACCTCTGACAAAGGATTTCAGCACGTCGTGGAAATTTTATAAGGAGATAAACTAATTAGTGAAAAGTGAGTAGTCAATGGTGAATGGTGAATACTTCATCATTCACCATTCTTATTTTTACATCAAATGAAATTACTAATGAATAAAAAAATTGCCGCCGCATTTATCTTTCTATCGAGTTTCTTTTTTCTAAGATTGAAAGCGCAATCATCAGATTCTGCAATTATAAATACGCATGGCAATTCAATATTGATTCATTATAAAAAACAAAAAATTCTCGAAGCCGCGATTGGAAGCAATAATCAGGATTTGATAATCAGCCAAAAAAAAGAAATCATTAATGATTGCATTTATCAAACTATTGTAATCAGTTCAAATAATCCGATTGAAATAAAAGGAACAATATCGGCAAGCAATGAATCAATTGCATGTGAATCGGAACCAAAAGATGGATTGAAATATGTTCGGCATGTAGTTGGGCTGAGCCATAATCTTCGCAATCAGGCAATTT
>CAIYPC010000291.1 GCA_903927975.1 uncultured Bacteroidota bacterium | reverse complement strand
AGTAAAATGAATTTTCAATCGCTTAAATATTCTTATGGGGCAGGCTTACGCGTTGCATTGAACCAAACAGAAAAATTGAACCTTCGCCTCGATTATGGGATTGGAGCAGGAAAATCAAATGGTTTCTATTTGCAGTTGGGAGAAGCTTTTTAAGAGTCGGAAGTTGATAGTTCGTAGTTCATAGTCGGTGATCGAAATTCTGAACCCCTAACTCTAAACTCTCAACTCAGAACTGCTAGCGCCGCTAATAATTTTTTTTGAGATTAGATAACTGATGAAGGCAAAAACTGGAGCTGCAAAAATATCTACGCTATAATGAACATGCTGAATTAAAAGCAACGACGCGATAATGAGTGTTGCAATGAATGCAAATATTTTATCGGATTTTTTTGTCAGGCATAAAAACATCAGAAACGCTGTAGAGGTGTGACCAGAAAAAAATAGGTCTTTTGAAATTAAAGTATGCCTGTAAAAAATATTGCTGACGACAGGATCCACTAGTTCTATAAAACCTTTTGGCGCATTCAATGCAGTGAGCGTAATTGATCCAGTTCTCAAAATGGTCATAATTATATAAGCCCAAAGCATTACTATAAAAATGTTTGGTTGTTGAACCATTCTTATTATCAGCAATAACGTTACTGCCCAAACGAAAATGAAAATAGTACCCGAAAAATCATGGGGCGAAAGACAATTCAGCAGCCAATCGTTCAGCACAATGCCATTTCTTTTTTCTATTGTTTTGAAAAAAAAAGGGAAAAAACAAAATATAGTTAGCAGCACAATACTTCCCGCTCTGGTTAGATTTCTATATGATTTCGATTGCCACGCTGCATGCCATCTTTCTTTGTAACTAAGTTCGCCGTTCTTCAACATAAATTTTATAAGGCGGCAAAATTAAACAAGGATTATCAAATAATGAATACCAAATAAAAAAAATGAGAAAGCAAATCTTGCGACCTGCTTTCTCATTTTAATTTTTTGGATTCTTATTATTTTAAAAATGCCATCTCACAAAAGCTTCCATGGCTGCGAACTTTGTGAGGCCAAGTTGTGCATACAAATTAGCTGTGTTCGCATTTCTGTGTTCTGCTCTTTGCCAAAATTCGCGGCTGTCAGAACCTTGAAATGGCACCATGTCTTTTTGAGATTGATGAATGAAAATCCCATAACGTTTTTTCATCACCTGATCAGGGCTCATTGGTATTGCCATTTCAATTTCACTGATATCCCACTCTTGCCATGCTCCCTTATAGAGCCATACCCAACAATCTTTCAGCCATTCTTCATTGTTTGCTTTTAATCTGCGAAAAGATTCAAAAACTATATCTAAGCAAACTTTATGTGTACCATGAGGATCAGCTAGATCGCCAGCGCAATAAACTTGCTGAGGTTTTATTTCAAGAAGCAATTCCATAGTGAGCAAAATATCTTGTTCGCTCATTGGTTTTTTTTCAATCGTTCCGGTTTCATAAAAAGGAAGATTTTGAAAATGTATGTTTTTATCTTTTAATCCTACATAATGACAAGTTGCTTTTGCCTCGCAACGCCTTATCAATCCTTTAATATCGCGAACATCCTGTGTGTCGATATCACTGTCCTTTTTATTATTTAAAAATTCTGTCGCATCATGCAATGCTTGTGATGATTTGTCATTGTCAATCCCTTTCAATTTTTCGAAGCCAACAGCAAAATCAAGAAAGCGTGTTACAAACTCATCAGTTACGGCAATGTTGCCAGATGTTTGATAAGCCACATGCACATCATGCCCCTGATCATGGAGCCGCATAAAAGTACCGCCCATCGAAATGATATCATCATCAGGGTGAGGAGAGAAAATTAATGAACGTTTTGGAAACGGCTCTGATCGCTCAACACTTTTATGATTTGGTTTGCCCCCTGGCCAGCCTGTGATGCTGTCGCGCATCATATAAAAAACTTGCAAATTGATTTCGTATGGATCCCCTTTTTCAACCAGCAGATCGCTTAAGCCGTTGTCATTATAATCAGCATTTGTAAGGCTTAATATTGGCTTTTCTAATTTGAGTGCCATATTAATAACAGCTTTGCGGATAATATCTGGGGTCCATTCGCAATCGCCGGTGAGCCATGGCGATTTAAAACGAGTGAGTTCAGATGATGCCAATTCATCCGTAACAAAAATGCAATCATTATGTTGCTGAAGAAGTGATGCTGGCACTTGCTCTGTCATGTGGCCTTCCACTGATTTTTGAATAACTGGGGCTTTCAGTTGTCCCCACGCCATCAGCAAAATTCTTTTTGCTTTCATGATAGTGCTGATGCCCATAGTGATGGCAATGCGAGGCACTTTAGAAATATTTTGAAACTCATTTGAGTTTGCAAGTCGTGTGGAATTATCAAGAGGTACCAACCTTGTTTTGGAAAGAATGCTGGATCCTGGTTCATTAAAACCAATGTGGCCGTTATTGCCGATGCCGAGGATTTGCAAATCAATTCCGCCAACTTCTTCAATTAGTTGTTCATAGTCTGCACAATACTTTTTTATATTTTCTCTTTCCCAGGTGCCGTTTGGAATATGGCAGTTTTTTTGGTCGATATCAATTTTATCAAACAACTGTTGCCTCATAAAGCGCTTGTAGCTTTGCAGCGCGGTGCCATCGATAGGATAATATTCATCCAGATTAAATGCAATCACATTTTTAAAACTAAGGCCTTCTTCTTTGTGAAGCCTCACCAATTCTGCATATAGAGATTTAGGAGATGAGCCAGTAGCGAGGCCAAGCACGCATTTTTCTCCTTTCGCATCTTTTTCTTTTATAAGATTCGCAATTTCGCGAGCCATAAAGGAAGAGCCTTCTTTTATGGTGCTGAATTTTTTCACTGGTATTTTTTCAAATGAATCTACCATGTTCATAAGTGAAAGAGATTTTGGTTATAGTTGGTTGAACAAAAAATTTGTATCAATATTTTCAAAGTGCGCAAATGTAAATTCGATTTTCATAAAAAAACAATTTTCAGAAAGATGCAATCAAAGCAATGACTTGAGAAATGATGCTGATTAAAAATTGAAGAACATTGGATAAATAAATGTTGAAAGAGTATCCATTCCTCAAAAGCCGTCAATACAATTTACACAATGCCCAGAATTTTATCACGCACCAGTAAACAACAGCCCGGAAGACCTGCTTTTTGATCAATGGATGATAAAATTATTCTGGTATCACTATTTACCAGGCTTAAAGAAAATTGCATAATGGATGTCTTCACAGGAAGTAAAAGAGGCTCGCCCAATGCAGAGAGCATTCCGCCGAGCACAATGAGTTCCGGGTTCAGCATATTGATAGCGACCGCAAGCCCTTTGCCTAAATTGTAAGCTATTTCACTTACACCCTCAAGAGCTAGGTTATCACCTAAGCGTACCGCCTCTAGGATATCTTCTAATTCAAAAAACCCTTTTTTTATAATTGCATGTTGCAACCTGGTATTGCTTCCTTCATTTATTTTTTTATTGATAAAATCAATAAGTGCAAGACCAGATGCTTCTGTTTCGAGGCAGCCTTTTT
>CAIYPC010000290.1 GCA_903927975.1 uncultured Bacteroidota bacterium | reverse complement strand
TCCTCCGAGTTTCCATGGTCCATCATGAATTAAAATTTGAGGGCAATACCATGCAACATAATTTCTTCCTTTAAAAAAAGCTGTTGCTTTATAGCATTCCAGGCTATCAATCATTTTCTTCTCATTCTTCAAATCCCATTTCATAGGGAATAAAGTATCATTATATGTTTTCCCTTTTTTTAAGAAAAAGTTGTCTTTGAACAAAAGGACATTATTATCATTCAATTTGGTAATCTTAAAAAGAGTGTCCTCTTCTTCAGTAATGTTTAGTTCATCTCCTTCATCTTTATATGTTTCTGCGTTAGGAGTTGTAAAAAAAAGTGATTTTGATCCTGTAATTATCAGCTTGCTTTCAAATCGCATCAATTTCTGACCATTGTCTATAAATTGATTCATTACTGTAGCGTATGCACATTCGTATGTTTTAAGTCCAGTTAATTTATTTTGGGCTTGCACAGTAAAACAAAAAAATAGAATTAGTATTAATAAATTTTTCATTTTAATTTTCTTTAATGGAGAGAAAAATACCGCCTGATTTTATTATTTCATTAATGCTTTTTTTACTGCTGTCATGGCATTCTTTACACAGCCAACAGCTTGTGATGTGGCTGAAGCACAATCATCAGCGGTCGCACTACATGTAACTGTTATACTTGCATAACTAGGCCCTAGACTACCACTAATACTTGCTGTACAACTAAATTTATTCCCCGCTTTAGGCTTACTAGTAATTTTGGGTTTTGAGAGCGAATTGGCATTAGTTACGTTCTTTTCAGTTATGCTGATGTCATGTTTAATATTCACAGGGTTTGCCGCGTATGAGCAAACAGTTGCGAAAACAAAGCTTGAGGCAATTAATAACTTTTTCATAATAGATAATTTTTGTTTTGGAAAATGATGAATTGATTTATTTATCAGGCGGTATTTAATTTAATCAATCTATTTTCTATATAGATTCTCATGATGCTGGAGAATAGTTGAACTTTCATATTGAAAGGTTTTATTTAAAAAATAAAGCTACTCCATTTCGTTACCCAACAACATTTCATGAGGTTGTACTTCACAACCTATACGAATTTTACCCAGTTACCTGTACCACTTTCGTGGTATTTTTTAAGTATTAGTTTTTGCTACTTTTATGCAAACCTTATATATATGCACGATGGAGAAAAAATAAAACATTTGCGAATGATAAAAGGCTATTCGCAAAAAGGTATTGCAAAGAAATTAGGCTTTACGCAACAAGCTTATTCAAAAATGGAGAACAGGCAAATGAAAATAGATGATGCCCGAATGAAAGAAATTTTAAAAGCCATGCAATGTTCAGGCGAAGAACTTATTAAAATTGAAACTTTTTTTATTTCGTCGGAACAGAAAATGATAAGACACACAAGCATGGTTTAATAATATTTGCTGATCATCAAATAAACTACTACTCCGGTAACCGCCACGTAAAACCAAATTGGCCAGGTAATCTTTGCAAGCTTTCTATGCTTGTCGAATTTTTCCTGAAAAGCTCTTTGCAGTGTGAACAATACCAATGGCACAATCACGCCTGATAAAATGATATGTGATGTGAGGATGAAATAATAGACATAGCGCAACGAACCTGCCTGCAATTTTTCATCATCGCTTAAAATGCCATCGTGGTTGATGTCGCCGAATTTAATGGACGGATTGGATGCATGATAAATAACATAAGAAACCAAAAAAATAGTGCTCAGTGCAACAGCAATCAGGTTAGCCGTTTTGTGAGCTTTTATTTGCCCATTCTTTATAAAATACAAACTTGCCAAAAGCAAAATAGCCGTTGTTGAATTGAGCAATGCATGGAATAATGGCAATGCACGTGTGCTAAATCCAAAATCAATTTTCACATTTGGCACTAACAAAATAACTGCTACTGCTACAGGAATTGCAATTGAAACAATAATGATTGGAAGGGTCAGGTTCTTTTCTTTCATGATCAAATTTAAATTTTGCCACAGATTTCACCAAAAGCACAAATGAATTTCATCTTCTGTGTTCATCTGTGTAATCCGTGACTTGTATTAAACTGGAATATTTTTTGGCTTTCTGCTAAAAAAATAAACGCCAATTGCTGTACCTAAAAGAACAATGATAAACATTGGCACCAACGGTTTTAGTTCGCTCAATTCAGATTTGCTGTTCTTATCTTTTTCAAGCATAATGAAAACAATATCATTGGCGAGTTTAGAAAGTGATGTGCTATCTAGCCCGTCATAATAACCTCTCACCACATGTTCCTTATCGAGCAACACCATTTTTTGTGTATGGATAAAATTTGAATCCGCTCCATCGCCATCTGCAATTCCCATCTTCAGTTCATTCAAAGCAAAATCATAAATCGTTTTTTTCTCTCCTGTTAATAGCCACCACACACCAGGATCAACACCAAATCTATCAGCATATTTTTTTAATATTTCCGCAGAATCTCTTTTAGGATCCACCGTGAAAGAAAGAAACTGAACAAATGAAGTGTCCGTTCTTTTTGTCTCACCTTTTTTCTTCAATGCATCCTGCAATTGCTTCATATTGTGCGTAAGCGCTGGGCAAATATTCGGACAATGAGTAAAAAAGAAATCAGCCACGATCACTTTTCCATTCAATGAATCAAGGGAAACCGTTTGTCCCAATTGATTGGTAAGAGAAATATTATCAACCTTGTGCCAGATGGTGTCGTCTACTTTTTTTCCATCTTTCATTTGCGTGGCAACAGAATCATAATAATATCTGTGCGGCATATCAATAGCACCATCGCTGGCGGATTTCACCATGAGATAGCTTACTAATGGAATTAATACCGCAATACAAATCGCTAACAATGCCTTCGTGTTCAAAATATTATTTTATTTAAAATGAAATGCGGGTGATGCCTATAGAAACGATTGCCGAATCCATTTCATTCAAGGCCGCAAAGGTACAAAGCAGCAAAGATTAGACGGACTATTTTGTATTAATAATTATAAAAAGGCCTATTATATAAACAAAAAAGCCATCCCCAAATTGGGATAGCTATTAATAATTTAAATAATAAAATCAATCTATTCCACGCCCGGCTTTTTCGCCACAGGTGTTTTGCTTTGTTCAAGATAATGAGAGTCGTAGTTGTTGC
>CAIYPC010000289.1 GCA_903927975.1 uncultured Bacteroidota bacterium | reverse complement strand
TGTTTTTCTTCCCATTATCACTGGCATTCCCCAAGTGGTGTTCTTAAAAAATTTTGTATCATTTGGCAGTCGCCATAGCAGTTGATTGTCTTTCCCAATCACATTGTTTTCAGAAGCCGCAACTATCAAGGAAATAATCATTCTTAATTAAGAATTAATAATTATTAATTAGGCTATACGGCCACCGCCGCTTTAATTGCCGGATGGCTCTCGTAATTTTCTAATTTGAAATCTTCAAAAGCAAAATCAAAAATATTTTTTACTGAAGGATTGATTTGCATGGTTGGCAATGCAAAAGGTTTTCTTGTCAACTGCAATTTTGCCTGCTCTACGTGATTACTATATAAATGCACATCGCCGAAAGTATGCACAAATTCCCCTGGCTTTAAATCGCAAACCTGAGCAATCATCATGGTGAGCAAAGCATACGATGCGATATTGAAAGGAACGCCAAGAAAAACATCTGCACTTCGCTGATACAATTGGCAACTTAATTTTCCATCAGCCACATAGAATTGAAACATCGTGTGACAGGGCATTAGCGCCATTTCCGGAAGATCTGCGACATTCCATGCGCTTACAATCAAACGACGGCTATCGGGCGTTTTTTTTATCTGCTCTATCAATTGAGAAATCTGATCAATCGTTTTTCCATTTGCGCCTTCCCAACTGCGCCACTGCTTTCCGTAAACAGGACCAAGCTCGCCATTTTCATCCGCCCATTCATCCCAAATGCGTACGCCATGTTCTTTCAAATATTTAATATTCGTTTCACCTTTCAAGAACCACAGCAGTTCGTAAACAATACTTTTCAGGTGAAGTTTTTTTGTGGTAACAAGTGGAAATCCATCGTTGAGATTGAACCGCATTTGATAACCAAAACAGCTTGTCGTGCCTGTGCCTGTGCGATCAGTTTTTGAAACGCCTGTGTCCAAAATATGTTGAAGCAAATCGAGATATTGTTGCATGGCTGCAAGTTACATAAAGTCTGAAAAGGGATTTATAAGATATGGCGGATTGTTGAGAAACTGTGGATTATGTTATCTGTCTAGTGTTCTAATGGGTGTTAGTGTTTCTTTTATTAATTTGCCGCATGCATTCTGCAAAAAGAAATGTTTTATATATGGGCGCAACGAAAATGTTTTTAGTTTTCTTACTCATTTCTTTATTCTTTCACTCTATCTCATTTGCGCAAAAAGATTTTTTTCAGCCTTCGCCAAATTTTAATCAAGGTCGAGTGAACGGAGTTGTGATTACACAAGCTATTGGAGGCGCAGTCATCACTTTCGGGTTAAATTATTTATGGTACAGAAAATTTCCGCACAGCAAATTTCATTTGTTCAATGATAATGGGGAATGGTTGAATATGGACAAGGTTGGGCATGCCACGACAGCATATAATATTGCAGCGATTGAAAGCGATATTTTTCGTTGGGCTGGTGTTAAGCGTGTTTCTGCAGCGGCAATCGGATCGATCACTGCATTGAGTTTTATGACGATGATAGAACTACTTGATGGGCACTCCGCAAAATGGGGATTTTCCATTGGCGATATGCTTGCTAATCTTTCCGGCTGCTTATTGTTTCAAGGACAAGAATGGATGTGGAACGAACAACGCATCAGCCTGAAGTTTTCTTATCATTATACGATGTTCGCAAAATATTATCCGCAGGAACTTGGGAAAAATTTTAAAGAGCGTTTGTTGAAAGATTATAATGGTCAGACTTATTGGCTATCGTTCAACATTGGTTCATTCCTTTCATTAAAAAGCGATTTTCCAAAATGGCTGAATACTTCGGTTGGATATGGTGCAGATGGGATGATTGGCGCTAGAGAAAATCCCAAAGAAATAAATGGTTTGCAGATCCCGGAATTCAAACGTTACCGGCAATTTTATTTTTCTTTTGATACCGATTTATATAGGATTGATAAGACCTCAGATTTTGCAAACACGCTTCTCAAATTCAATAAGCTTTTAAAAATGCCTGCGCCAACAATTGAATGGAATAAAATAGATGGCGCGAAATGGCATTGGATGTATTATTAAAAAGGAATAAAATGATGAAAAATTTTTTTGAGAAAAAAAATGTTACTTTGCCCCCCACATTTATTCCATTG
>CAIYPC010000288.1 GCA_903927975.1 uncultured Bacteroidota bacterium | reverse complement strand
TGGAAACTAATATGGACTCAAACACATCTTCCTTCATAAAACTCATGAAACATCCTGTTAAGTTCAGGATGTTTTTATTTTTAAAACTGCCAAGCGCATTTTTTTCAGGTGTTCGGATAAAAGATATTGATGAAGAGAAATGCGTTGTAACTGTTCCATATAAATGGTTCTCACAAAACCCATTTCGCTCCACTTATTTTGCCTGTTTGGCAATGGCGGCGGAAATGAGCACTGGAACATTAGGACTGATGCATGTTTTTAAAAGAACGCCAGCCGTTTCAATGCTGGTTATCAATTTAGAAGCTAACTATTTTAAGAAAGCAATTGGCATCACTACATTCACATGCAATGATGGATTAGTAATTCAACAAACTATTGAAAACGCTATTGCTAACGGCGAGGCACAAACGATAAAAGCAAAATCTGTTGGCGTGAATGAAGCGGGAGAAATTGTTGCGGAGTTTTTTATTACATGGTCATTCAAAAAAAAGATGTAAGATGTTAGATGGGAGATGGTCGGTTTGCTTAGATGTACAAGTTTTTTTGATTATAAAATAGCTTCGTGAAGATTTATCTTATCAACGTAACAGTTCCCTTTCTTAAAATAATATGTCCACCAAAATCTACGCCTGACGCCATCCATACAAAAACTCCTGTGCCTTGCATCACGCCATTAATTTTTCCATCCCAGCCAAATGAAGCATTTGAAGTATAAAATATTTGTCTCCCATTGCGATTATAAACCGCGAAATATTTAAAATCTTTGATGCCAACTGGAATTGCTTTTAATATATCATTGTGTCCATCTGTATTTGGCGTGAATGCAGAAGGAACAAAAATTTCTGATAAAGAAAAAATTTTGATGGATATGCTGTCTCTCCCTTGGCATCCATTATCAGTTGAAGCTACCACTGTGTATGTGATATCTTCGCTAATATTTGCTATTGGATTTTGAACATTGGGATTGTTTAATCCTGAAGATGGCGACCACGTGTATTGTGTAAAGCCAATATTGTTCACATCTATTGCATGTAGCTGAAAATTTTGGTTGACGACAATTGCTGTATCATTTCCAGCAAAAACTTTTGCATTATTGTTAATCGGAACATTCACATTAACAGAAGCGGTACAGCCATTGGAATCTTTTACTATTGCAATATAATTTCCTGCAATGAGATTATTGAATATGCCACTATCCTGAAAAGAAGTATTATTAATTGAGTATTGAAATGGCGATGTTCCACCTTGAACGCTTGCTACAATTTTTCCATTATTAGCTGCGCATACCGCAGCAAAAGAATTTGCTGATATTTGAGGTGATGGTATATTATTAATCGTTGTGTTTGTGTCATAAAGGTTTCCATCTGCATCTTTTGCTGTGAGCAAATAATTTCCTTGTGCGAGATTGGAGAAAGTATCATTCGATTGAAAATTGATTCCATCAATCGAAAATTGATAAGGCGCAATTCCATTTGATGCTGATGCAATAATGCTTCCATTATTCATGCCACATGTTGCGTTTATTGTAATTGCATTCGCGGTTATGCATGTACTATTAACGATCACATTTGTTGCATATCCATAATTACCACTTCCATCAAGCACAGCAACAGTGTATGTGCCAGGTGCTAATCCGCTAAATATATTTCCCGATTGAAAATTAATTCCATCCAATGAATAAGTATAAGGTGCT
>CAIYPC010000287.1 GCA_903927975.1 uncultured Bacteroidota bacterium | reverse complement strand
TGTAAAATTTTGCAACATGTAATAAATATGCTTGCAAAATACCTTTTGTGATACTTTGCTGAAAATTGCAAAAAATCTTATTATAAATTGCGGATTGAATTTTGAAACAAACGAAAGGCCAAAAAAACAATAAATGAACAAACTGATCAAAGGCGTTCTATCCTTCTCTCTCAAGAACAGGTATTTTATTTTATTTGCTACCCTTATATTGCTGGTCACGGGCGTCATCACTTTCAAAACGATGCCCATTGAAGCATTTCCCGATGTGACAAATACGGAAGTCACCATCATCACACAATGGCCAGGCCGTAGCGCGGAGGAAATCGAAAAATTTGTTACCATACCAATCGAAATCGCCCTTAATCCCGTGCAGAGAAAAATTAGTTTGCGTTCCACAAGTATTTTTGGTCTTTCATATATAAAGCTTGTTTTTGAAGACGAAGTAAACAACAACGATGCACGACTGCAGGTTAATAATTTATTGGGCGATGCTGACCTTCCACAAAACGTATCGCCTTCTGTGCAACCTCCTACTGGACCAACAGGAGAAATTTTCCGCTATACATTAAAAAGTAGTTTTAGAAATTCAAGAGAACTGAAAACAATTCAGGATTGGGTTGTTGACAGACAGATCAGAGCTGTGCCAGGCGTTGCCGATTTGGTGAGTTTCGGAGGAATGACAAAAACTTATGAGATAAAAGTTGATCCGGGCAAAATTGCGAACCTTGGCATTTCTGCATTGGATGTTTTTTCTGCAGTTCAAAAAAGCAATATCAACATTGGTGGCGATATCATCATAAAAAATAATCAGGCTTACGTTGTTCGTGGTGTAGGTTTACTGAATGATATCAATGAAATAAAAAACATTATCGTTCAAAACATAAATGGCGTTCCAATACTTATTAAAAATGTTGCCGATGTAAGCATTTCAAATCTTCCAAGACTTGGCTTGGTAAGTCGTGCTGATGCAATTGTTGATTCATCTGGCAAAAGAACTATCGCAAATGATTTTGATGTAGTGGAAGGAATTGTGGTAATGAGAAAAGGCGAGAACCCGAGCAAAGTAATTGCAGCATTAAAATCAAAAATTGAAAAACTGAATAGCTCTGTTCTTCCTGCTGATACAAAAGTTGTTTCTTTTTATGATCGTGAGGACCTGATACATTTTGCAACGCACACCGTGCTTCATAACATGATCGAAGGAATTATTTTCGTTACGATTATCGTTTCTCTTTTCATGTTCAATTGGCGCACCACGTTGATTGTTTCCATTGTGATACCGCTTTCACTATTATTCTCTTTTATTTGTCTTCGACTGATGGGAATGTCGGCAAATCTTCTTTCGTTGGGAGCGATCGATTTTGGTATTATCATTGACGGTGCCGTGGTGATGGTGGAAGGAATCTTTGTTGTGCTTGATCAAAAATCCCATGAAATGGGAATGGAGCGATTTAATAAAGTCGCGAAGATGGGGCTGATAAAAAAACACGGAGCAGAACTTGGCAAAGCCATTTTCTTTGCGAAACTGATCATCATCGCAGCATTGTTACCAATATTCTCTTTTGAAAAAGTGGAAGGCAAAATGTTTTCACCTTTGGCCTACACACTTGGCTTTGCATTACTAGGCGCATTGCTCACAACACTCACGTTAGTGCCTGTGCTCATCCATTTGCTCTTAAATAAAAATGTAAAAGAAAAACATAATCCCATTGTCAATTTTCTTGTTCGCGCCATGACGAATGGTTTTGCTTTTACTTATCGTAATAAAGTCACCACGGTGATTGTTTCATTTGCTATAATTATTGTTGGATTATTTTCTTTCAAATTTATTGGAAGTGAGTTTTTGCCAGAACTGGATGAAGGATCAATATGGCTAAGGGTGCAGTTGCCTTATAGTATTTCTCTTGATAAATCTGTGGAAGTATCAAAACAAGTAACAAGCACGTTGATGAATTTTCCCGAGGTAAAAAACATTATCTCACAAACTGGAAGACCTGACGATGGAACCGATGTTGCTGGTTTTTATAATAATGAATTTGATGTGATGTTATATCCTGAAGATGATTGGAAGTCTCACCTCACCAAAGATCAGTTGGTCGATAAGATGAATGAAAAACTTTCAGTAATCCCAGGAGCACAATTGAATTTCTCACAACCCATTACTGATAATATTGAAGAAGCTGTTTCAGGTGTTAAAGGATCAATCTGCGTAAAAATATTTGGCGACTCTCTGAATTATATGGAAGGAAAATCCACCGAAGTATATAATGCTTTGAAAACAGTTGCAGGCATTGAAGACCTTGGCGTGATAAGAAATATTGGCCAGCCCGAAATGGATATCGATCTGAATCAACAGAAGATGGCGCTCTATGGAGTTGCAACTGCTGATGCAAATGCAGTTATTGAAATGGCCATTGGTGGCAAAGCTGCATCTACATTATATGAAGGCATCAGAAAATTTGACATACGTCTTCGCTTTCCTGAAGAATACAGGAAGACCGATGAAGATATTGGCAACCTGATGGTGCCAACAGAAAGCGGATCGAAAGTTCCTATTAGAGAAATTGCAGACATCACAACTAAAACGGGACCTTGCCTTATTTTTAGAGATGATAATGAAAGATATTCTGCCGTGAAATTTTCTGTGCGTGGTAGAGATATGGGAAGTGCAATTGCCGAAGCACAGGATAAAGTTGACAAAGCTGTTTCGTTGAAAAAAGGTTATACAATGATCTGGCAGGGTGATTTTGAAAATCAACAACGCGCAACTAAAAGATTAGCCCAAGTTGTGCCGATAAGTCTGCTGCTCATTTTCCTTTTGCTTTTTGTGATGTTCGGAAATTTAAAAGATGCAGGTCTTGTTTTTATTAATGTTCCATTTGCGATTGTTGGTGGCATTGTTGCATTGTTTGTTACCGGAACTAATTTCAGTATTTCTGCGGGCATTGGTTTCATTGCGTTGTTTGGTATATGTATTTTATTCGGCGTGTTATTGATAACCGTCTTCAAAGAAAATTTGGAAAAGGTAAAAGGAAGAAAAAATGTTTTATATCGTGCAATACGAGAAGGTGTGGAAGCGCGTGTGAGACCAGTGATGATGACTGCATTCATGGCCGCTATCGGATTGTTACCGGCAGCAGTTTCTCATGGAATTGGTTCAGAAAGCTCAAGACCGTTAGCAAGAGTTGTTATTGGAGGAATTTTGTGTGCTATGATATTTTCATTGCTCGTGTTCCCATTAATTTTTGGAAGAGCATACAGAAAATTTGATGCGAAATATGGAGATAATATGAGCGAGAAGGATTTGAAAGGATAATGAGCTAATGTGATAATTAGGAATGCAAGGTAGGTGTTACGAGTGCTTGATATATTTCGCATTACGCCCGAAGCTTGCCGTAGATTATCAGACATTATCCCTTTCCTCAAGCAAACAGCCCAACTCGATTTTCCAAAATGTTTTGTCATTTAAACATGAGTTGTCAATAGTTGCAAGCTCATTTTTTAATTGGATATATTCGCTGTTATTAAATTTTCGCCTCTCCATTCCTGTTGATGAAATGTCAACTATTGAAGTCATGAAGTCCTTGTACTTTGTCAAGCAAAGAGCAAATTGCAAAATGCTTTTGTTAATATAAACCCGTTCAAAATAGTTGTCATGATTTAAGTAAACTATTGCATCATTGTCTTTTGTGTCAATGCAAACTGTGTCACCACTGCCATTATAACCAAATACCAAATAGTTTTCGAGCCCTTCAAATTTAATTTTAAAAACTTGGGTTGGTGTCATTAACTTATCTTCTTGTATTTCTTCGAATGATAAAAAAGGAGCAGCACTCAATGGCAAACCACAAATTGTTAGAAATTCTATTGTGTCGTTAGTTAAATTTTTTTTGTCAATAGATGCAATAGAATATCTATAAAGCTGTTCGCTTTTGTCTTGCCAATATTTTATTAATTGTATGAAGTTCATTTAGCTATTGCAGGCAATTCTGTGGTTCTGCTTATTCTCCGGTGGCCGCTGTGTCCTATTATAAAAATTTAAACAGCAAACGAGGTTCCGCAGCCGCAAGTTTTTGAAGCGTTTGGGTTTTTAAAAGAAAAGCCTCTTGCATTCAAGCCATCTTGCCAATCAATCTGCATTCCCATTAAATATATTCCATGAGATTTGTTCATAATAAAAGGCAAACCCTCAAATTCATATTCTTCATCGACAGCTTCTTTTTTATCAAACCCTAAAATATAAGAAAGCCCCGTGCATCCGCCGCCCTTCGCTCCCACTCTTAGATGAGTTGATTTGTCAAAACCATCTTCACCCATCAATCTTTTTATTTCTTTGATTGCATTTACTGTAAAAGTGACGGGAGTTGCTATTAATGTTTCCATACTTGATTTATTAATGCAAAAGTAAGAAATAGTTCATAGATGATAGTTCATGGTTCATAGCAGAACCTTGCGGTTTTTAGATAGATGGAATTTCCGCAAAAAACTATGAACTATCATCTATGAACCATCAACCCCAAATTCACAATTCAATTCTGTATTTTTGACAACCTAAAAAAACATTATGCTTTCAAATACTGAAATGTTCTGGAGCATTGCGATTGCTGTTCTGATCGCAGGCACGCTTGCTTATTTATTATGGAAACAAAGAAAAGAAGCAAAAGAAAATGAAGCTCCATCAGCAAATAAAACAATGCCCGTTGCAACAAAGCAATTGCAATTACAGGCTTATGAAAGATTGATTCTATTAACAGATCGTATTGCCATTCCCAATCTCATCACACGAGTAAATCAACCAGGATTGAGCTCAAGAGAAATGCAATCATTGCTCACGCAATCCATCAGACAAGAGTTTGAACATAACATCACGCAACAAATTTATGTGACGCCCGAAGCATGGGATGCAGTAAAAAATCTCAAAGAACAAAACTTGCTCATCGTTAATCAGGTTGCTTCCTTTTTGCCTGAGAATGCAACAGGATTGGATCTGAACAAAAGCCTGCTCGAACTGACCGGACAGAACCCAAAAGTTTCTTTACACAATGTTGTTTCAGAAGCGCTGAGTTTTGAAGCGAAGAAGTTGATGAAATAGAAATCGTTGTTTGATGACCGATGAACGATGGTCGCCTTCCGAAAATTTATCTTCTTGAAATGAATGAAAAAAAAATATACACTGACTCGGGCATTGAAATAAAACAGCTTTATACCGCTATCGACCATCCACCATCGACCATTGATCTCCCCGGCGAATTTCCTTTCACTCGCGGCATTCAACCCGATATGTATCGCGGCAAGCTTTGGACAATGCGTCAATATGCAGGCTTCAGCACTGCTGAAGAAAGCAATAAACGTTATCATTATTTATTAGCACATGGAGTGAATGGATTGAGTGTTGCATTTGATCTTCCAACACAAATTGGCTACGACAGCGATCATCCACTTTCAGAGGGCGAAGTTGGGAAAGTTGGTGTTGCGATTGATTCTCTCTCTGATGTACAAACGCTTTTTAATGGAATTAAATTGGAAGAAGTTTCTACTTCCATGACCATCAACGCAACCGCTTTTATATTGCTAGCATTTTATGTTGCTGCCGCAAAACAACAAGGCGCCGATCTGAAAAAAATAACAGGCACAGTGCAGAATGATATTTTAAAAGAATATGCTGCGAGAGGCACTTATATCTATCCGCCCAAACCTTCCATGCGCATCGTCACAGATATTTTTGAATGGTGCAGCAAAGAATTGCCTAAATGGAATACTATTTCTATTTCAGGCTATCACATTCGCGAAGCAGGCAGCACGGCAGTTCAGGAAATTGCATTCACACTAAGTAACGGTAAGGCATACGTGAAAGCAGCAATAGAAAAGGGGCTTGATATAAATATTTTTGGCAAAAGGCTTTCGTTCTTTTTTAATGCACATAATAATTTGTTTGAAGAGATTGCCAAGTTTCGTGCAGCAAGAAGAATGTGGGCAAAGATGATGAAAGAAATGGGAGCGACAGACGAGAAAGCAATGATGCTCCGCTTTCACACACAAACTGGTGGGAGCACATTAACCGCACAGCAACCATTGAATAATATTTCCCGTATTACAGTTCAATCGCTGGCTGCTGTTTTAGGGGGAACACAATCTTTACATACAAATGGTTATGATGAAGCTTTGAGTTTGCCAACAGAAGAAGCAGCAAGAATTGCATTACGTACCCAACAAGTGCTGGCTTTTGAAAGCGGAATAACTGATACCGTTGATCCGCTTGCGGGAAGTTATTTTATTGAAGCACTGACTGAGGAAGTGGAAACAGAAGCATGGAAATTGATTGAAAAAATTGATGCGATGGGTGGAAGCGTAAATGCAATAGAGCAAGGTTTTATTCAGGATGAAATTGCAAAAAGCGCATATCGTTATCAACAAAAAATAGAAACAGGAGAAAAAATAATTGTTGGGGTGAACAAATTTCAGAATGAAGAATCAAATACAATCCAAGGTTTTAAAATTGATGATTCCATAAGGAAAACACAAATGGAAAAATTGGCGCATATCAAACATCAAAGGAACCATGCAAAATGTGATCAGCTATTGCAGACATTAAATGATAAAGCATCGGGCAATGAAAACATTATGCCAACCGTAATTGAAGCAGTGGAAAATAATTGCACACTTGGAGAAATCGCTGACACATTGAGAGAAGTATTTGGTGAGCAC
>CAIYPC010000286.1 GCA_903927975.1 uncultured Bacteroidota bacterium | reverse complement strand
CCAATTCCGCCATCTGGGCATTTCATTAAACAAAAGAGCTATAAAGCGGGGTGCAATATTACGCAATTGAAAAGTCTTGTCCAAAAATGTAAATGATCTTTTTCTCTTCCCTCCATTCTTAGTTTCGCATAATAAATCCTTGTCTTCTTTCTTACTCCCGGTCTTCCCGACTTTTGGTCTTTCGGACTTTCCCGACATAACATTAACTTGCCGCGCCAAACAAAAGCTATGATAACGATTGGATTGATCAAAGAAGGAAAAGTTCCGGCTGATAACCGTGTTGCGCTCACGCCAGCTCAATGCAAATGGATACACAAGAATTCAAAAGAAGTGAAAGTGATTGTTCAATCTTCGCCTCATCGCTGTTTTTCCGATAAAGAATATCGGATGGCAGGGGTTGAAGTGAAGGGTGATGTGAACGATGCTGATATCTTATTCGGCATTAAAGAAGTTCCGATTAATGAATTGATAGCTAACAAGACTTATCTTATTTTTTCCCACACAAAAAAGATGCAGCCGCATAACAGGGAAATGTTGCAAAATATGTTGCAGAAAAAAATAACGCTGATAGATTATGAATGTTTGGAACATGAGGATGGACAACGCATTTTAGGATTTGGTTTTTTTGCTGGCATCGTTGGTGCACACAATGGAATGATGGCTTACGGGCAGCGCACGGGAAAATATAATTTGCAGCGTGTTTATATTCAAAACAGTTTTCGGCAATTGATCCATACTTATTTTGGGATGAAAGTGCCCAATATAAAAATAGCGGCGACAGGCTCTGGAAGAGTGGCGCACGGAGTGCTGGAGATAATGAACCTGATGGGAATGATAGAAGTGGAACCGGATGAATATCTTGACAGAACATTTTCTTATCCTGTTTTTGTTCAATTGAAAGGTGCTAATTTATACGAGCATAAAATTTCAGGTACATATAACCGTGAGGATTTTCATAACAACCCACAAGATTATAAAAGTAAGTTTCTTCCATATACAAAAGTCACGGATATTTTAATGAATGGCATTTATTGGGATAATGATCTTCCGCGATTATTTGAGTGGGAAGATTTTGCTGCAGAAGATTTCAATATAAAAACTATTGCAGATATCACTGATGACAAAGGCGGCTCCATTCCATGCAACCTTGGCGATGCAACCATTGAAACGCCGATATATGGTGTTGACAAATTGACCAGACAAAAAACATTGCCCTATCTGCAAAATTCCATTGACGTGATGAGCGTTGGCAATCTTCCCAATGAATTGCCGCGTGATGCTTCGCGATATTTTGGCGAACAGTTAATTAAATATGTGTTCGAAGATTTAGTAACTGGCAGTTCTTCGATTATTGAGAAAGCAACGATCGTAAAGAATGGAAAACTCACTGAGCATTTTGATTATTTGAAAGAATACGCTGCTGAAGTGGGAAGTGATAAGTAGTAAGTGATAAGTTGCGTGATAGATTTTCAAAACTTGCCACTTACAACTTACCCCTTATCACTATCTGTCTTCACAAATGCAAATAATAATCCTTCATCAACTCCGCAAATTCAGTTGTAAAATTCCCATGTTCATTGTGAATGGTAAGTTCAAAAGCATCGGGCTTTGTTTCTATATTTCTTGAGAAATGTAAGATGCTCCTGAAAAAATTATGTTTGGGAGTTTGACGCACTAATAATTTTTCTAGCAAATAAAAATTGTTTTTTGTTGCGAGATGTTCAAAATATTCTGTGCGATGATAAGGCAATAAAATTCCAAAGGATCCTGAAACATCAAGGTTTTGATGAATGGTGTTTATTAATTCTTGAAGCGTTAATAAGCTGCTGTGTTTCGCAACATTCTTTTCTTTGTTTGGTGATAATAAATCGTCTTCAAAAAAAGGAGGGTTGGCAATAATGAAATCAAATTTTTCAGTGAATGAATGTGTAATAATATCTCCTGGAAAAACTTTTAATCGTTCATGCCATTTGCTTTCTGCAATATTTTCTTTTGATTGTTTACAACTTGGTAAATCAATTTCAACACCAACAATTTCTGCTTTGCTTTTCTGTGCGAGCATCAGCATTAATAATCCGCTGCCACTGCCAATATCAAGAACCGTAGAATACGATGGTATTTTTTCTGCAAACCATGCGCCGAGAATACATGAATCAGTGCACACTTTCATTGCACATTGATCCTGATGAATGATGAATTGTTTGAATTGAAAATATGTGTTTGCCATGAATGTTATAGCTCATTGATCAGATCTTTTGCCTTTTGCAATTTTAGTGTTCCTTTTTTTGCCTTTTTTACTTGCTCCACTGATTCTTGAAGCTCAGTAATAAACCTCACATTTTCTTTTGATAACAGACGTGTTTTCACAAAACGAAAATGCTTCAGCATTTCGAGCAGAAATTTGTCTTCATTGTCTTTTACTTCGAGTATGCATTGCATATAAATGTTTGTCACACAAATTTATCAAAATTAAGCAGAAGTCTTAAGGTGAAGGGTATATGGCTCAGAACTCCAGACTCTGAACTCGAAACTCCTAACCCCACTCCGCTCTCGCACTTGCACTCACGCTAAGCGAAACAAAATCTTCTGCCAGATATTTATAATAAGCAGTGATGGCAATCATAGCCGCATTATCCGTGCAATATTCAAATTTTGGGATGAACACATTCCAATTATAACGGCTACCCATATCTGAAAATGATTTCCTTAATCCTGAATTGGCTGAAACACCACCTGCGATACAGATATCTTTGATACCCGTTTGATCTGACGCTTTTTTTAATTTATTCAGCAAAATAGTAACAATGCGATGCTGAATGGATGCGCAGATGTAGGCAAGATTTTGTTGGATGAAATCAGGATTGTCAGTAACATTTTTTTGCAAAAAATATAAGATAGCAGTTTTTACTCCACTAAAACTGAAATCAAGATTTGGTATTTGTGGCTCTGGAAATGCGAAGCGATTTGGGTTTCCGGCTTGTGCATATTTATCGATCAATGGTCCGCCCGGATATGGCAGTCCTAATAATTTCGCAGATTTATCGAAAGCTTCGCCGGCGGCATCATCCATGGTTTCACCGATCACTTTCATTTTTAATGGCGATTCGCAAAGAACAATTTGTGTGTGACCACCGCTAACGGTCAAGCATAAAAAAGGAAATGATGGTTTTTTTTCGCCAATCAAATTTGCCAACACATGCGCCTGCATGTGATGGACAGCGATTAACGGAACATCTAATGACAATGATAATGATTTTGCAAATTGGCTGCCGACTAGAAGCGATCCAATGAGTCCTGGAGATTGCGTGAACGCGATGGCGTTGATAGTTGACAGTTGGCAGTTGGCAGTTTTTAGAGCGGCATCAACCGTTGGTACAATATTTTGTATGTGCGCACGCGATGCAAGTTCAGGCACCACGCCGCCATATTGCTCATGCACTTTTTGCGTGGCTATTATATTAGATAATATCTCGCCATCTTTACAGACCGATGCAGAAGTTTCATCGCAAGAAGATTCGATGGCGAGGATGGTGATGGGCTTACTCATTAGGAGAAAAGATTTTTGGATGCGGGATACGGGATGGAAAATACAAGATACGAGTTGCTGGATAATGGATATTGAATCGCGAGATGCTTTATGAATTGCAGACTAAAGCTCATGTTTGCACCGCGGTACAAGAGTGCGACGCAACGATGTCCAATAGACTTCATTAGCTCGGTCCATAAAAAAGAAATTTCTATAAATCTTTGTTTCATTTTAATAGTTGAAAATAAACCTATAAGGTTTTTGAAACCTTATAGGTTTGCGCAAAATTAAACGTTGATGCAACGGTTTGCAAAAATAAACTGTCAGCCTTGAAGGAAATGGATTATATCAGATTAGTGAACGGTTGCCTTAAAAAGGAAACAGCGGCGCAGCGCGAGCTTTACGCTCATTTCGCTGGCGTGATGCTGGGCGTTTGCTATCGTTATACCAAGTCGATGACCGATGCCGAAGATGTGCTTCAGGAGGGCTTTATTAAAGTTTTTAAAAACCTTCATCAATTCAAAGGTTCGGGAGAACTGGGCGCATGGGTTAGAAAAATTATGGTGAACACGGCGATCAATTACTTAAAGAGCCAGCGCAATTATCAATATGATCTTTCATATTTCGATAACAGTCTTCATCCGGTTTCTGACGATAATCCGGAAATATTATTGAGCACAAAAGAATTGGCTGAGTTGATCAGGCAATTGCCAACTGGCTATCAAACTATTTTCAACTTGCACGCCGTTGAAGGTTATACGCATGTTGAGATCGGAGGTATTCTCGGCATTAATGAAGGCACATCAAGATCTCAATATGCAAGAGCAAGAGCGCTGCTGATTAGCTGGATTGAAAAAAAAGATATTGAAAATAAAACGGGCATCTATGCACGAAAATGAATTTGAAAAACAGGTACAGAAAAAAATGGAAGAGCTTCAATTTGCTCCTTCAGATGCTGTATGGAAAAACGTTGATAAAGAAATCAACCAAAAGGAAAAGCGCCGCAGGCCTGTGTTCTGGCTCTTCTTTTTTTTAGGGCTGATGCTTTTGGGCGGCGGAGGTTATTACCTTTTGTCAAATAATCGAGAGAAGAAAGTTGAAAGGTTGAGTAGGTTGAATGAGTTGAAAGATGAAAAGAAAGTTGAAGAGTTGAATGGGTTGAAAGGAGATGAGAAGGTTGAAAAGTTGAATGAGTTGAAAGAGGATAAGAAAGTTGGAGATTTGGATGGGTCGAAAGAAGATGATAAAGTTGAAAGGGTTGAAGGGTTGAATGGGTTGAAAGCTGATAAGAAAGTTGAAAAGTTGAGTGGGTTGAATGATTTGAAAAAGAAAATCGTTATTCATAATAATAAAACCGGAAGTTCAATTGCAAAGAAAGTGAGCAAATCAAAATCATTCGATGAGAGAAAAAGAAATATTGATATAAAAGAAAATGAGTTGTCTGAAAACGGATCGAAGAACAGTAATGAGGAGAATGGTATCAGCAAAAATTCTACTGAAGGAAATATCATAACAAAAGAAGCTAAAAAGAATGTTCAGGATTCTTCTGTTGATAAGACTGAAACTATTGTTCCTGAAAACAAAAAAAACATTCCTGCTGATAATAAAACTGTTCTGTCAGATTCTTCGACTGATAAGAAAATTGCAAAGAGTAATCCAAATTCAAAAAAATCTTCACATTGGAAAATTGGTTTCAATATTGCGCCCGGAATTTCGAGTGTTAAGCGGGGATTATTTAGCACGGCTCTTAATGTGAATGCAGCCAGCTCACCAAGTTTACCAGTTACAGGAGGACCCACTTCCGCTTATTCATCGCCTTCGGAAATAAAATCAGGTTTTTCTTTTGATGTTGGTGTTTCTATCAGCAAATCAATTTCAAAACGTTTGCTTTTTTCAACGGGTCTCAATTATCATTATTACTCCACCAATATTACAATCGGAAAATTTGTTGATAGCGGCACGAATGTTTTTTCTTCTTACAATAATTCCAGCCTCACATCGCAGGTGAATGGATATTATGTTTCAGGGAGCAATAAATATATCAATAGCTATCATTTTCTTGAGCTGCCTTTATCGTTGGGCTTGCAGCTCAATAAAAGTCAAAAGAACCCTTTGATATGGGAAGCTGGTTTATCGGTTTCTTATTTAATCAACAGCAACGCATTGAATTTCGATACAATAAAAAATGTTTATTATAAAAATAGGGATCTGTTTAACAAAACACAATTGAATGCTGCAACTTCATTGATGGTTGGCTTTCATATCCATAAAAATGAAATGCAGATTGGACCGCAACTTCAATATGGTTTATCAAAATTATTAAACAAAAGTACTGGCAATGATGAGCATAGTTTTTTTGCAGGTATTAAATTTTCTTACATCCTTAATAAAAAATAAAACTTTCGTGCAACGTTTTGTTTTGTGGTAAGGTCAACCTGCAAAACATAGATATGAAAAGAATCTTTTCCAAAACTAAATCAGTATTGTTCTTTTTGTTTATTGCAGTTTTTTTTACAAGCTGCATGAAGGACAAGATGACCCACACTTATCGAATCAGTACACCAGTTTATGAAGTGCTTACAAAATTCCGCGAACAAATTAAAAGTGGGGCTGCAACGAGCATTGTGAACACCGGAAAAATTGCAGTGGTTGGAAAATATATATTCCTCTCCGAATTATACAAAGGCATTCATGTGATTGACAATAGCAATCCCGCGCAGCCAAAAAATATTGCATTTATTAATGTGCCCGGCAATGAAGACATGGCAATTGTAGGTAACGCTTTATATGCAGATGCCTACAGCGATCTTGTTAGTTTTGACATCACCGATCCTGCAAACGCTGTTGCGAAAAATTTTGAGGCCAATGTCTTTCCCGATCACAGTATTTATTATTCAGCTTATGGCAGCACCAACTCCGATTCGATTAATGTGATAGTTGATTGGATAGTAAAAGACACAACGGTTGATTATGTACCAACATCTGGCTTGAACGTATATCCATTGTACAATGCGCCGGGCTGTGCAAATTGCTCTGTTGCATTTCAGAATGCGAGCAGCGCGAATGCTGGCTCCAATGGTGTTAGCGGCTCTTTGTCAAGGTTTGCAGTTCTTAATAATTTTTTATATACAGTTTCAACTAGTCAGTTGAGTTCATTCGATATCAGCAGTCAATTTAACCCAGCTTTCAAAAGCAATTTTACTGTTGACTGGCATGTAGAAACGATTTATCCATTCAAGGGGAAATTATTTGTTGGCACAAACAATGGCATGTATATGTATGATGCGCAGGCATCACCAGCTAATCCAACCCCGCTTGGGCAATTTACGCATGTGCGTGGCTGTGACCCTGTAGTGGCAGATGATAATTATGCATATATTACGATTAATGATTCAAGTGCATGCCTTGGGTTTAATAATGAATTGCAGATTGTAAATGTTCAGGATCTCAGCAATTCATTTCTGGTAAAATCTTATCAGCTCACGCATCCAATCGGGCTTTCAAAAGATGGAGATAATTTATTTATCTGCGATGGAACGGATGGATTGAAAGTTTATAATGCGGCTGATGTAAATAATCTTCAGTTGTTGAAACAGCTTAAAGACAGTGAAGTATTTGATGTGATTGCAGAAAACGGATTAGCGATTGTGGTTGCGAAAGATGGCATTTATCAATATGATTATTCTGATCTTAGCAACATTCATTTAATAAGCAAACTCTAAACTTCGGGCATGAATAAAATGAAATTTTTAGGGACGATTATCATCGCAGTTATTTCTGCTAATTGTTTTGCCCAACAAAAACCGACAACAAAAAATTTTCAGTTTCATTCAATCAACAATGTCGGTTTGCTTGAAGGTCAGGCTGGCTCTACATTTCAGCT
>CAIYPC010000285.1 GCA_903927975.1 uncultured Bacteroidota bacterium | reverse complement strand
TCTCATTTCTCTGTTCCATTGAAATTTTTTGAGCAATAATTTGTCGGGCAAAGATACTTTTACAAAGGCAACGAATGAATATTTTCTGCGTATTCAGTAATTAATGAAAGTCAGCTTTAATCAACTGCTTGTGAATGAAGCTGTGGCTAATAAAAAAAATTCATACATTGCCGTCCTTCTCCTAACTGCATCTTTGAAGAATTAACAACCTTACAATTTTTTGACTATGAAATGGCTAATTCTTGGCACAGGCATTTTATTTGAAGTGCTTGGGACAATTTGCATGAAATATGCAGAAGGCTTCACAAAACTGGTGCCTTCTATATTGGTGTTTGTTTTTTATGGCATCAGCTTAGCGGCACTTGTATTTTTGTTGGAAAAAATGCAAGTGAGCATTGCGTATGCAATTTGGGCAAGTGCCGGAACTGCATTAATTGCAATCATTGGCATACTGTTTTTTAAAGAACCATTTTCATGGGCAAAAGCTTTGTCCATTTCGCTCATCATACTTGGCATACTTGGTCTTGAGCTTTTAGATTAAAAACTTTTATGAATATTTTTCTCACGGGTTCTACGGGTTTTTTGGGTGGAGAATTGCTTGCAAGCCTTTCCAAAAGAAAAGAAGTAGATAAAATTTATTGTTTCATCAGGCCGGGCAACGAGCAGGATGCATTCACACGATTGAAGAAAGTTTTTTCGGTTCATGGCGATTATTTGGACAGCAATAAAGTTATCCCTGTCACGGGCAATCTTTTCGATCCTCATTTAACGCAATCGCTGCAGGCAAATAAAATGCTTGATGATGTTGATGTTATTATCCATTCTGCTGCCAACACTTCTTTTTCCAGGATATATGATGACATGCTTGAGCAAGTGAATATTGCCGGGCTTGAAAAATTATTATTGTGGGCAAAACAATTGCCTCACCTGCACACTTTTTTATACGTTGGTACAGCAACTATTTGCGGAACAGACATTACCCACAGATCGGTACGTGAAGAAGAGTCACCAAATATGAACGCGCAGCATTTGGTAAGATATACTTACACAAAAATGCAGGGCGAATTGCTGATTGATAAATACATTCCACAAGAAAAAATATTGATAGCAAGGCCTTCTATAATAATGGGCGATAGCAGAAATGTGACGCCCAGATCGCCCGTTATTTTATGGGCAGTTGCAACCATCAATCAGTTGAGGTTAATTCCTGTGAATGAACAAGCAATGCTTGACATGATACCTGTTGATTATGCTGCCACGTCGATTATTGAATTGCTGCTTGCAAAAAGAAATCATAAAGTCTATCATATTTCTTCGGGCCAACAAGGAGCAACATCAGCACACAAGCTTTCCATTTCGCTTGCAGAATATTTTAATGAGCTCCCGCCTTTTCATTTCACCAATAAATTATTGCTCACCCAAATAAAATTATGGGCGAAGAGTAGATTGAAACCCGACAGCGAACTTTTTAATTACGGTCTTTATCTTGATTACTGGAATAAAGAATTCACCGATCCAGGAGCGATACGCATTTTGCTTGCGGGCCTTGCGCCATATCTTGAATTTATGGAGCTTGGACAAGCGTTTGATAATTCGAGATTATTAATTGATGTTCCCTGTGTTAAACAATCAATACCTGCAGAAGTATATATAAAAAATTGTATGAACTTCATCTCAAAAATTAATATACTCGACGGGGCGATTGATCCGTGATTTATCTATTTTCGTTTACACATCTGCGTTAGCATATTTTCTATCAGCATTTTTTTGCTACTATAATTTCAGGAATTCCTTATTTTCAATAATTATTGAACACTTTCATTTCCCGAAAATCTACTAAAACGATTGCTATGCCGAAAAATAAATATCTTATCCCACTTGTTCTCGTCACTTCATTATTTTTTTTATGGGGATTTGCCTATGGATTGCTTGATGTGCTCAATAAGCATTTTCAGGAAACTTTAAATGTTACCCCAGAAAGGTCAACACTTTTACAGGCAGCATATTTTGGTGCTTATTTTCTAATGGCTTTGCCAGCAGGGTTGTTCATGAACAAATATGGCTATAAGAAAGGGATTATTGTTGGGTTATTGTTTTATGCAATAGGCGCATTTCTATTTTATCCGGCAGCAGAAAAAGCTGATTTTAATTTTTTTCTAATCGCATTATTTATACTCGCATCAGGGCTTGCATGCCTTGAAACGGCAGCCAATCCTTATATAACAGTCTTAGGCGATCCGAAAACTTCAGAAACGAGGCTCAATCTTTCCCAATGTTTTAATGGAGTTGGGTCTTTTTTGGGACCGTTTATTGCCTCTGAAGTCTTTTTTGGTGGAGCAAAGACAGGAGGAAATCTTGATAGCGTAAAGGTTGTTTACATTGTTATAGGGATAGTTGTATTGATAATTGCAGGTTTCTTTTTTCGTATTTCGTTGCCAGAAATCAAAGAAAGTGAAATTGTTTCTTCAACAGAACTCAATCTAAAACCTTTGATTGCACACACCAATTTTGTTGCAGGAGTAATAGCACAATTCTTTTATGTTGCAGCTCAGGTAGGCATTGCGGCTCTCTTTATTAATTATTGCACGGAGAGTGGGGTTGGGATCAATAATGGAAAAGCAGCGCAGTTACTTTCCATTAGTTTGATTTTATTTACAGTTGGTCGTTTTGTTGGAACCGCATTAATGAGAAAAATTGCGCCGAATAAATTACTGACAGCTTTTGCAATCATAAATATTGTTCTCTG
>CAIYPC010000284.1 GCA_903927975.1 uncultured Bacteroidota bacterium | reverse complement strand
CCTTTTTGTTTGATGATAAGTTCAGTGAGATAGTTATTATAGGCACCTGACATATCCACATCTGCTTTTCCGTACCATGATCCTGTTACGGTCTGCGCATTCAAAATATTTGTGGCAAGAAGTAAGATAGTTGCTAAAAGGGTATGCTTCATTGAGCATGAAGGTAAAATAATTTTTCGACACAGAGAGCCACCGAGGTTACAGAGAACCACTGAGAAAGTTCATAATCAACAGACGATAGTTCATAATTCTTTAGAAACATTCCAATAATAAAACCACAGCTCAATAGAATTCCTGCCGTACAAGGGAGTGACACAACGATGATGAAGAGCGAACAAATGCTTGTCCCAAAAAACTATTTGTATCACGCAACGCCGCGAAGGCGTAAAGATTTTTTGACGATTGCATGTTTACCAAACTTTTCAGTCTATCATCGACCATCGATGAACCATCATCTTCCACTGTGGCTCTCTGTAACCTCAGTGTCCCTCTGTGTCCCCAAAAACTATTTGTATAACGCAGCGCCCCGAAGGCGCAAAGATTTTTTGACGATTACATGTTTACCAAACTTTTCAGTCTATCATCGACCATCGATCAACCATCATCTTCCACTGTGGCTCTCTGGAACCTCCGCGGCCTCTGTGTCCAAACACAAAAAAGCCCCGCAATAATTTGCGAGGCTTTGTAACATCCTAGGTTGTTATCTTATTGCTTTGGTTCTTCTGGCGTTCCGCCTTTTTCTTCCTGCTGCAATTTCTCTTTGATGCCTGCTAATGCGCCAAGATCTCCGAGCGTTGGTTTTTCAACTTTCGCTTGAATGTTCTTAACTGCTTTGCGTGCATTGTCTGTTTCAGTTCTCTCTGCTTTTCTTGCAACCTCTTTTTCTTCAACCTTCGCTTGTTCCCAAATGCGCGTGTTTGAAAGCACGATGCGTTTTTCATTGCGATCGAATTCGATCACCATGAACTGTGCAGTTTCATCAGCGCCAATTTGCTTGCCATCTTCTTTGAACAGATGACGGTTAGGAGCAAATCCTTCGAGACCATAAGGCAATTGTACCAACGCACCTTTATCATCTTTGCGTGTTACAGTTCCTTCATGGATAGAGCCGATAGCAAATGTTTGCTCGAGCGCATTCCAAGGATCTTCTTCGAGTTGTTTGTGACCAAGTTGCAGTTTGCGATTTTCTTTATCGATACCAAGAATAATCACTTCAATATTCTGTCCAACTTTTGTGTATTCTGATGGATGATTGAAACGTTTCAACCAGCTTAGATCGCTGATGTGGATCATTCCACCAATGCCCGGAGAAAGTTCAACGAACACACCATAAGGAGTGATGTTTTTCACCAGACCTGTATGCTTGCTGTCTTTCGGGAATCTTGTTTCAATTGTGCTCCAAGGATCTTCGCTCAGTTGTTTGATAGAAAGGCTCATCTTGCGAGAGTCTTTATCAAGTGTTACAACTTTCGCTTGATGCTCATCACCCAATTTGAAGAATTCTTTTGCATTGATCGGCGTGTTTGCCCAAGTGATTTCACTCACGTGAACAAGACCTTCAACACCCGGCATCACTTCGAGGAATGCGCCGTAATCTTCAATGTTCACAACTTTGCCTTTAATGATTGCGCCTTCTTTCACTGTTTCAGGTAGAACATCCCAAGGATGCGGCGTCAATTGTTTCAAGCCAAGGCTGATACGTTTTTTGCCATCATCAAAATCAAGCACCACCACTTGCAATTTCTGATCAAGTTTCAGCACTTCGCTCGGATGAGAAATACGTCCCCAGCTAATATCCGTGATGTATAACAAACCATCCAAACCGCCGAGATCCATAAACGCACCGAAGTCTGTGATATTTTTGATAGTACCTTCAAGCACTTGCCCTTTCTCGAGCTTGCTCATGATCTCAGCACGTTGTGCTTCGATATCGCTTTCAATAAGAGCCTTGTGAGATACAACCGCGTTCTTGATTGTTTCGTTGATTTTTACAACTTTAAATTCCATCGTTTTATTAACGAACTGATCGTAATCAGTAACCGGCTTCACGTCAATTTGTGAACCCGGAAGGAATGTTTCCATACCGAATACATCCACAATAAGACCGCCTTTAGTTTTGCTGGTAACAGTACCCGTAACCACTTCGCCGGTTTTGTGAACTTCAACAATGCGCTCCCATGCACGTGTGATGCGTGCCTGTTTGCGGCTAAGGTGAAGATGACCTTCGCGATCTTCTTTTTCCACAACCATCACTTCCACTTCATCACCTGTTTTTAAAGTTGGCGTGTCGCGGAATTCGTTCAATGAAATAAGACCATCGCTTTTAAATCCGATGTTGATGACAACATCCGTTTTTGTGAGCGCCACCACAATGCCCTTCACCAGTTCGCTGTCGGTGATGGTCACAAATGTGTTGTCGTAAACGTTGTCATACTTTTCTTTTTCTTCCTTCGTGTAAGGAGTAACGTTGCGCTTGTCAATGCTCCAGTCGAAATCGTCATGAGCGGTCACGATTCTTTCTTCAACTGGCTTTGCTGCCACAACCGGAACTTCAGTTGCCGCTGCTGCAGCCACAGGTGCATTTGTTGTCGCTGTAACCTCTGCACTTGCAGTCGGTTCCTGTGCTTCAGCGTTTGAGTTAACAATATTGTTTTCTGACATAATATAACCCGTTGATTTTTTAAACGGGCTGCAAAGATAAGAAAATATAGGGAAATTTCGAGGCTTTTGAGAGCGTAATTTAGGGCAGCTTCGAGCCGCGAGCTATGAGCTGTGAGGCTGTTCTGCTCATGGCTCGAAGCTAATAGCTCGCAGCTTTTTGATACCAGCTTTTGAGCCTTGGTTCGACATCGTTGTGTCACTCACTAGTACGGTTTGTTTTCTATTGAGCGTGTATAAAAAAATGTAGAAGCTTTTTTACAATGAAAAATAGATAATTTGGGCAAAAATTTTTTAATGAAACTCGAACATGGCACAAAGATAAAAGGGAAATGGTGGCTCAATGGAAATCCAAATCAAAGCTACAATGGAGAATTATCAAATGATGGCATCCATGGAATCCAACTTCAAATTTTTGGAAGTTTTTATGAAACAACAAATATTCACAAAGCAAAATTTGATTTAATAATCGATACAATTGTTGGTGTAACTCAGAATAAAGAATACATCACTTTAGTAAATGCAATTGGCGGAGAATTTGGAAGAACGGATTTTATTGAATCTAAATACAAAATCGACTACGTAGTTGTGAGTTCATCGCATTTCTTAACTCCAGAAACTGATTTGTTCAATTTGCTTTCAGTAAATCTAAATTGCAATGAAACTTTTTTTTCAAGTTTATATAATCGTTTAAAACTAGATTCTTTTGATATAGACAACGATTCGCATAAATATAATTATCAGCACACCAGTCCAAAGGAGTTATACCAAGATGAAAATTCAGAAATATATCTTCAATTTTATTACGGCTTTAGTTATCCGGACAAGGCGGAACATGATTTCATTTTCAACCAAAAAGTTTATCTAAATTCTAAACTTCAGAATGCTCTTT
>CAIYPC010000283.1 GCA_903927975.1 uncultured Bacteroidota bacterium | reverse complement strand
AATCCTTTTCGCCTAACATCGTGACTTTGCCCGTGTACATTATACCCGTCATTATAAAAAACACCATCATTGGCGAGGCATCTTTAAATATATAGCCTACAATCGCATTGGCTGATGGCTCCAGGTCTTTTTTCTCCTGGGTAGTTAGTTTTAGCTTCTCCATGCCCCGCTCGTTTATGCGGCTGTATTTAGGCTCAAACATTCCAAAGATGAATTTGATCACAAATGGAAAACCATAGTCCAGGGCCATGAGAAACAGACTACCCGAAACAAAGGCCGAAATATCAATCTGAGGCACTGCAGGGGCCTGTGCCATTGCCGGGCCTTGTATCGGCTTATCTACGTTTGTAAACTGGTTTAAATCATCTGCTAACTGCTCTTTGGCGGCTTTTTTTCCTGGCTTTGCGGTTGGCTTCTCTGTTGCTCGTCTTTTCTCAGAGCATTTACTACATTGGCAATCCTTTGGATGCCTGCCGCGCGTTTCTTGCTTTGCTCCTGTACCTGTTTGCGTACCTGTTTGCGTCTCTTGCTTATCATCGCTTTCTATTTGTTCCGGCTCGTCCGAAAATAGTGAAAGAATATGTTTCTCCGTACTTTCCGATTGTTCGGTAACGTTTCCCAATGGTTCCTGTTGTATAGGTTCGGGCTCTGCTTTTGCAGCTCCGCTATCTTCCGGCTTAACCACTGGTTCAGCAATGGACTCAGTAATAACAGGCTCAGAAATAGCAGGCTCAGGGCTAGATAAAACATCCTTATGGATTGGTTGAATAGGTGGGTTTTCATCTTGTTTTTTCTTTTTTGACATTGTTTTTTATTTAAAAATTTATTATTAAAAAGGAATTATTTCATTGTCCACGTCTTTGCCCTCTTCCAGGTTCTCAATTATCTTAATCATTTGTTTCTCTTTTTCCGGGCTGTACCGTTTGTATTTAATTAGTCCGTCAGGTGGTGCCATTTTTATAATTAAATATTTTTCTAAATCCTGGGCGCGTGTCGGCGTGGTCAATATAACCCTTACTTTGTAGTCCCTGGGATATGTAAAACGTTCCTGGGTTTTATCTCTCCAAGACTGAAAATGCCTATATAGGGCTTTATACAAGCATGAGGCACTATAACCGATATACTTTAATTTCCCGTCCTTATTAAAAATAAAATATACCCCTGAAACATTAGGGGTTTTAAATGTTGGCTTTCCATCTGTGTATGCCGTGAATTTTTTACTTTTCTTTCCCGTATGTTTTGCTGTCATAAATTGATTTTTGATATGAGTTATTCATATAATAAAGTCTTGTCCTGGATATTTCAAAGGTGCGCATATCAAACAAAAGAATAAAAGCAACTACCTCCTTAACTGGCAATTGTTTTTTTAAACCGTCTAGCATCATTTCTGAAAATGTGCTACTATCGTTGTCAAATAGTTTCGGGCCGTCTTTGTACCTCTCTCGATCACCTTTGAATTTGAAAAAGTAGGTCAGTTCCCGCTTATTATAGTTCCCTTCCCACTCCATAAATTCAACTTCCTTTTTATGTGCATCTTCGATAATTGTTTTTATCGGCTTAAGTACTCCCGTTAATACGGTGCTGACCTCTGAGGGTCTTATTTGTTTTTCCATAACATGAATTGTTTATTTAAAGAATTTGAGCGCGGGTTGTGTTCTAATTGAAAATCAATATTTAATTCAACGGCTGTTTTCTTATCCCTGATTATTTCATTTTTAATAATTACCCTGTGTGTTGAACTTGTTAGAATGTTCTTTGTTTGATCGGGCAATGATTCATATAATTCAGAAATGCCTTTTCTTTTATCAAAAGTTGGGGCCTCTGAAAATAGGTGTGAAATAATAATGGCTATTTTTCTAGCCCTAGATATTTTATTTTGCATGGGGCGAATATAAAAAATGGTTATCAATTATAGAAATATATTTTTTATTGCCAAAGGGTCGAAACCAAACACGTTTATAATGTTTGTATTGTCTTTTAATAAAGGCTTTCATTTTGGCTTCGCTTTCGGTTTCTACGATTATTGAACTACTTAGACCCGTGTAAAAGCTCTCTAAAAGTACCTCGTATTTATTTAAAGGTTTCTCTTCTTTTGGCACTATGATCTTTGTAGGCTTTTTATAATTAGGTTTCAATTCCCTTTTAAATAATTCCTTTGGGTTTGTCATGTAGTTATTTTAAAATGGTATAATTTCGTCCGGCCGTCCAACTGTTCCGGCATGTCTTGTTTTCAAATGTGTTTTTTCAAATAAATCCTTATCGTCCTTTTTAAAATAAAAAATCCGCTCAGGTGTTTTCTCTTTTTTCTTTTCCCGCCATTGCTCAGACATTACAGAAATATAGCCCTCATTAAATTTATACTCTATACTATCTACCAAGAAACAACTAAAGCCTATATCATTCATGGTTAAATAATCGAGGACAGTACTAAGGCTTTCGGGTTTTACGAAAATCGCATCGCACCAAAAGAAAATAAAATCCTGAAAGGCTAAACTTTCTAATATCTGCATTAACTCACCTATTCTATTGGCTACATGAAAGAAATAATTTGCTTTCGGTGCTTCGGTTATTTTTGGTGTTAGCCATTTTTTCCCGTCAAAAATCAAATGTGTCGTTACTTTCGCAATAGCTCCCAATGAGGCTAACCGAGTTTTTTTCGACACTGTTTTACCTCGTTCAAATAATTCTTTGCTTAAAAGGCCCTCAGAATACGCGAAATTCCAGTAGGCTGCGCTTAGATCAACTTCAAAACAGTTAAAAAATATATTTTCCCTGTGTTTGGGTATAGAGAAATATTTAATTTTTTCCCTCTCGACTTCAAAATTCAATTCTAATTGATCGGTGTATTTTTTCACCATGCCAATAAAATATAATTCATTCATCGGTATTGCACCTTTGCCCCTGCCTATAAATTCAAAGTTTCCCCTTTCGGTCTTAAACTTCATTTGGGAGGTGCTTTTTTCAACCTCGAAATATTTTCCGTTTCTAATCAGGCTGTCGGAAAACATTTCCCATGAGCTTATTTTCATCCTAATAAGTCGCGCATTTGTTCACGCAGTAACCAAGTTTTTAAATCTTTTTCTTTTTGCCATTTGTCAAAATCGGCCTGGACTTGTTTTTTAGTCTTTTTCTTCGGTTTGATAATATCCTTTTTGTTTCCCTTCTGAATGATTTTATCCTTTCTGGTCGGTGCTGTAGGTTTTTTGACATTGCGCTT
>CAIYPC010000282.1 GCA_903927975.1 uncultured Bacteroidota bacterium | reverse complement strand
TTTTTTGGCATCCGCATGTTTTATCGTCTCTCAAAAAATGAAGTTCTTATTTCAAACAACTATGGCCTATATAAACTAAATACTTCATCACCTTTTAAAATTGATACTTTTCCTTTAATGAATGGCAAGCAAGTGAGGTTTGTAACTAAATACGAAGAAGCACTTTTGTTATCAGTTTATAAAAATGGTCTCTATGTTTTTAAGAACGATAGTTTTTATAGAGTGCCTTTGAGTGCCGATCAGTTTGAACTTAATTTCTGTCATTCCACTTATATTGATAAGCGAGAGAATCTTTGGGTTCCTACTGATAAGGGCTTATTCAGATCTACTATATCAAGTGTTATGGAAGCTGCATTAAAGAAAGGTCCAACTCCTTTCTTTTATTTTTATGGCACATCAGATGGAATTGCGAATACTGAATTTAATGGCGCTGGAACGCCATCTTATGCGGTGCTTGCTAATAACAATATATTCTATCCTTCCATGGGAGGCATCGTAACTTTTAAACCAGAAAATTTAAATGTGAGATTGTTGAATGTGCCCATTTCAATAGAAAAAATTTCTGTTGATGACAGAGAAATAAACCTTCTTCAATCAGACAGCATTCATTTAGCTTCAAACTATAAATTTCTTTTTATTGATTTGAGCGTGCCGCATTTCGGTGAGCCAAAAAATTTAGTGCTTGAATATAGTCTCGATGATTCAAGCTGGAAAAAAATGGTTGTGCCCGGTTCTCAAAGAATAACATTGCTTGGCCTATCATCGGGCTATCATCATTTGCTTATCCGCAAACTCACTGGTTTTAAAACCACTGATTATGTTTGTAAAAAACTAATCATTTACAGGGATGAGCATATTTACGAACAGATATGGTTTATCTTTTTGATGATAGTAGCGTTGACCAGTCTGATTTTGTTTTCCATACAGTTGCAAACGCGCAGGATAAACAAACAGCGAGAGATTTTGAGGAATCGGGTTAATGAACAAACTTCCGAGCTATCAAAAGCAGTGGAGGTGAAAGAGCTGCTCATTAACATTATTTCGCATGATATGATAACGCCGCTCAGGCATATCAGCTTTCTTTCCGGAATGCTTGCAAAGGGACTTGAGAAAGATCCTGAAAAGGCGATAGAGGTTTTGAATGACATTCAATCCACATCAGAGAGGATTATGTCCGGCTCGCTGAGCATCATAAACTGGATGAAATACAATAATAAAAGAGCGACTGTAAATAAAAAATTGATTAACCTGTACAGCCTCATTAATGAAGTGTGCGAAATTTTTGTTCCAATTGCGAGAGGGAAAAATATTATAATAACAAACAACGTCAACCGATCAAAGTTTATAGAAATTGATTCTAATATTTTCAACACCATAATCAACAACCTTATCTCTAATGCCATTAAATATTCCAACACAGGTGAGATTAGTATTTATCTGGGAGAAACTGATTCAGAAACAAAAACAATATTGAAGATAAAAGACACTGGCAACGGCATGAGCGAAGACACCTTGCATGCAATGAATGAAATAATAAAAGGCAATATTCACGCCATCACCACAACGCATAAGTTGAGCACAGGTTTGGGCTACATTATGATAGCTGAACTCATCAGGATCCACGGCTTATCGCTTTCTGTCGAGAGCCATGTGAATGTAGGAACGACTGTGTCGATTGTAATTGATAATTAGTAGTTGCGAAAATTTTCTTGTATTTCAATGGGCAATTAAATACCAGAATCTTTCCTTGGCTTAAAAGTGAAACATAAATAAGCCCCAAATAAAAGTACC
>CAIYPC010000281.1 GCA_903927975.1 uncultured Bacteroidota bacterium | reverse complement strand
AGCTCGCCTTTAATCTCATCGCTACCTTTTACTTTTGGAAAACATTGCTATCGGTTTTCAATTCAACTTTAGTTGCTTTAATAGGAACAATCATTTTATTATTCAATCAACCATATCAGGAGTTCAATACATTTTTGCAAACAGAATCTCTTTTCTATAGCCTAACATTAATACTCAGCTGCTATATTATTTGTATTGAAAAAATTTCACTGAAAAAAATAATTATTGTTATTGTGCTATTATCGGTTGTATCAATAACAAGACCGACTGGTTTGCTTTTTATTCCACCTGCTTTTTTCTATTTGTTCTTCATTTATTTCCGCAAAGCAAGCATGATCAAAAAAACAAGCATTCTCGCATCGTTCGGTTTATTGTTTTTCTTTATTATTAATAAAGCCATGGGTAGCGGTGGTGAATTTGATTTCATGCTACCATTCAGAGATGAAGATATTATTTGCGGGTTGCCTTCTATTCCACACTCTATTTCTATCAAAACAACAGATAACGGTAATTCTATTTTAGGGATTTTCTATTACATCACTCATAATCCAATCCAATTTTTTAGGCTTGCATGGCTAAAGACAATTGCTTTTTTTGGACTTTACAGAAGTTATTACAGCAAATGGCACAACATTTATTTGATTGGTTATTTTTATTTGATTCATATAATCGCTATCGTTTCATTGCCCTATCTGGCAAAAAATTTGTCTTTCAAATTCTTCTACCTTATTTCATTGATATTAATAATATGGCTAACGGTAATGCTTACTTGTGATGATTGGCACAATCGTTTTTATTTGAGCATTTCTCCTTATATAATTATAATCAGCATGGGTTTTGTGAGAAAAATGGCAAATCAAAAGAAATAGGTTTAACAACTTCAAAATATAAAAGGCTGTCCTTTGACAGCCTTTCAATTGTAATTCTTCTTTGCAAAAATATTTTTCCTTACCTCATCAGATACATTTTTCCATATCCTTTCGTGAAGTATTGATCAGTGTTATCCGATGCTGATTTGTATTTTTCAAGCGATGCCCCATTCAGGTTTGTTACCACGTGATATAAATAAACCCCAATCGCAAGCTTTTGCCCATACATATCTGTGCCATTCCATTTATAGTCGGTTATATTTCGACCAACATGCAAAGGACCTAATTCATCTTCTGTTATTTCTTTTACAATCTTTCCTGTGATGGTCATTATTTGAATTTTGATATTCTGCGGCACCTGGCTTCCTGTTATCGTGAACACAAAAGCAGTTGAAGTGGTGAATGGATTTGGATAGTTGAGCATATTCGAAATCATTGCCTTGCTAATAATCGTAAACGATATCTGATACTGAATAGCTCCAGCAACGTTGCCACTTGCATCCTTACCAGTTACAATCAAAGTATATTGATCTCCTTCCGGATTTACTTGTTGCATAAAGGTCGGATAAAAATCTATCGTTGCAGAGTTATTAGTACCTGATGTTGCGGGCGTGAACCGAAGTGTGTCCGTATTAAAACTATAATTATGCAATGAGCCATCCGGATATCGCACCTGCACTTTTGCAAGGGAGGTATCAGTAAGCAAGAAATATTTCGATTCATCTGTGAGCTTAATGAGAACGTGAGGCTTTGCAGAAACAATATCTTGGTTCAATATATGAACCCCATCAAATGTAACATCAAGCACCGGATTTGTTTTGTCATTTTTTACATAGAAATTCTTGTACATGAAGTTATTAAAATGGAACTGCTCTGGCTGATCATTTGCAGGGTTCACATCAACAAAAATTGTATTGAGCCCTGGGTAATTCTGTGTTTCAATTTCATAGGATACAATCAAAGTATCGCCACTTATTATCGGTCTTTTCCTAGGTAATTGTATAACGTGTGTAACATTATTATGATCCAATATTGTCATATTGATGCGCATGCTATCAAATGCTGCAGCACTTATATTTTTGAATGCTACTCCAAATTCAAGTTTTTCGCCAAGCGCCAAAGTATCCTTAGAAGTGAAATAAATATTAGGAGCAAGAGCTCCTTCCGGAACGGGCAAATAATTCAGTCTCCAGTATTGCAATTGCCAAGGCGTTACATGCACATGATCTTTTGTGGTCATCATTAATTGCAAATAAGGAAATTGAGTTGCACTGATTGAAGAAATATCATAGTCCGGATTGGTGAGACCGATAGTATTAAGTGGCGTTGTGTTCCCAAGCGTGTCAACTCCAATAATCTGGATATTAACTGAGTCAGTAGAAGGCGATTCTAGACTTTTCCCTCTAAAATGAAGCTGCTGCCATTTTTTAGCTGGACCAAACTTGGGAGAAGTTACTGTTCCTAGTGTGTCTTTAGTTATATAATTGCTATTTGTCAACTCAATTCTATCATAAATACCATCACTAAAAACAAACTCTGGCTGAAAAGTGGATTGTCTATTTTTTTGATAGGTAAATATCCATGACCTTGGTCTGTTAAACGAATCAATGCCTGTAAACCCTTGTTGCAATAAACGATTGTACATCGAATTGCCAGAACCAAGGTAAGAGGTATCTCCTGCCCATGTGGACGCATAGGTTGAGCTTGAAGGATCATTGCCAGTAATGTTCCTTACTACTACAAAAGCACCATCGGGCAACATGTCCATGAATTGAACAATAAGTCTTCTTTTATTGGTATCGAGAACATTAAATTGAAAATTGAATCTTCTGGTATAACCGCAAACATTATCGCTCCCATATTGACCTGGACCAGGGGCGTTTGCATTGTTATACCATGGCGCAAAAGTGAGCGGATCAAAAACGTTGAATATTAATCCACCAACTCCGCAAACACTTGCAATTGAATCTGTATTTCCATTGATTGCAATGAGAAAATCGGTAGCCTGACTAGCAGCCGTTGGGTATATGCCATTATGAGCATCTAAAGTGTTGTTGATATTTGTAAAAGTCCAGAGCCTGCTTGCAGAATCCATTGTCATTCTTTGACTAGTCGATTCACGATGCTGATAATAATGCGATTGATTAAATCCACTTGTGCTATTGCTTAAATAAACAAAAGAAGAAAGATCCCAATGATATAGGTTTCCCTGAGTCGGAACTATTGAAACTCTCCAATAATATACTGTGCTATCGTGATAAGAAATTCCTGGATCGAATTGCAAAAGCCCGCCTGATGAACTAAGTGTTTTTGATATCTTTGATGAAGAATTAAATTGTTCAGTTGTATCGATTTCCATTACGTATTGCATTGGCGGGGCAAAAGGATCTGCTGTAGATGCGAATAGTTTTTGGTTTGCCGTAGTTACAATTGCATAGTCATACGGGAAAACGGGCCTGGCTTCATCCACATATATATACACACCGATTTTTACAGAATTATTTGCAGTTGTTACCTCAGCAACATTATTATCAGCGTTTACAGTTATTGTAATATAGTTCTGCCCTTTATCTCTTGCTGCTACAATCGGAACAGATAACAACAAAGAATCTATAGACTGAATGCCGCGTATTCTTTTCCTGATCAATGTCGTGCTTGTTCCATCAGGATATTGCCTGGTCACCAAAACCGTTATTGAATCAGGAACAGATCTGCCAAGATTAACATAATGAGCATTTATAATAAAGTTGGTATCTGCCACTGAAATAAAGGAAGGAGTAATCACCACACCAGGAGCTTCAACAGCATAATCGGGCAATGTTTCTGCATTAATTTTAAGAGCGGGATCACCATGTAATGTCATTTCTTCCGCGTGTAACCGTGCATAAAAATCGCCTGGGGCAGCATTTACCAGATTTTGCAATGCGTCAACCTGAGTTATGCCTAATGATTTTCCATAGTCCTGATTCGCAATGAAACCATATAATCCATTTATCAGGATATTTAAATAATTCACGATTCCAAATGATGTGCTTGCTACAAATGCTATTGAGCCTCTCTCAGGGGCTAAGACATAAGTCTCAGATAATGATTTGCTGCTACTGAGAACACGCCCAACATCATAGCCAAAAAAGTTTCCCGCATCACACCCGTTTACAAAAAACACAGGATATTTACCCTGATTATTATAAGTTGTCGGGTCGTTCAAATTATACTCAAGAGTTGAAGAAGATGAGTGGCCAAAATAATTTAAAATGCTAAATCCTGTTGCAAATATTTGGGTTATCTGTGCGTCAGCAATCGCGTCCACATTTGTTGGCGTTGCCTTACAAAATGTTGAAACATCTCCGCCAAATAAAGTATCCTGAATTATTTGTTGGTAATTGTTCATGTAGTTGCAGAGAACTTCGCCAAGATAAGGATCACTAGCACCTGTAACGTGAACCACATTTTTCATCCAGCCTCTTCCCGCAATTGTATTTGGAGCTGTTTGCTGAACTTGTTCGTATTCCTTCATTTTTTGGAGATACGATTCTATTTCTGTGCCATTCACAACAGACAATCTTCCAATTGGGAAGAGAGGTACTGCTTGCGTAACATCTGCCGCGGCAAGCTTATTATCAGATGCAGGATAACCAAATGTCGGAACTAGATTTAGTATCTCAGAATTGGGATCACTTTGATTATAATTATATTGATCATAAGTTACGCCATGACCAATAAGGAAAACATATTGTGGCTTTACTGCGAATTTAGTTCTCGCATAAGCAAGAAAATTCTTAATAGACAAAGGGTGTTTTTTTATTCCAAATGCGAACTGGTCAACAAGCTCATTAATATCAACCGAAATGGCATTGAAGCCACCGCCTGCAGCAGAACTGCGATACGCTTTATAATCATTAATCGGGTTGTGCCCCTGACCGTCTGAATATAGTAATGGGTTGCTAACAATCAAATAATTTCCCTGATTGCCGCTATTGGCAAAATTGACAAAATTCTTTGTCGTTAAAGAAGCTACATTGCTGACATTCGTTGGATCCTCACTTACCAAAACAAGTTTTCTTGAAGAAGAAGAGCCTGGCAATAAAAAATATAGCGTGCCAGCTCCTACAATCGCTGAATATCTGGCACCATTCGATAAGTCATACAAAACAGGGGCGCCTGCACCTGCACTAAAATTAGTTATGTTTAAATAAAAGCCAGCAGGTTTTGCAGGAAGCTCAAAGAAAAAATTGGGTTGATTATTAAAATTAAATTGGCGCGGATAAGTAAGCTCATAAAAAGACACAACAGTTCTATCAATAGAGCTTGCGGCACAATTATCCTGAAAAAAAACATTTGCCGATCCAGAGCTTATCAGACTAAGGGGAATATTTACGGACATCCTCAAATCATTAAAACTATTCATGGTCGAATCCGCTATCACCGTGTTATTAATAGAGACTTGGAAATCTCTCGGATTGTCTGCGCACCCAACAGCTCCAAACCGAAAGGTTGCAGTAGCAGGACCTCCTGTATAAACGTTCAAATTATTTTGAAGATCAGGATTACCCCCAGTAGTCACTCCCGATGCTGGAGGATAAATGAAAGTGGTTCCCCAAAATTCACCCAGATCGTAGGATGAAGAGAAGATATATTCACCAACTATTTGCGCATACCCAGGATTGATATATTGCTTGTAAGCAGTTCCCGCTTTATACATAAAATAAGGTTCTGCAGGCAAAATATTGCCACTTGTATCGTTCGTTGCATTATTAAAATGAAATGTTGGTGAAGTAGTATTTACTGTCAAAAAATATGCTACAGTATCTGTTTCAAGGCTCCATTTGGTTGTATGCTGATAAGCAGGATTAAAATAAAGCGGCTTATCTGGGCTACCATCATTCTTCCATCCCCAAAATTCAATATAATCGTTTGCCCCCATTGAACCGCTCGCCACAGATGTATAAATCGGAACTTCCTGGCCGTTTCTAAAAAGCTGAAAATTTTGAGCCTGAACAGAACCAAGTCCTGCGCCCGCAAGTACTGATTGAGAAATGCGATAAAGGCCATCAGCCCCTACTTTAAATTTATAATAGGTTTTGTTATAGTCAATCCATTCGTTATTGTACACCTGTGCCTGAAGCTTAAAAGCAGCAAGCAATAGCAGCATCGTAAAAATTTTCTTCATAGCGTTCCGTTTCATTGTCTATACTGATTCAGGATTATTATTTCTTTTTTGTTTTCTTTCTCAAATCAACCCTCAATGAAAAAACATGCGTGTATAAAGGATTTGATTGATTAGCAAGATTTGTGAAAGCATAATCGATCTGCACATCACCAATTTTAAAACCTGCGCCAATGCTTGGCTGATATATCCATATTTTTTTGTGATTGGTTGTATCCTTATCATCTAATGCCTGTTGAAAATTATTGATTCCTGCACGCACAAAAAAAACATTTGCATACGATAGCTCCAAACCAAGCCTTGGGTCAATGCTCACGGGATTAGTGCTTATCACTTCATCTCGCTTGCCATCAAAAGTCACATCAATATCAGCTTCTGCAAGAAGGTTTATTTTTCTGTTCAATTTAAAATTATAAGAATATCCAACTACTAATTGTGGGGCAGTAAGCTCAGTTGATTTGCTGGGTATGTCATTCTGCGTTACATAAAAAACTTCGCGTACCTGTTCATTGATGCTGTAGCTCCATGCGTTGAATGTGGTAGTAACATCTTTCGCAACAATGCCCAATTTTCCATGCTTGCCTTCTATCAATGCGGCTGCATCAAAACCAAATCCCCATGAAGTAGCAAAATCACCGGCAGTGCGATGAATAATTTTCGCATTGATGCCAAGGCTAATATTTTTATTTGGGCTTGTTTTAATTTGTTGCGCTAAAGAAAGGAGTAATGCATAATCAGCAGAAGAAAAAGTAGTGATATTGCTGAAGTTGATGCTACCATCGGGCTGAACAAGAAACACAGTGTTGGGGATATCATCTACAGCAAAACGCAGCAAGGAGATTCCCAAAACTCTTTTTTTATCTTTTAAAGGAAGCGTAAGATTTGCATAATCATATTTACCAATGCCGGCGAAATATTCTGCGTGCATCAGGTTAAGCTGGGGCATGTCATTGACATGTGTTAATGCAGCAGGATTCCAATATCCGGCGGTGCCGTCAGTCACTGATGCAGCCTGCGCATTTCCCATCGACATGCCTCTTGCTCCGGCCCCGATATTTAAAAACTCATTTGAATATTGCGTGAATTGTGCAGATGCGCCAAAGCACAGCACTACGCTCATTAGGGTTAAAAGGGAATAAAATTTTTTCATCCGGTTTACTTTAGTTCGCTCTTCTTCAAGGTAAAAGTCAATTAAATCATAAGCTTGTAATTCCTGAAAGTTAATCCTCTATCCATTCTTTTCACCATCATTAACATTCGCGAAATTTTCTAAAACCAACCCATCAATAGTTAATACGCATAAAGTCCCATTAACATTGCGGCCTGATTTAACTTTAAGCTAACGTTCTTCCAGTCAGATTATTGCATGTTTTTAACTATCTATATTCCATTACTTTTGCCAAAAACAGGCTGAAAGATTATTTATGAACTTGATAGAAGAATTACAATGGAGAGGCATGATTCAGGATATTATGCCGGGAACATCGGAACAATTACTGAAAGAAACAACTTCCGGATATATTGGCTTTGACCCAACAGCCGAAAGCCTTCATATTGGAAGCCTTGTGCCGATTTTATTATTGGTGCATCTGCAAAAAGCAGGACACAAACCGATTGCTCTTGTTGGCGGTGCAACCGGCATGGTTGGCGACCCGAGCGGGAAAAGCGAAGAAAGAAATTTGCTGGATGAAGAAACATTGAACAGAAATCTTGCTGGTGTAAAAAAGCAGCTTGAAAAATATTTGGACTTTGACCCATCAAAACAAAATGCCGCAGAAATAGCCAACAATTATGATTGGTTCAAAGAAATCAGTTTCCTTCATTTCATTCGCGATGTGGGCAAACATATCACTGTGAATTACATGATGTCAAAAGACAGTGTGAAAAAAAGATTGGATGGAGAAACAGGAATGAGCTTCACTGAATTTACTTATCAATTGGTGCAGGGATATGATTTTTATTGGCTCTATCAAAATAAAAATTGCAAACTGCAAATGGGCGGCAGTGATCAGTGGGGGAATATCACGACAGGAACGGAATTGATTCGACGCAAAGCTGGCGGAGAAGCTTTTGCATTTACTTGCCCTTTAATAACAAAAGCTGATGGTGGCAAATTTGGCAAAACTGAAAAAGGAAATATCTGGCTCGATAAAGAAAAGACTTCGCCTTATCAATTCTATCAATTTTGGCTGAACGCAAGCGATGCTGATGCAGAAAAATGGATCAAAATTTTTACTTTTTTAACCAAAGATGAAATTGATTCATTAATCAGCAAACACCACGAAAATCTTGCTGCACGTGAACTGCAGAAAATGCTTGCAAAAGAGATTACCACTTTTGTTCATGGTGAAGAAGAATATAAAAATGCTTTGCTAACAACTGAAAAATTATTTGCTAATCAATCTGCTTCGATTGAATCATTGAGCGAAGAAGATCTGAAAAATTTAGATGGTGTTGTTCAATCAGAATTTTCTTTAGAAAAAATAAATACAGGGATCGATGTCGTTAGTTTTCTCGCGGAGACAAATATTTTTCCAAGCAAAGGTGAAGCAAGAAAAATGATCCAGAATGGCGGCGTGAGCATTAACAGAAAGAAAGTTGATAATTTACAATTGCCAGTTGATAACTCATTATTGCTACATCAAAAATATTTGCTGGTGCAAAAAGGAAAGAAGAATTATTATCTGGTGAAAGGAGTGTAGCATCGTTGGTTGATGATAGATGGTCGATGTTCGAACTTAATTTTGAATTTGCCTCAGAATTCGACCAACTACCATCTATCATCCATCATCTCACCACTAGCTCAGCAAATGCTTTCTTTCCCGATACACTTTCATCACAAACTCCCCGAATAAAGTGTTTGCCCATGCAAACCATTTGCGTGTAAAATTTGAAGCATCGTCTTTATTAAAAGATTCGTGCATGAAACCAGTTCCAGCATTGCTTTTGCGCAGCATCTCCAAACAAAACTTTATTTCTTTATCCTCATTGCTTGTTAATCCACGCATCGTGATGCTCAATGGCCAGATCATATTAATACCAGCATGAGGACCGCCAATTCCCTCTCCTGCTTTGCCTTTGAAGAAAAATGGATTATTCTCTGAAAGAACATAACTGCGCGTGTTCTGATAAACAGTTTCATTTGCATCAATGAACTTCAGATAAGGCAATGAAAGCAAGCTCGGAACATTTGCATCGTCCATTAAATTATGACTGCCAAACCCATTGGTTTCATACACGAAAATTTGCCCATATTCTGGATGAGCTATCGTTGCATAATTATTTAATGCTTCCAAAATTTCTTCCCGAAGTGATATTGATTTTTTTAGCAAGTTACTATCTCCAATCGCCTTTGCTATCTCGCCCAAATCATTCAAAGCAACGGTTGCAAAACAATTCGATGGAATCAAAAAAGGAAAAATAGTTGCATCATCGCTTGGCCTGAACATGGAATGGATCAACCCAACTTTTTTTGTCGGATAACCATAACCACTCATTGGCACGCCATCTGTTGCCCAATCTGTTTTTCGTTGAAATGTATATGGACCTTCTCCGTCCCTGCGCTGTTGTTCCCTAAATGTTTTCACAACAAGGTTCATTGCTTCTATCCAATCTTTATCGAAAGGTGAAGTATCACCAGTTTCTTTCCAATAACCGTAAGCCAATCTTATCGGATAACATAAACTATCGATTTCCCACTTGCGCTCATGAATGCCCGGTTTCATATCAGTTACGTCTGTTGCCTTCCACTCACTGACCTTATTTTCATCTTTATAAAATGTATTTGCATAAGGATCTTTTAAAATGCATTTCGTCTGTCGGCGAATTACCCCTTCAATCAATTGCTTTAAATTTTTATCTTCTTTGATCAAAGAAAGATATGGCCAAACCTGTGCGCTGCTATCGCGGAGCCACATGGCATCTATGTCACCTGTTATTACATAAGTATCAGGTTTGCCGTTGATGATCTCAAAATCAACCGTTGTATCTAATGTGTTGGGGAAACAATTTTCAAACAACCACGCGATTTCTTTATTGCCGGTGTTCTTTTTAATGGTGTTGATAGCCATTTCAACAGCAACACTTTTAAATTTTCGCTGCGATTCTGCAACTCGCACCACTGGGAAATCTTGCGAAAGATTGAAGGAATTTCTATTAATAAAAAAGCCTGCTGAAGCAAGTGATGTGTTCTGTATAAATTTTCTCCGTTGCATGTTAGTGGTGAATGGTCAATCGTGAATGGTGAATAATTTCTTCGCAAACATACTTACAACTTATTACTTGCCACTCATTCAACATCTACTTGTTTACGAACAACAGCGCCCTTCCTCGCTTCCATCAAAAATTTTCTATCGCTTATAATATAGCCATTGCCTTTCTCACAAAAATGCACTTTTAAGTTTTCGATGCTGATTGGATTTCCATCTGGTATATCTGCAATATTGGAATGAAGTATATGATGCCCGTCAATAATAATCACTAGCCCACTTCCAATCGCTTCCATCTTATCTCCTTCTGTTATCAGCATGCCCGTGTCTTCACCCAAACCAATTCCAATGCACGATGGATTCGTTGCCACAGCCTGTGCTAAACGATTAAACCTTCCGCGCTTTTCAAAATGAGAATCAATAATAACAGTGTCAACAAAACTTAGTCCTTTCGTTATTTTCACTTCGCCCTTTAAATGCGCACGTGTTGCGTTGCCCTCATAAATCATGGTGTTGCTCATTGCCATTGCGCCTGCCGATGTTCCTGCAATCAAGAAATTTTCTTGCTTATATCTTTTGTGAAGGATGTCTAAAAATTTAGTGCCCCCAAATGTTGCGCTCAACCGCAATTGATTACCACCACTAAACATTACAGTATTACAAACACGGGCTCTTTCAACATATTCTTCTTTCATCGCATCTTCGCGATTGCGGATATGCATCACACCAATATTTGTGCAGCCAATTTTTCCAAATGCATCCAGATAATTATTGCCCACTTCGTAAGGAATGGTTGATGCAGTTGTGATGACCTCAATGTGCGAAAGCGGTCCGCCCGCTTCTTCAACGATGCGGCGCAAAATTCCAAGCTCAAAAAAATTCAGGTTGCCTTGGTGCGCATTGCCATTTTCGCCAGAGCCCTTATCTTCAGCGCCGCCAATAGCAATTAATTTTCCCACAGGTAAAGACATTCATTCAGGGTTTAGTATCAAACAAAAATAACGGAAATGATGAATAAGAATTGTTCTGGAATATTTTTTTGTACCCAGCTAATCAACATTATTGTGAGCTGGAACTTTTCCAAAGTTTTGAACTTTGGAAAAGGGTGTCGACATCTTACGCTCGCCGTTAATGAAACTTAAGCTCAATAGAATTACAATCAGTACAAGAGTGCGACGCAACGATGCTCAATAGTAATCCTTAGCTTGGTTCATAAAAAAAATTTAATTGTTAGTGAGCAAAATTTTGTTGTTGGTCGCCGACCAACAACGGCGGCAAAAATATTTTTTAATTTCTCCCAACCCTTGTGCAACGCTACAGCGTATATGAATGTCAGAAACAAAAAATAGTTTATGAAAAATGTGATGGGCATCTGCCTTTTATCTTGCCTTCTTGTGGCTTTTGGAATATCATGCAGCAAAAATAACAGCAGCAGCGGAACCACTAAAACAACATTAAGCTTGTCTAATTCAAGCGTAAAAAAAGGGCAACCGCTTGTTGTTACGGCAAACGTATCGCAATCAAGTGCATTCGTGAAGTGGTCAGTAAATCCAGTTTCTGCCAGCACTTGGATATCTTCATCGGGCAACAAATCTGTGATGTTGTTTTCAAACTCCGGCAACTACACCATCACCGCAAATTATTATCTTGATTCGATGGCATCAACGCCTTACGACAGCAGTTCATCGCCTGTTATCGTTACAGATAGCGTATATACTGATTCGGTTGCATCGTGCAATGCAATTGAGCAAGTGAGTATAAATTCCGGCGATCAGATTACGCTCACTCCTATTTCATATTCCGATACAGGCTTGGTTTTATTAGCTCATACACAACAAACTTATGGCAGCAATTATCCAAGCCTTGGCTTTCCTCAAATTACAGATAGCTCTGATGGCGTCTATGTTTTTGGATTCGGCGCCGTAACAGAATATCCTTGCGGCGGTTCCACCAGCGCAGCAACGCCTGCAACAGGTTGGCTATCGTTTGCACAATTGACCAATGGGATTCATAACATAACCATTGCTTTAAATGGCAATCCATATAGCGGCACTTTAACTGTTACAGAAACGAGTTGCACATTTAGTTGGGATAATACATCCGGCATAATAATATCGCCTTTGACAATACAAAAACAGTAACACAAAAAATAAAAGTATATCAGGGTTATAACCCGATGAAGTGAAAGCTTTGTCGGGTTTTATTCTTTCCGACTTTACTAACTTTCGGACTTTCCCGACTTCTCTCCCCACAAATCTTTTGTGAAATAAAAAACTATAATTCCTATTGCTATTAAAAGAAGACCGAGCAGCGCAACCCTGCCCGTTGAGTAAAAAACAAACAGCCATGTTGCAATTGAAAGAATTACGGGCAATGGATATAGCCACATTTTGAAGGGAAGATTTTTTGCTCCATTTCTTTTTCTTAGCTGCACCACTCCTATTGCTTGTGCAACAAATTGTACGAGTATGCGCATCGCTAGAATTGCGCTGATAACATCTTTCAATTTAAACAACAAACTAAAAACAAAACCAAGTCCGCCAATGAATAATAATGATATGTAGGGAAACTTTTTTGTTGGATGAAGCTTTGCAAATTCAGGAAAAAATCTTCCATCGGCAGCCGCCGCATAAGGCACTCTTGAATAGCCAAGCAATACTGCAAACAAAGAAGCAAACGCAATCCACAATACCAGCAATGTTGCAATCATCGCCGCTTTTGTGCCATATATTTTTTCCATGAAAGTGCTCACGATAAAATCTGAATTCATTGCTTGTTGCCATGGAATAACACCAACGATACTAACGTTCATGCACAAGTACAAAATGGCTACGCCGAAAATGGAAATGAAAATGCTTCGCGGAATATTTCGTTGCGGATCTTTTATATCGCCACCTAAATGGCAAACATTATAATAACCAAGATAACTATAAATTGTGCTGACAGATGCTTTTCCCATCAGTGCAACAAATGCAAGACTGAAAAATGAATCATCGCCTGAAGGCAAAAAACTATATGCAATCGTTTTGTGTGAAAACCCGCTAATGATAATCCACAAGATAGTAATGATAACACCAGCCCATAAAAAAACAGAAATTTTTCCTATCGTTTCAATGCGGCGATAAAGTAAAAAGATTATCAATAAAACAATCGCGCCCGATACTAATTTCTTTTCAATGATTGTGAGTGGGACTAAATAACAGAAATATTGTGAAAACCCAATTGCACCAGAAGCCACTACCAGCGGGGCTTGCAAACAGGTTTGCCAAACAAATAAAAACGACATTAACCTGCCGCCTTTCTTTCCGTAAGCTTCTTTCAAAAAATTATAGCTGCCGCCGGCAAGCGGATAAGAAGTGCCGAGCTCGCTCCAGATCATACCATCAACCAATGATGAAACGGCGCCAAAAATCCACGCCCATAAAAACAAATGGCTGCCCATCGTTTTCATCACCAATGGCATTACCACAAATGGACCGATGCCAACCATATCAATCATGTTGATAGAGGAAGCTTGAAGCAGACTTATTTTGCGAGTTAAGTTTTGAGTGATTGTCAATTCGTCAATGGTGAGTAGTGAGTAGTGAGTGAGTCGTTGAGAAAACCAAACTAGCTAATATTTTAAATGTTCTAATCATGCATTTGCCAATTTTATAAATAATAATTACCCAAGTTAAAGATTTCGGTGCAACTTGCAATTTCCCAACATCCACTCACAACTCACAACTCACAACTCACAACTCACAACTCACAACTCACAACTCACAACTCACAACCCGTCAAGCCGTCTTAGCAAACTTTTCAATTCCTTCAACCAGCAGATCTAAATTTTTTGTTGTGGTATAAACGTTCGGTGTTATTCGCACGCCATGAATATTTTCCCACTCAATGCCAACGCAATGAATTTTATATTTATCAAAAAGGAAAGCTTCGAGCTCTGCAGGTTTCTTTCCTTCAACACTTACTAACCCTATAGCACAACCGAAACCAGCTTTGAGTGATGTACCGATTTTTACTTTGGGTATATCCTTCACTTTGCTCATCCAATAATTCTTCAGATATAATAATCTTTGTTCCTTACGCTGACCGCCAATCATATCATAAAATTCAATTGCTTTTCCAGTTGCCTGCTCAATAAAAAATGGGCGAGTGCCAAGGCTCTCAAATTTTCTTACATCATCGCTTTTCGGTTCGCCTGTGCCAAATAATGGGTACAGATTTTTAATCTTTTCTTTCTTCACAAAAAGCATTCCTGTGCCAATGCTCGCAGTGAGCCATTTGTGAAGGCTGCTCCCGAAATAATCGCAGCCAAGTTCTGGCATCGTGAATTGAAAATGCGCAAAACTATGAGCGCCATCAACCAGCACATCAATTCCTCTTGCATGAGCTGCATCGGCAATTTTTCTTACAGGAAGAATTTGTCCGTTCCAATTTATAATATGTGTAACATGCACCACTTTTGTTTTTGAAGTAAATGCGCTCACATATTTATTCAGCAAATATTCATTGTCTTCACTTGGCAGATCGAGATTAATCCAAACCAATTTTATACCATCGCGCATTTCACGCTGTTTCCATGCGTTAATCATGTTTGGATAATCTTGCTTGGTGAGCACCACTTCATCACCAGGTTTCAAATCAAGACCGAAAATTACTGTCTCCAATGCTTCAGACGCATTGCGGTTCATTGCAATTTCTTCTGGCGAACAACCAGCAATGCGTGCTAAATTTTTACGAAGCGGTTCACGCCCTTGATCAATGATGCGCCACATATAATAGCTCGGCGCTTCGTTGGTAATATCGTAGTAACGCTTCATAGCATCCTGCACAATTTTCGGTGCAGGTGAGATGCCACCATTGTTTAAGTTGATAATACTTGGTGAACAAGAGAAAGATTCCTGTACATAATACCAGAAATCTTCATCATCCGCAAGCTCACGCGGGTCGCGGCTTTCAGCGTTTGATAATGCCTTGTGCAAATTGCGGCTCCATGCAGGCTGCGTGAGTGACGCCAAAAAACCCGATGCTGATATAGTGCCAATTGTGTTAAGAAAAGAACGTCGGTTAAAATCCCTCATGTTAGTTTGGTTTGAAGAATAAATATAATGAAAGATGTCTGAACAGGGATTTTTTGGATTGTTGGGATTTGAGGAGGTGCAGGATTCGGGATACGAGATTGGAGAACCGGGATGTTACTAGTATTAATACTTCTCAGCTGATGGTTAAAAGTTTTTTTGTTCCCGGCCAATTGCTACTATCTAAGCATCGTTGTTGCCTGTCCCGCAGCATTGCGGGATCACTCAGTTGTACGATAGGAATTCTATTGAACGCTAACGAATTCCCAGTTACACGTGACTGTTAGTTTAAGAAACTATTTCTTAATATATTTTAGTACCCACTTCAAACTGTCAGGAAATAAATAACCAAACCGAGCAAAATCTTTTGGCCTAATTAATAATAGCGAATTTGAAGGATTTGAAGGCAAATATACCGCTGGCAGTTCTTTGCCTATAAAATAATCCCGACAATCACTTTCGGATAATTCGCTCGTCAGCAACGCAGTCGTTGACTTGTATTGTTTCCCATCTATCTTGAAAGTAAATTCAATATTTAATCTTCCTGCATTCCCTCTGCCATTTGAAGAGCAATCATATGGAATTCCGATCGTAAGCTTGTGATTTTTTTCAAGATTATGTCTAGCCATTAATGCATAAGTGATATATGATATGAAAGCCACCACAAATAAAATTCCATATATTAAATCCTTTTTTCTTTTTTTCATAATCTTTGTTTAATGCAAGAGTAGTAAGGCAAATAAAAAAATTTGCCCGAAGCTTAATGACCATACTAAATTCGTTTTTAAATTTAACTATCAAAACAAAATTTGCAAAGTCTCGGGCATTTTATACTCTGAGATTACTTACGGTATGGTTCATGTTCCCACAAACCGAGACGAAAAGCACAAAACGTTTCTATGGAATGCGGCTCGCTGATTTGAAATTTTCGAAATGTCGAATTTGTGAGGCGCCCAATAGAATTGTTGCCGTACAAGTGAGTGACACAACGATGCT
>CAIYPC010000280.1 GCA_903927975.1 uncultured Bacteroidota bacterium | reverse complement strand
GCATCTATATCAGCTTTGATGTGGATAGTATGGACCCATCGGTTTCCGTAGGTACAGGCACCCCTGTACCGGGCGGCCTTACGCTGGACCAAGCCAAGAAACTCCTAAAGGCATTCACCAATATGCCCAATTGCAAGGCATTGGAAGTAACTGAAGTTAACCCGATATTGGATACAGACAATAAAATGGCCACAGCGGTTGTGAAGATATTACGTGAAGCGGTTACGTTTGGGTAGGACCTCAGCCCCGACACCTCTTCGAAGGAGTTAGGAGAAAATACAATAATATCACGCCGCCGGGGGTGAAGCTCAAAAAATCGAAGATTTTTAAATTTCCCCTCCTGTTTTTAGGAGGGGTGCCCTTTAGGGCGGGGTGGTCAGAGACTAAGCAAAAATTTCATTGTATCAACCCCATCTGCGTAGTCCCATAATTCCGGGGATTGTGATTGTCCGAAGGCTACATTGGCGATGCCTTTGTCCACATCGCCCACTATGCACTGGATGGAATCTTTCAATGTATCGAGTTCAGATTTCAATGCGGCATCATTATCATAAAATTCATAATGCAATACCGAAACCGCCGAAGCAAGATTTTTGTCTTCGCGAATCAATAAAAATCCGGTATCCAGATGAGGCACTTTATTGATCAGCATAATGCTCTTCTGGTAGGTATAGTTGTTATCGTATTTATTGAAATCCACTTCCGCACTGAAGGGCGCAAACGCATCCAGCAGTGGAATGAAATCATATCCACGGGGAACATAAATTTTGCTTACACTTCGGCATCCCAAACCGAAATACGAAAAGATATCCTTGCCCAAAAGATACATCTGGTGATGGCTTTCAGTACCCGCCAATACCCCGACCGACACCCTACCCTTGCGAATAATATGGGGGTATTTTCCAAAATAATATTCAAAATATCGTGTCGTATTAGTACTTCCAGTAGCTATGACCGCGTCAAAATCTCTCAGCATCTCAACCACATGGATATTCTCTTTCAGGGAGGGCTCAATTTCGATCAGTTTTTCGATCAGATATTTGGGAAGCACTTCATCTTTGGAAGAAAGTTTAACCTGTGCAGTATGTCCGCTAATCAACACACACATAAGGTCATGCCAACCAACTAAAGGGATATTTCCCGCCATCACAATGGCAACGGTTTGGGGCAAAGGCCTCGCGGGAAACTCATACGCTTCGGTCCAGGCCATTAATTTTTCTTTATTCAACAAATGATGAGCTATACTGCTGAGAGCCTGAGTACATGCATGTTCATTGAACCATGGATTTTCCTGGCAGGCTTTGCTAATGATGCCCTCATTAGTTTTGTTATTCAATTCACTGGTTATCAGTTCTCCAAGTGACGAAAAGGCATGTATTGCCCGGTCTAAATTCATAGTTAAGATTGTTAAAATATGATTGCTATATTGCTTATCTTTGCGGCAAAATTCAACAATTTAAACTAATATTTGTCACAATGGCAATAATGATAACTGATGAATGCATTAATTGCGGCGCCTGCGAACCAGAATGCCCGAATAATGCAATTTATGAACCCGGTGCTGAATGGGCATTCGAGGATGGAACTTCCCTGCGTGGAAGCGTGAAAATCAGCGGAGTAGATGTAGATGCCGCCAAGCGTCAGCGTCCCGTTTCTGATGAAGTATATTATATCGTATCGGATAAATGTACGGAGTGTGTTGGCTTTCATGAGGAACCACAGTGTGCTGCTGTTTGCCCTGTAGATTGCTGCATCGATAATCCGGATGTCCGTGAAACCAAAACTGAATTAACCGCAAAGAAAGAAGCGCTTCATATAGAGGCATAAAGCAAATATTCAATCCTTGCAAATGACTTAAGCGCTATGAAAATGGCGCTTTTTTTTGGTCAAACTAATTGGCGCAAAGGACATGGTACAACGGACATTAAATTTCCCAAAATCGTAATTCCAAAATCGTAATTCGTAAATGGTCTAATTTCGCTAATTTTG
>CAIYPC010000279.1 GCA_903927975.1 uncultured Bacteroidota bacterium | reverse complement strand
CGCGATCGAAACGTGTATCGCCACTTATGCCCACGTTGTTTGAAAAACCAATTGTGCCAAGCAGTTTTTTTGCTTCTTCCGTTTGAACAAAAAAATATTGAAAGCATTGCAGCATATAACGGTGAAGGCTACCGTACCATTTAAAAAAAATCTGATCTTCCCTAAAAATGCCAGATATTAATAATGTTGGGATGTTCTGTTTTTTTAATTCATCCAAATAATAAAACCAATATTCATACTTCACCCAAAGCACCAATTTTGGTTTAATGATGTTGATGAATGCTTTTGCATTGCCTCTTGAATCGAAAGGCAGATAAAAAATATAATCAGCGCCCTTATAATCTTTCTTCGCATCATAACCAGAAGGAGAAAAAAAAGTGAGCACTATTTTGTGAGTGGGATATTCATTTTTTATTCGTTCTAAAACTGGTTTGCCTTGTTCAAATTCTCCAAGCGAAGCGCAATGCATCCATATTACATGCGATTGATTGGATATCCCTGACGATTTTATCTTTTCAAAAATGCCTTTTCTACCAGCCAACCAACGTTGTGCTTTTGTGTTCCATGGGCTTATTAAACGGGCTCCGATTCTATATAGCAGCAAAAAAATATTGTAGAAAATAATTCCCATTTCTTATAAATATTGATAAAGATAAAACCATTCTTCAAGTTTGAGCCACATGCTTTAAGGCATTGGTTAAACGAGTTTTTTACAGTAGGTTTGTGCCCGCTTAAAAAAGAATTATGAGGCCTATTCAAATGGTTAATCTGAAGTTGCAGTATCAGGAAATAAAGACCGAAGTTGATGCTGCAATTCACGATGTGCTCGACAGCACTGCTTTTATCAATGGCAAACCAGTTGCCGAATTTGCTAGTAATTTAGCCGCATATCTTGGATCCAAACACGTTATCCCCTGCGCTAATGGAACAGATGCTCTTCAGATCGCTATGATGGCTTTAGGGCTTGAGCCGGGCGATGAAGTAATTACTCCTTCTTTCACTTATGTTGCAACAACCGAGGTGGTGGCATTGCTTAGGTTAAAACCTATTTTTGTGGAGGTTGATAAAAATACTTTCTGTATTGATCCTGCTGCTATTGAAAAGGCGATTACTTCAAAAACAAAAGCCATTGTTCCGGTTCATTTATATGGGCAATCTTCAAACATGGAAGAAATCATGAAGATTGCGCGAAAACATAATCTTTTCGTAATAGAAGACAACGCCCAAGCGATAGGATCTGATTATACTTTCAGTGATGGGACAAAGAAAAAAACAGGCACAATAGGAACAATTGGCACAACTTCATTTTTTCCGTCGAAGAATTTAGGCTGTTATGGTGATGGTGGTGCAATATTCACAGATGATGATTCGTTAGCAGCGAAGTTAAAAATGATTGCCAATCATGGTCAGCAAAAGCGCTATTACCATGAAATGGTGGGCTGTAACAGCAGATTGGACACAATGCAAGCCGCTGTGTTGAAAATAAAGTTGAAAAAATTGGATGAATATATAGATGCGAGAAGAAAGGCGGCAGATTATTACGACAATGCATTTGCTAATCATCCAAAAATAGCGGTTCCATATAGAGCAAAATATAGTAAGCACGTATTTCATCAATACACTTTGATCCTTGAAAATGTGGATAGGGACAAGCTGAATGAATTTTTGGCAACGAAAAATATCCCTTCCATGATTTATTATCCCGTGCCAGCTCATCGTCAGCAGATGTTTGCTAATTTCGGAGGCTCATCTTTTAATTTGCCTGCCACCGATTGGCTCACCGAAAGAGTGATTTCCTTGCCGATGCATACCGAACTTGATGAAGAGCAATTGAAATTTATCACTTCGTCCGTTCTCGAATTTATTAATCAGTGACCCTTTTTTATTAAATAACATAACATGAAAATTGCAGTTGTAGGTACCGGCTATGTTGGATTGGTAACAAGTACTTGTTTTGCAGAGACTGGAAATGACGTGACCTGTGTGGACATTGATGTGAGGAAGATTGAAAAGCTTTCTAATGGAGAGATAACTATTTACGAACCCGGTCTTTCAAAATTATTTCTCAGAAATTTAAAAGAAGAACGTTTGCGCTTCACTACTAATCTTGAAGAAGGTGTGAGGGATGCGCAACTTATCTTTCTGGCATTGCCCACTCCGCCCGGAGATGATGGTTCTGCTGATATGAAATATGTACTCGGCGTAGCTGATGATCTCGGCAAAATTATCAAAGACTATAAAGTTATTGTTGATAAAAGCACCGTTCCTGTGGGGACTGCGGAGAGAGTCCGCGCTGCTGTTGCTAATAATTTTAAAGGAGATTTTGATGTTGTTTCAAATCCTGAGTTCTTACGTGAAGGTGCAGCCGTAGATGATTTTATGAAACCGGATCGTGTTGTTGTCGGCACTTCTTCTGAAAGAGCAAAAAAGGTGATGGAAGATTTATACAACCCATTTGTGCGTCAGGGCAATCCAATTATTTTTATGGATGAGCGCTCAGCCGAGCTAACAAAATATGCTGCTAATTCATTTCTTGCTGCGAAGATTACTTTTATGAATGAAGTGGCGCAATTGTGTGAGCGACTTGGTGCAGATGTTGACCTCGTTCGCCGGGGCATAGGAAGCGATGAGCGCATTGGGAAAAGATTTTTATTCCCCGGCATTGGATATGGAGGATCGTGCTTCCCTAAAGATGTGCAGGCATTGGTGAAATCTTCGAAAGATGTGAATTATGAATTTCAGATATTGAATGCCGTGATGAATGTGAACGAAAAACAAAAGCTGCATCTCATCCCTAAAGTAAAAAAATATTTTGATAATGATCTGAAAGGGAAACGCTTTGCGCTGTGGGGTCTTGCTTTCAAGCCCAACACTGATGATATTCGCGAAGCACCAGCTTTATATATGATCGATGCATTGTTGAAAGAGGGAGCAAGTGTGATAGTTTTTGATCCTGAAGCAATGAACAATGTGAAATCAATTGTTGGCGATAAAATTGAATACGCCGAAAACCAATATGATGCACTAAAAGGAGCAGATGCTCTTATCATTGCTACTGAGTGGAATGAATTCCGCACTCCCAATTTTTTGAAAATCGTTACCAACCTAAAATCGAAAGTTATTTTTGATGGTCGCAATTTGTTTGACATTGCAGCCATAAAAGAGCTTGGTTTTTATTATGAAAGTGTTGGCAGAACAATAGCTATACCAACCAACGGAACATACAATAAATAATAAGATTAATGAGCAAAGAACGTGTTCTTATAACAGGTGCTGCCGGTTTTTTAGGTTCACACCTGTGCGATAGATTTATTAAAGAAGGCTACCATGTAATTGGTATGGACAACTTGATTACGGGTGACCTCAAAAACATTGAACATCTCTTTAGCCTCGAACATTTTGAGTTCTATCATCATGATATAAGCAAGTTCATTCATGTGCCTGGCGAAATCAAATACATTCTTCATTTCGCATCTCCCGCAAGCCCTATTGATTATTTAAAAATCCCGATCCAAACTTTAAAAGTTGGATCGCTTGGAACGCACAATTGTCTCGGGTTAGCAAAAAATAAAAAAGCAAGAATTTTAGTTGCATCCACTTCTGAAATTTATGGTGATCCGTTGGTCCATCCACAGAATGAAGAGTATTGGGGCAACGTAAATCCAGTTGGGCCGCGTGGTGTGTATGATGAAGCGAAACGTTTTCAGGAAGCGATTACGATGGCCTATCATAATTTTCATGGGCTGGAAACAAGAATCATTCGAATCTTTAATACTTATGGTCCGCGCATGCGCTTGAATGATGGCCGTGCTTTGCCGGCTTTTATCGGACAGGCTTTGCGCGGTGAGGATCTGACTGTTTTTGGCGACGGAAGCCAGACCAGATCGTTTTGTTATGTGGATGATTTGGTAGAAGGAATTTATCGGTTATTATTGAGCGATTATCATCAGCCCGTTAATGTTGGCAACCCCGATGAAATATCTCTGAAAGAATTTGCGGAAGAAATAATTGCGTTAACAGGCACTTCTCAAAAAATTGTGTACAAACCTTTGCCTGTTGATGATCCGAAACAACGGCAGCCAGACATTACAAAAGCAAAAAGCATTTTAGGATGGGAACCGAAAGTGAAAAGAAAAGAAGGGTTGAAAATCACTTACGATTATTTCAAATCTTTATCTGCTGACGAGTGGCATAAACTTCCGAAAGAATTTGTGAGCATGAAATAAAAGCAATCATCGAATCGACAATAATAATAGATGTACGAAAAACTGATCAATAAAAAAGCAAAGCTTGCTGTTGTTGGCTTAGGCTATGTGGGCTTGCCGATTGCATTGGAATTTGCAAAGAAAATTTCTGTTATTGGTTTTGATATCAATAAAAAAAGAATCGGTATGATGCAGGCGGGCATTGACCCGAGCAAAGAAGTGAGCAAAGAAGAATTTGAAGGCAGGGATATTATGTTCACTGATGATATTGAAATTTTAAAACAGGCAAGTTTTTTTATTGTTGCAGTTCCTACGCCAGTAGATAAATATAATGTGCCAGATTTAAAGCCATTGATCGGTGCTTCAGAAACTGTTGGGAAAGTTTTGAAAAAAGGAGATTATGTGGTTTATGAATCCACTACTTACCCCGGCTGTACGGAAGAAGATTGTGTTCCTGTGCTAGAAAAATTTGCAGGGTTGAAAGGAATAGAAGATTTCAAAATTGGGTATTCTCCCGAGCGCATTAATCCGGGAGATAAAAAAAATACCTTAAAAACGGTAGTGAAAGTTGTTTCTGGCTGCGATAAAGAATCGTTGTGGAATATTGCGCGTGTATATGAATTAGTAGTGGATGCTGGTGTTCATGAAGCATCATCGATCAAGGTGGCTGAAGCAACAAAAATTGTGGAGAACACGCAACGTGATTTGAATATCGCATTGATGAATGAATTGTCAATGATTTTTGATCATGTGGGCATTAACACTTACGAAGTGATCGAAGCGGCCGCTACGAAATGGAATTTTTTAAAGTTTCAGCCTGGGCTTGTTGGCGGTCATTGTATTGGTGTGGATCCATATTATCTAACCTATAAAGCAGCGGCTTTAGGATATGAATCAAAAGTGATCACTTCATCAAGGTTTATTAATGATGATATGGCAAAATATGTTGCCAGAAAAATCATCAAGCATGTTTTGAAAAATTCAAACAGCCCGAAAGTTCTGATAAAAGGAGTTACGTTTAAAGAAAATGTAAGCGATATACGCAATTCGAAAATTGTGGATACCGTAAAAGAATTACTCGCTTTTAATATACAAGTTGATGTTGAAGATCCTTATGCTGCCGCAGAAGAAGTGCATGAGGAATATGGTTTGCATTTGGTTGATAAACCTGCTGATGATTATGATGCAGTTGTGATAACAGTGCCTCATCTTCCTTATCAACAATTGGATGATGCATATTTTTCGTCAATCACCAAAGAGCATGCATTAATCGCAGATCTGAAAGGCATTTATAGGAACAAGATTATTAATAGAAAATACTGGAGCTTATAATGGCTGACTATACAAAAAAAATAATGGTTACCGGTGGCGCCGGATTTATCGGGTCACATGTGGTGAGGTTGTTTGTAAAAAAATATCCTCAATATTTTATTGTGAATTTTGACGCGCTCACTTATGCCGGCAATCTTGAAAACCTTCGTGATGTTGAGCATGCGGCAAATTATAAATTTGAAAAAGGCGATATTAATGATGAGCACAGAACAAATGAATTATTTGAAAAATATAATTTCGATGGCGTTATCCACCTCGCTGCTGAAAGTCATGTAGATCGATCTATTATTGATCCGCTTGCATTTGTGAGAACAAACGTTCTGGGGACTGCGTCTCTTTTAAATGTTGCTGTAAAAAATTGGAAGCATAAACATGAAGGCAAATTGCTTTATCATGTTTCTACCGATGAAGTGTATGGCTCATTGGGCAAAGAAGGTTTTTTTACTGAAGAAACACCTTATGATCCCCGTTCGCCTTACTCGGCATCAAAAGCGTCTTCGGATCATTTTGTAATGGCTTATCATCATACTTTTAATTTGCCGGTGATTATGTCTAATTGTTCAAACAATTATGGCTCACATCATTTTCCTGAAAAGCTTATTCCTTTGATGATAAATAATATCAAGAACAATAAGCCATTGCCAGTTTATGGCAAAGGAGAAAATGTGCGTGACTGGCTTTGGGTCGATGATCATGCAAGAGCAATCGATGTGATTTTTCATCATGGTAAAATAGGTGAGAAATATAATAT
>CAIYPC010000278.1 GCA_903927975.1 uncultured Bacteroidota bacterium | reverse complement strand
TGCAAACAGAATATTCAATATGGAGCCGCGAGCCGGAAGATGAAATATTGCAAACCTGCACGGAATTGGGGATTGCATTTGTTGCATACAGTCCGCTTGGTCGCGGATTTTTGACAGGTCAGATAAAAAAATTTGAAGACTTGGACACGAGTGATTATCGCAGGTTCTCGCCGCGCTTTCAAGGAGAAAATTTTGAAAAAAATTTAGCCCTTGTGAAAAAGATTGAAGAAATGGCGGCAAATAAAAATTGCAGAGCATCTCAATTGGCGTTGGCATGGGTAATTGCACAAGGAGAAAATATTTTCCCAATTCCCGGAACTAAGCGGATAAAATACCTCGAAGAAAATATTGGCGCAGTAAATGTTAGTCTAACAAAAAAAGAGCTGGAAGAAATTGACAGCATCGCACCAAAAGATGCAGCAGCGGGGACGCGCTACCCACAGAGTGCTATGGGCAGCGTGAACAGATAATACAAAAATTTTGAAAAGTCATGAGCAAATTATTAATAGCTCATGGCTAACCGCTAGAGGCTCGTAGCTTAATCAATACATTTATCTTTGCGCCATGTTAAAATCTACGCTTATAAAAGCAACAGAAGCCGGTGCAAAAGTGATGCAGCAATTTTTTCACGGCGAGTTTAAAATTTCACATAAAGAAGGCATTAATAATTTGGTTACCGAAGCTGACCATGCTTCTGAAAAAGCAATTTTTGAAATCATACAAAAAGATTTTCCAGACCATTTTATATTAAGCGAAGAAGCCGGTGCAATTGTGACCAATTCCAGTTTCAAATGGATTGTGGATCCAATTGATGGCACGGTAAATTTTGCACACGGCATTCCTATTTGTTGCGTTTCAATCGGCATTGAACAGGATGGAGAAATGATAATGGGCGCGGTTTATAATCCCTTTATTAATGAGTTTTATTTTGCGCAAAAAGGTTTTGGAGCTACTCTGAACGATAGCCTCATCCATGTGAGCGAAGAGACAGAAGTCGGCAAAGCGTGTTTAGTAACGGGGTTTCCATACAGCTATTTAGACGAGCCAAACGGTCCGCTCGAAGTTTTTTCAAGATTGATAAAAAAAGGTGTTCCTGTTCGAAGACTTGGTTCTGCCGCAATGGATTTATGTTGGGTTGCAGCAGGAAGATTCGATGGTTTTTATGAACATAAATTGCAAGCTTGGGACAGCGCCGCCGGATTTTTGATTGTTGAAGAAGCTGGTGGAAAAGTAACCGATTTCACAGGCAAAAAATATTCGCCTTATCAGCCGCATATCATTGCAACGAATGGAAAAATTCATGATGAGCTTTGTGACTGGGTCAATGATAAAATATAAATTAACTAGGGCTAGAAATCTTAAATCATAATTCATAAATGAGCCAAGAAAGAACTGAAATATCATCTCTCGGAGAATTCGGATTGATCGATCATCTCACAAAAAATATTGAGCTGAAAAATGCATCTTCAATTGTTGGTGTTGGCGATGATGCTGCGGTGATCGATCATTTCGGGAAGCAAACTGTAATCACCACAGATTTGTTGCTTGAAGGTGTTCATTTTGATTTAGCATATACTCCACTGAAACACCTCGGCTATAAATCTGTCGTGGTGAATTTAAGTGATATATATGCGATGAATGCAATGCCTACACAAATTACATTGAGCATTGGCATCAGCAACCGCTTTGGCCTCGAAGCCCTGGATGAATTTTATGAAGGCGTTTATGCTGCCTGCGAAAAATATGATGTTGATTTAATTGGCGGGGATACGGCTTCGTCTCAAAAAGGATTTGTTATTTCAATTACTGCTATCGGCGAAGTGGCACCGGATAAGTATGTAAAACGCAGCACAGCTCAAAATGGCGATTTGCTTTGCTGCAGCGGGGATTTGGGTGCGGCTTATCTTGGCTTGATTTTTTTGGAGAGAGAAAAGAAAATATTTCTCGAAAACCCGCAAGTGAAGCCCGATTTAGAAGGCGAAAAATATGTGATAGGGAGATTGTTGAAACCAGAAGCGAGAAAGGACATTATCGACTTTTTTGGCGACGCAGAAGTTACCCCGACTTCCATGATGGATGTGAGCGATGGGCTTAGCTCGGAAATTCTCCACATTTGCAAACAAAGTGAGCTTGGTTGCGTTCTATACGAGGAAAAATTGCCGGTTGCGGAAGAAACCCGCAAAGCCGCCTTTAAATTTGAAATTGACCCGACAGCATGTGCGCTAAGCGGAGGCGAGGATTATGAATTGTTGTTCACCGTTGCTCAAAAAGATTACGACAAATTGGTCCTTAACGAACAGATTAGCGTGATTGGTCACATGGTGGAGCAAGAAAAAGGGCATAAGATAATAACCAAAGGCGGCAATACGTTTGATATTACTGCGCAGGGCTGGAATGCCTTTCGTTAAATGACGGGCATAGATGAAAAAAATTATTTACCTCTTTTTGTGGGCTTTATTCGCTGTTTGTTTGTCGTGCAGAACGAACAAGGAGGCATTTAATCCCGATAAAAAATATTCACCCGAAAAATTAAGGGAAGACTATACTTTATTCAGAAATATTTTAGAAGAATCTCACCCTGGTCTTTATTGGTATGCTCCCAAAGACAGCATGGATTATTTTTTCAGCAACGGTTATTCCCAGATTAAGGATTCGATGACTGAACCACAGTTTAGAAATTTATTAACTTTTGTAGCCACCAAAATTGATTGCGGGCACACTTCAGTTAGACACTCAAAAGATTACAGCGAATATCTTGACACAGCTAAAATAAAACTGTTCCCATTTGGTATGAAATTTTGGGCTGATACAATGGTGGTAACGGTTAACATTAACCGAAAAGATTCGCTGATAAAAAGAGGGACGGTAATAAAAAGTATCAGCGGATTATCATCAACACAGCTTCGGGATACGATGTTCAATTACATGGCTACAGACGGTTACAGCATGACCGGCAAATATCAATCATTAAGCAACGGATTTAATTTTGGAAGTTGGTACACAAGCATTTTCGGTCTAACAAATAATCTTGATGTTGATTATTATGATAGTGCAGGCAATGAAAAAAAAGAATTGGTAAATGTTTATAACCCACTAACTGTTGATACTTCAAAAAAAGACTCGTCGGTTAGAAGAGCTTTTTATACTTATAGCAGCCATAAGGATAGAAAATATCAACGATTATATAACGCAAGAAACCTTCAGGTAGACACCGTCGGCAGCACTGCTTTTATGACATTGAATACTTTTAGCAATGGCAATGGGCTGAAAAGATTTTTTAGAAATACATTCAAAACACTTGATGAAAGAAATATCCAAAATCTCGTAATAGATTTAAGATCAAATGGCGGCGGCGATGCAAACAATTCTACTTTGCTCACCAAGTTTATTATTAATAAGAAATTTAAACTTGCCGATTCATTATATGCATCAACACGACATAGTGAATATGATAAATACATTAACAAGAGCCTAGGTTATAGAATGCTGATGGTTTTTTTGACAAGCAAAAGAGAAGATGAAAAATATCATTTTGGCTATTTTGAAAGACATTATTTCAGACCGAAAAAAAATCATCATTTTAACGGTAATACATACCTGTTAATTGGAGGCAATTCTTTTTCTGCAACAACATTATTTGCAGGGGCAATCAAAGGACAAAAAAATGTAACACTTGTGGGAGAAGAAACTGGCGGCGGATATTATGGCAATAGCGCATGGATGATACCTGATGTCACGCTTCCCAATACCGGCGTGCGTTTCAGGTTGCCGAAATTTAGATTGGTGGTAGATAAGAACCGTGTAAAAGACGGTCATGGTGTGATGCCCGATGTGCTTGCGTTGCCTACTGCCGAAGCAATCAGAAAAGGAATTGATTTTAAAGCGATGAAAGCAAGCGAGATTATACAGCGAAGGGTTCAGTCAAATAATGCATCCATTATTCTCCATCAATAATCAATCGTTCAAGATTTAATTTCTCATCGAGAACAACAAAATCTGCTTTCTTTCCGGAAGAAATGCTGCCGTATCTTTTATCAAGTTTCATTACTTGGGCGGGATATAAAGAAGCCATTCTTAATGCTTCGCCTAATTCGATGCCCACTTTTTCCACGCCATTTTTAACACATTGAAGCATGGTGAGCGCCGAACCAGAAAGTGTTCCGTTTGGCAATGTGTAATGATCATTTTTAAAAATGTGTTGATATTCGCCATGCGTTACTTCTGCAACTGCATCGGTAATAAAAAATAATTTTTCTTTCATCAGTTTTTTGCTGATTCGAACAGAAGCGAAATCCACATGAACGCCGTCGCAAACCACACTACACATAGCTCCCGAATCATAAATAGCTCCTACCATTCCAGGTTCGCGGCCTTGCAATGGCGACATGGCATTGAACAAATGCGTTGCCACGGGAATGCCTAACTGAAATCCACTCATCGCTTCGTTGTATGTAGCGTTGCTGTGACCAGCAGAAACAACAATCTTATTTTTAAAAAGCAAATCAATAATGTCATCATCGCATTGCTCAGGAGCAAGTGTTATAAACTTTATAACATTTTTGCCTTTTTGCAAAAGCATGTTCACTTCATCAATCGTTGGCTTTTTGATATACTTTTCAATATGCGCGCCTCTTTTTATTGGGTTGATATAAGGACCTTCCAAATGCAGTCCCAATAAGCCTTTGCCGCCTTCCGACCAATATTGTCTAACAACCTCAATAGCTTTTAAAAATTTTTCGATAGAGTTTGTTGCCAGCGTAATCATGAACTGCGAACAGCCTCCGTTCATGCAATATTCATAAGTAGCCTCAAGGGCTTCGGTTGTCAATTCAGTTGAAAATAATTTTCCATTGCCGCCATAAATCTGCAAATCAATAAATGCAGGAGCAAGCAAATGATTGCCTAAATTTTTTGTGTTATAATTTTGAGGTATGGCAGAAGAAGAAACAACGTCAACAACATCTCCATCTCTCACAAGCACTGCTTTATCAGTTAATATTTCTGAACCTGTAAAAATTTTGCTGCTGACAAAAGCTGTTTGCATATTGAAATGAATAGAGAGAAAAATTAAGATTGAATATAAAAATCATCAGCATCTTTCCAGAAAGGAAATTTTTCACGGACTTCCGTTAGCTTTTCTTTTTGCAAAGTGTAAGTGAAAACATCTTCAATATTTTCCTGATGATAAAGAACATGCCCTAACGGATCCACGATCATAGAATCGCCACTATGGTAAAGACCTGTGCCATCTTCCCCGATTCGGTTCACCCCGACTACGTAGCTTTGATTTTCTATGGCTCTTGCTATTAATAAACTTTTCCATGCATGATTGCGCCGCTCAGGCCAATTGGCAACATAAATCATCAAGTCAAATTCAAGTCCTGATTCATTTTCATGATGTGGCGATTGCCTGCTCCAAACAGGAAACCGAAGATCATAGCACACGAGCAAATTGATTTTCCACCCCTTAACCGAAGCAATCAAACGCTTGTTTCCTGCGGTATATCCCTCATGTTCTCCTGCAAACGCAAACAGATGGCGCTTATCATAAAAGCCTAATTGTCCATTTGGCAACATCCATATCAAACGGTTAAAATATTTTCCCTCTTCTTCAATAATAATACTGCCCGTTAATATAATATTTTTTGAAGCAGCCACTTTTTTCATCCACGCAACAGTTGGGCCATCCATTTTTTCAGCACAAGTTTCTGGGTTCATCTGAAAACCTGTACTGAACATTTCAGGCAAAATAACAATCTCTGTTTTTTCCTTAATGTTGTTTATTTTCTCTTCAAACGAAGCGAGGTTTGAAGCTTTATCGCCCCAATGAAGATGCGTTTGTATGGTCGTTACTGTGAGTGTTGACATGAGGACTGTAAAGTTAATAGATAAGTTGAAAAATCATAAATAATGAATCTACGATTTGAAATTTAGGAAAAGCGAATAGTTCCTCAAGCTATCAGATGACCTAGAAATTTTCTCATTCTTCTCCCATCCTTTTGTATATTTATTGAACAACCACTACTACACTATATGAGAAAATTATTTTTATTGCTGCTGATAATGCAAGCCGCTTTTCTATGCAATGCGCAAACATTTCGAGTGACTATTCAATCTTCATTGAACCAGCCGGTGCTGGATGGAAGAATTTTATTATTGATTTCTAACAATAATAGCAACGAACCTCGATTTCAAATCAATGATGAAGCAGCTTCGCAAATGGTTTTCGGCATTGATGTAGAGAATTGGCAACCTGCCACATCGCGGTTGGTGGATATGCATGCTTTTGGATATCCTTTAGAAAGATTAAAAGATGTTCCAGCCGGCGATTATTATGTGCAGGTTCTGCTGCATAAATATGAAACCTTTCATTTAAAAAATGGGCATACCGTAAAACTGCCGATGGATCGCGGCGAAGGACAGCATTGGAATATTGCCCCCGGAAATATTTATTCAACGCCTATAAAAATTCATTTTGATCCAAATTCTTCCAATGAAATTGAATTGACGATTAGCCAGATTATTCCGCCAATTAAAGAGCCAGAAACAACCAAATATATCAAGCATATAAAAATTCAGAGCAAGTTGCTCACCGAATTTTGGGGAAGACCAATGTTCATCGGCGCACATATATTATTGCCTGAAGGATTTGATGAACACCCGAATGTAAAATATCCCCTCGCTATTTTTCATGGCCATTTCCCGGCTGATTTTGATGGCTTTCGCACGATACCAGCTGAAGAAAATTTAAAGCCAGATACCAGCACAAGGTTTCGCATCAGTGGCTATAATAAAATTGTTCAGCAAGAAGCATATAATTTTTATAAGCAATGGACAGGCCCAAATTTTCCGCGGGTCCTTGCCATAGAAATTGAGCATGCCACGCCTTATTATGATGACTCTTACGCCGTGAATTCAGAGTGTATGGGTCCGTATGGTGATGCAATTACTTATGAACTGATACCTGAAATCGAAAAGCAATTTAGAGGTATTGGAAAGGGCTGGGCTAGGTTTACGTATGGTGGATCGACCGGCGGTTGGGAAGCGCTTGCTGTTCAGGTTTTTTATCCTGATGAATACAATGGCTGCTATGCGGCTTGCCCGGATCCTGTTGACTTTCATCATTACACTACGATGGACATTTATAATGATAAAAATGCATTTTATGTAGAGAGCGATTATCGCAAAACGATGCGCCCCGCTTATCGGGATTATCTTGGTCATGTGAAAACGATGGTGAAAGAAACCAACCAGAGGGAACTTGCACTTGGCACAAGAAGTAGAAGTGGTGATCAGTATGATGTTTGGGAAGCAGTTTTTTCCCCGACTGACGTTGATGGATATCCTAAAAGAATTTTTGATAAATACACAGGAACAATTGATTCATCGGTTGCAAACTATTGGAAAGAACATTACGATCTCACGCATATTATTAACCGCGATTGGTCAAAAATTGGCGATAAACTAAAAGGCAAAATCCATATTTATGTAGGCGATATGGACAGTTATTATTTGAACAATGCTGTTTATACCGCAGAAGATGTATTAAAAAAATTGAACAACCCAACATGTAATTGCGAAGTAGATTATGGCGATCGTGCGGAGCATTGCTGGAACGGTGACCACACGCAACCAAATTATATAAGCCGCTTGCGCTATCATCAGATGTATATTAAAAAATGGGCTGAAGAAGTTAAAACACGTGCACCGGAAGGAGCAGATTTGAAAAGTTGGAGATATTGATAGGATGTCTCGCAAAGGCGCAACGCCGCAAAGAGAATACGTTGCGTCTTCGCGCCTTTGCGAGAGAATTTCTCATTCCGCATTTCTAAAGAACTCATTTATCAGTTCGTACTCAAAACCTTTTTGCAATAAATAATCCTGCGTTTTTCTTTTTTTGATGAAGATATTTTTCTCTGTTTTTAATGATTCCCATTTTGTTTCTGTCAGTTTGAGAAATGTTTTTTTATAATCATCATCATCAATTTCTTTCATGGCCTTTTTAATGCAGTAAGGGCTTATCTTTTTTTGCTGCAGTTCATATTTTATTTTTGTTTTTCCCCAATGTTTCATGCGGAATTTGCCGCCCGCAAATGCAATGGCATAGCGCTCTTCATTCAAATAATTTTCTTCGATAAGCTGAGAAATGGTTTCTTCCACATCTTTTTTCCATAAGCCCAATGAATATAATTTCTCTTTCACTTCGCTATGGCTCCGCTCCTGATAGCCACAATAATGCTTTGCCTTTTCAAGTGCCTGTTCTTTGGTTAAAAACTTCTTCTGGATCATAGTTAGAAAATTTCAAATTTACACATCAAAGCTTCAACGCAATAAAAGATTTATCTTCGGAATCAAATAAAAATTTAAAATGTCAGATCAACATGAATTAGTAATAAAAATAGTGCTTGATGCCTGGAACGGGCAATTAAACAGGGCCACAAAATTTTTCGATGGTCATACTGATGAACAGCTTAAAAATGAAGTTGCGCCAAACAGAAATTCCGGCGTTTATCTGTTGGGGCATTTGGTTGCTGTGCATGATGGGATGATCCCATTGCTTGGTTTGGGTGAAAAACGCTATCCTGAACTGGAAAATATCTTCATAAAAAATCCTGATAATTCAGGACTAGAAAAGCCATCCATAGAATATTTAAGAAATTGCTGGAAGCTGGTGAATGAGATACTCTCTCAGCAATTCAGTTCTCTCAAAGCAGATGAGTGGCTTCAAAAACACAATTCAGTGAGCGAAGAAGACTTTAAAAAAGAGCCTCACAGAAACAGATTAAACGTGCTGATTAGCAGAACAAATCACATTGCATATCATTTAGGACAGCTTGCTTTTTTGAAAAGTTGACCAGCCTCAATCATTAGAAATTAACAATCAAAATTCTCAAAAACAAACTGTTTGCGATTTCGCAAAAATCAGTAGTTTCGCCTTAAACAGAAAAGAACATGAAGTTCATCGTTTCGTCATCGGCTTTATTAAAACAACTGCAACAAATTAGTGGCGTGATCAATGCCAACACTGTGTTGCCAATTTTAGAAGATTTTTTATTTGAAGTGGAGAAGAATAAATTGACAGTTGTTGCCACCGATTTAGAAACTGTGATGAAAGTTCATCTTGACATTGAAGCGAAAGATAGTGGCAAGGTTTGCATCCCCGCTAAAATTTTAATTGATTCATTAAAGAACATTGCTGATCAGCCGCTCACATTCAATATTGATAAAAATTTTTCTGTTGAAATCACCAGCGATAATGGAAAATATAAAGTGATGGGCGAAAACCCTGATAATTTTCCGAAGGAGCCTGCTGCTGATGACACCACATCATTTACCGCAACATCATCTGCACTGGTAACTGCCATTAACAAAACGTTATTTGCAGTGAGCACTGATGATCTTCGCCCTGCGATGACCGGTGTTTATTTTGAGATGGATAAAAAAGGATTGCAATTTGTGGCAACAGATGCCCATCGCCTCGTTCGTTACAAACGCACCGATGTTAGCTGCCCTAAAACAGATTCGCTCATCGTTCCTAAGAAACCTTTGAATCTGCTGAAATCAGCACTCCCGATGAATGAAGATGAGATCACGATTAATTATAACAGCAATCATTTATTCGTGATACACGGCACCACTTCTATGAGCTGCCGTTTGATTGATGCAAGATTTCCAGATTATAAAGTAGTGATACCTACTGATAATCCATATAAGCTCACGCTTGGTAGAACTGATTTTCAAGGAGCTTTGAGGCGTGTAAGTATTTTTAGTAACAAGAGCACCAATCAGGTTGTGCTGAACATACAAGGAAGCGAATTGCAACTGGCTGCTCAGGACATTGATTTTTCTTTTGAAGGGAATGAGCGTATGAAATGTCAATACGACGGTGAGGACTTGGCGATTGCCTTTAATGCAAAGTTTTTAATTGAAATGTTGAGCGCAACAAATGCTGATGAAATAAAAATTGAACTTTCAACTCCTACGAAAGCAGGCATCATAAAGCCTACAGAACAGGATGAGAACGAAGAATTATTAATGTTGGTGATGCCGTTGATGTTAAATGCATAATTTTTTGTACAATTGCATATCAATTTAAAAGAGAATAAAAATTTTTCATAGATAAGGTTTAATGGTTAAGCCCTCGTGTTTCTACACAAGGGCATTTTTTTTAAAATTGATGTATGAATTTTATTGAGCTTTGTTCTTTTGATAACTACATTACTGCAAATATTGTATTGGGAATGCTACAGGAATCTGGCATTAATTGCCATTTGAAAGACGAATACACGGTTACTATAGATCCCTTCTTAAGCCCAGCGCTCGGCGGCATGAAAATAATGGTGATTGAAGAGCAATATGAAAGAGCTGCTGAATTGATTGCAGAAACGAATGGAAATAAAACTGAATAATTTTTCTGTCTTTTTCCGCGACAAAATGAAGAATTAATTGCAATGTGGATAAATCACGCAAGCGTTTGATTAATCTCTCTAATAATTAGTAAAAAATATTTATGAGAAATAAATTTTGCTCTCAATAAATCAATAAGGCTTGTTAAGTGTATTTCTCTGCGCCTTAGCGCCTCTGCGAGAAAATATTATTGCTGCTGCATCATCTCCATGTATTTTCTATAAGAGTTTTCCTGTTCGCCATTATTTTTCTTAGGCTGCGGCATTAATACTGCGGGCGCTTCTTCGCTTGTTCTCCCATCTTCATAGGAAACAGAAACGCCGACTTCCAAAGTTTGGCTCGATGTTCCTTTGTATGTCCCCTTCACTGGCGAGCAATCATTAAAACTTCTTCCAACTGCCAGGCGAACATGCATGCCATTTACTACGCAATTATTTGTTGGGTCAAGACCGACCCATCCATAAAATGGTAAATAGGCTTCCACCCATGCATGGGTGGCACCTTCGCCGCGCATGCCATTTTTATTCGGGCAAATATATCCGCTCACATAGCGGGCAGGTATTTTAATTATTTTCAGCATCTCTAAAAGCACATGCGCAAAATCTTGGCAGACTCCGGCTTTCAATTTCCACACTTCATCCAAAGTTGTTTCCACGCTTGTGATGCCTTTTATATATTGAAAATTGTTGAAGACATACTCGCTCAATTTTTGTCCTGCCTGCAAAGGTGTGCCAGTTCTGCATTCCATTACTTCCACCATTTTTGATACTTCATCAAGCGAATTGAATCGCTCCTGTTTCAAGAAATCGATATAAGGAAATTGCGCACGGATTTTTTGGAGTTCGTTCCATTGCACGTCAGCGGGCATATCATCTTTTGGTTCGGGATGTGGCGTGGTTATCACTTCTGTTCTTGAATCAATAACCAATTCCAAATGTGGATTTGAATTCATGAATGATCCCACTTCGTTCCCATAATAATCTTTATGAACATCAACGTTGGGTTCAGCAGTAATATTCAACTCCTGCATTGTCACTTGCTGGTAGTCGTCTTTAATAGGGAAAAGAAGGATTTGGTTCGCGCTGTCTCTCACCGGCGATTCATAATCGTATCTCGTAACATGGTGAATCTTAAATTTAGGCATCAGGTCTATTGTTGTTTTTTAATAATACTACTTTTTGATTTTCTCTTTTTATTATGTCTTCCCTAACTGACTGCAAAATAATTTTCATTCAATGCATTAGCAACCTCGGATAATTCTTTTTTCATTCTTAAAAGATATTCATGCAGACCACGTTCTGCGATTGTATCAACGGTTGTATAACTGATTTCACTAGTGAGCTTTCCAAGCATGAAATTTACTTTTTCAAAGCCTTTAGCATTTCCTTGATTTCTCATACGCTCAAAATATCTCTGCAAGCGTGTGACAGAGTAAAGCACCGAACGCGGAAAATCTTTATTCAGCACAATTTGCTCTACCACATTTTTCGGCTCAAAGCCACTTCTGTATGTTTTTAAATAAAGTTCATAACCTGAAATAGAGAGCAACAAATATTTCCAGTAAGTGGTGTCGGTTTTTGAAAAGTCAAAATTCATGTCGCTGAATTTTATATCCAAAATATCAGCGGATTGAACACCTCTTTCCAAATATTTTCCCATGTTGATGAATACATAACCCTCCCCTCTTGCCATGGTAATATCAGCGGTGCCATAATAAAGCAGACCTTGCTTTATGAGCACATCCAAAATTGAAATAGGATCTTCTTTATTGAGCCATTGCACCAATCGCTCATCGCGAACAGCATGATAAAAATCGTTGAGGCATTGCCACATTTCTTTGGTGATGTGATCTTGCACGCTCCGCGCATTTTCCCGAGCATGCGTAACGATGTTCACCACAGAATTCGGATTTTCTCTATCCGTTACCATGTGCTGCAGCACTGCTCTCGAATTGAAAGCAATTGCATTCGCTTCTTCCTCCTTCATATAAGTGAAAATTCGAAGCACGGGCTTCCACGAAAATTCATTCAGATCATCCTGCGATGATGCATAATTTATTTTCAGCATGCGCAAAATCCCATCAGTCCGCTCAAGGTAACGGCTCATCCAGTATAAACTATCTGCCACTCTGCTAAGCATTGATTATTTTTTTGAATTCAGGTTTTGTTTTTAATCGATCCTTTTTTTGGTACCCAGCTGAGAATTACTATTAAGCTTTTCTTGCGTCGCACTCTTGTACTTTTTGTTTTCTATTGAGCTTTTGTTTCACAACTGGCAACAGCATTAATCCTCGAATAGTACTTCATATTTTTTATCAACATCATTTTGCTAACCTCTGAGATTCCTCCTTCGTCGGAATGACAGATCGAGAAAATGGAACACACTGATTTCTTAAGAACACTAGCCTTCTTCGCTATCTGTCATTCCGACGAAGGAGGAATCTTTTGGATCTGCTATTCCACAATCACTTCAAAACTCACGCAACACAAGTCCTTATTATCATCTTTATGATCCATACCGCCTTTCCGTCTCCCAACTCATAACTCTAAACTCGCAACTTCAAACTCATCCCGCCAACACCCACGTATCCTTGCTTCCCCCACCCTGCGATGAATTTACTACCAGCGATCCTTCTTTCAATGCAACTCTTGTCAACCCGCCTGGCACAATCTGAATTCCATCTGGCCCGCACAGTGCATAAGGACGAAGATCCACTCTTCGCGGAACTAATTTTCCGTTCATGTAACAAGGCGCAGATGACAAACTGATAATTGGCTGCGCAATATATTGCCTCGGATCTTTTATTATTTCTTTTTTATAGGTAGAAATTTCTTCATCGCTTGCTGTGTGTCCCATCAGCATCCCATATCCACCGCTCTCATTTGTTTTTTTGATCACCATCTTATTCATGTTCGCAAAAACAGTTTCTCTTTCATCAATATTTCCTAATTGATAAGTAGGAACATTTTTTAAAATTGGCTCTTCGTTCAAATAATATTTTATCATCGCCGGAACATAAGTATAAATTGCTTTGTCATCAGCAACGCCATTCCCAATTGCATTCACGATAGCCACATTTCCTTTTCTGTAAGCACTCATGATTCCCGAAACCCCAAGCATACTGCCAGAATTAAAAACAAGGGGATCCAAAAATTCATCATCCACTCTCCTATAAATAACATCCACCAATTGGCGGCCAGCAGTTGTTTTCATATACACACGATGATTGTCAACAACCAGATCTCTTCCTTCAACCAATTCAACGCCCATCAATCTCGCCAATGTAGTATGCTCAAAATAGGCAGAATTATAAATGCCCGGCGTGAGCACCACAATAGTTGGGTTTGAAATTTGCCTCGGTGAAAGCGATACCAGATTTTTATGGAGTATATTAGGATATTCTGTGACCGTGCGCACATTATTTTTTGGGATTAAATCAGGAAACAATCTTTTTGTTATTTCTCTATTCTCCAGCATATAACTTACGCCGCTTGGTGTGCGCAGGTTATCTTCCAAAATATAAAATGTGCCATCGCTGTCGCGGATCAAATCAATGCCGGCAATATGAACATAGATATCATGTGGCACAGGAAATTTATACATCTCGCGCAAATAATGCGGACAGCTATAAATCATTTCAACAGGAACAATGCCATCTTTAATAATAAACTGTTCGTTGTAAACATCTTTCAAAAAAAGATTCAATGCTTTTAGTCGCTGTTTAATTCCCCCTTCAATATATTTCCATTCAGATGAAGTGATGATACGCGGAATGATATCAAAAGGAAAAATTTTCTCAATGCCTTCGCCGCTGCTATATACCGTGAAAGTGACTCCCTGGCTCATGAACAATCCTCTGGCGAGTTCTTCTTTTTTGTTGAGCTCATCGATGCTCAGTTGCTGCATAAAATCAACAACTGCCTTGTATTGTTCGCGCACGGATGCATCTTTGTACATCTCATCCCATGTGTTTAAATCAACGTGATAGTTATTGACGAGGTCGCTGGTTTGCATATCAATAAGTTTGGAAAACGTGAATATTCCGGCAGGCAGTCGTTTCGATTGGTTAAATATAAAAAATAAATTGGCTTAACCATGAAGCAGCCGAAGTTTCTTCAAAAATAGAGGGATAATTTTTGCACTATTAATAACTAATTTAGCCCACAAATTTTTTTCATGAGCATTATTGCAATGATACCTGCGCGTTATGCGGCCACAAGATTTCCTGCAAAGCTGATGCAATTGCTTGGCGAGAAAACAGTAATCCGCCATACTTATGACAACGCGGTTGCCACAAATATTTTTGATGAAGTGATGGTGGTGACGGACAGCGATATTATTTATGAAGAGATTGTTTCGCACGGTGGCAAAGCGAAGATGAGCATTAAAGAACACGAAAGCGGAAGTGATAGGATTGCGGAAGCAGTGGCTGATATGGATGTTGATATTGTAGTGAATATTCAGGGCGATGAACCATTTGTCCAGAAAGAACCGCTCAAAAAATTGCTGGATGTTTTTAAAGGCGATGAGGGAAGAAATGTTCATGTTGCATCTTTAATGCAGGTTTTGAAAGACCAGCATTTTATTGATGATCCGAACTATGTGAAAGTGGCTGTTGATAAAAATATGAATGCACTTTTTTTTAGCCGCAGCGTTATTCCATACCCGCGCAATCAAGAAATTGCTGCTTTATATTATGAGCATATTGGTGTGTATGCATTTAGAAAACAAGCGTTGATAAATTTCACCAATTGGGAAATGACACCGTTGGAAGCAACAGAAAAAATTGAATGCCTTCGCTATCTTGAAAACGGTGTGCCTCTAAAAATGGTAGTCACAGAATATATGGGCGTAGAAATTGATACTCCGGAAGATTTATTGAGAGCAGAAAAATTGCTGAAGAAGGATTAGTAAAAGCATTTATCTACTAATCGGGTCGTCATTGCGAGGAACGAAGCAATCCGCTTTATAAAATTCAAGATGTTTCGTTTCTAAGATCAGATTGCTTCGTTCCTCGCAATGACGTGCAGCTTCAAAATTAAATTTAGCAATCTGTTTTAAGCAACTTAAAAAAGTTAGAACTTAATAATAGCAAAACCATTTCGCTGATTGTCTTTATAAGGAACAGCAACTTCATTGGCATCAATCTGCCTCGCATTTTGAAAATTCAACACCGTATTAAATTTCCAGAAAATCACACCAGCATCATTCAGCATATTGCCTTGTTTATCCAACATAGTTGAGCTTCCATATTGATCTTCGTTTTTAAAGAAACTATTGTAAAGCAATGCCAGCTTGTCCTTCTCAGGAAATAAAACATAAGAAAGATTGGGCGAATTCATTTCCGAATTTTGTTCTTTATTAATAAGCCCGCTCCAGCAGCTATCATTTTTTTGCGCTGGAAAATAAAAAAGGCTCAAATCGCCACGCTGATATGTGTTTGATGCAGCCGTTAATTTATTGAATTTCGTGTACCCATCACTGTTAGTATATATTGGCATGATTGAATTTGTAACGGTCATATCTGCAAAAAAAGATTCTGGATCCCATGAATTATCTTCAGCTAAACCTGAAAAGGGTTTTCCATATTCTTTCAACAATAAAAATCCTTTTCCCGGAATAATTACAAAACTTTCATGAACGAGATTATCAGTTTTAAATTTATTTCCGGGCAATGTGCTGAAACGATAAGAAGAATCAAAATCAAATTGCTGTTTCTCCATCGAGTAATGAACGACCTGCACATTTTTGAGAGCAGGATAATGAAATTTTGAAAGCAAGCCAGCGAATGCTTCTCCTTTTTCATTGTTGATAGTGAGTGCGAGATTTTCCAGCTCAGAAGAAGTAGGCAATGGAATTTCTTTGTATGAAAAACCACTTCCATCATCACAAAAATGAAAAAGTAAAAAATTATTATTGGTGCGTGAAGGAGAAGCCATCAACCATTGCCCGTTGTTTGCAAGCTGAACTGCATCGCCGTTGAAACTTTCAATTGGATAACTTGTAAAATCATCTTGGATCATCGGTTGTGTGATAAAGAGATGCTCATATTTAATGTAAGAAATCTGCTGCCAATTTTCATTGAACAATATTGCATGAAGTTTTGGTGACGAAGAAGGAACAGACTCAAAGCACAACAGCAATATTTTATTTTTATCTTCTGAACGAACCAATAAAAAACTATTTCCTGATTCGATGAAAGGAAAGCTTGCAATTATTTTGCTTGCATTATATGATGAACCATCTTGTGAAAATCGTTGTAAAGAAATATTTATTTTATTGCTGTCTCGGAGCAAAAACATTTTATCAAAATAATTTCTTCCTGCTATTAAATATTCTTTCAATGCATTAGTAGGAATAGGAACATCGGTAATTGTGTTCACCAAATTCAATCTTTCATTATACACTTGAAAACTTTGCTCAATTACATCAAAACGTTTTGAATGTTGTTTTCTTTCTGATAACAGCCAATAGTAATCTGATGTTTTTCCTACAACTTCAAATTTGCTTGCATAACGGTCATATATAACCGCAGAATAAAGCACACGTTGTGCCATAAGAGAATGGAAGCTTAGTAGCATCACTACAACAACCACATTTATCCGTACGCGTTTCATAAGTTATGCTTACTGTAATTTACCTTTTTTTCAATAATAAATGACCTTCTTAACGCCATTGCGGCTTAGCGAGAAATGGAGGCACAAATTCATAAGTTAAAGATCAGTTGAAAACAAATTTTTTTTCTTCCAAAAACCTCGCAATTTTCCCGATATGCGCCGCCATTGCGGCTCACAATTGTTTTCAACATTAAGTGCATAACAACTTCCCCAATTTTAAGTTTACGTTATTATTTTACAACCTGATTTTGGGACGCGTTTCGCTGAGGCAAAATGGAAGTTGGGTAAAATTCGGGAATGCGAGAACCAAGATTATAGTAATAAGCTTTCGGGTGAAAGGCATTAGTACTGATTAG
>CAIYPC010000277.1 GCA_903927975.1 uncultured Bacteroidota bacterium | reverse complement strand
TTTTTGCAATATTTATTTTTTTGATTCATTTTCTTAACTAAAAAATCATGAAGGTTATTTTTTCTTTATTTTTTTCATCGATATTTCTTATGGCGGGAGCACAGCAAATATCCATCATACCAAAACCCGTGAAAGCAACTCCGCAACCAGGGAATTTTGTAATAACAAACAGCACCATAATTTTTGTTGACGGCAAGGATGAAAAAAAATCTGCCGATTTCTTTAATGATTATTTAGAAAATTTTTATGGGTTCAGATTAAAAACCGGCAAGAAAACACTTAACAATTGTATCAGTTTCTCAACGAAGCACTCAACAGATGCAAGCATCAAAGGACATTATACAATGCGGGTTTCGCCTGCTTCTATTAGCATTATCGGCAACGATGATGAAGGAACTTTTTATGGCGCACAGACATTGACACAATTATTGCCCGTTGAAAAATCAACAAGCTTGCGGATACCTTCCGTGCAAATTGATGATTACCCACGTTTCAAATATCGTGGATTGATGCTCGATGCAGGTCGCCATTTTATGCCCGCAGATTTTGTGAAGAAATATATTGATTACATCGCGCTTCATAAGATGAATTATTTTCATTGGCACCTTACTGAAGATCAGGGTTGGCGCATTGAAATAAAAAAATATCCAAAACTAACGGAGATGGGTAGTTGTAGAAATGGAACAATCATCGGTCATCATCCCGGCACAGGCAATGACAATGAAAAAAATTGCGGTTTTTATACGCAGGAACAAATTAAAGAGATAGTAAAATATGCATCTGATAGATATATAACTGTTATTCCAGAAATAGAAATGCCGGGACATTCTTCTGCGGCCATTGCAGCATATCCTCAATTGAGTTGTTTTCCTGATGAACCAACAAAAATTGCTAAAGGCGTGCAATGGAATGGCGATTCAACAGGCAAGCAAGTGCAGCAAAGCTGGGGCATTTATGAAGATGTATATTGCCCAAGCGAATTCACTTTTAAATTTATTGAAGATGTGATGGATGAAGTGATGCAATTGTTCCCATCAGAATATATTCATGTGGGTGGTGATGAATGCCCAAAATCGAATTGGAAGCGGAGTGAATTTTGTCAGAACCTGATCAAAGAAAAAGGGTTGAAAGATGAAGAAGGATTACAAAGTTATTTCATACAACGTGTAGAAAAATATTTGAACAGCAAGGGAAGAAAAATTATTGGATGGGATGAAATTTTGGAAGGTGGCATTGCGCCCAACGCAACCATCATGAGCTGGCGCGGAGAAAAAGGCGGCATTGATGCAGCAAACCAACATCATGATGTGATGATGACTCCCGGCGATTATGTTTATTTCGATCATTCACAATCTAAGAACGAAGATTCGTTGACAATCGGCGGCTATCTTCCATTGGAAACAGTTTATAATTACAACCCTTTTCCACCTGGACTTGCTGAAGAAAATCAAAAATATATTTTGGGTGCTCAAGCAAATATGTGGACTGAATATATGAGTAACCCACGCAAAGTGGAATATATGCTGTTTCCTCGATTGAGCGCACTTAGCGAAGTATTATGGAGCGCAAAAGAAGATAAAAATTTTAATGAATTCTTGCTGCGCATGAAGATGCAATATCAACGATATATTTTGTGGAAAGTGAATTATAATGTGATAGGGATACATAAGGGAGAATGAGTGAATTGTGAATTGTGAGTGGTAGGTGGTAAGTGGTAAGTGGAATTTCTTTGTTATTAGTAAATTTAAAAACTATCATCTCATGAAATATTTTTCAATAATATTTTTTCTCTCAATTTCATTATTTGCAAATGCACAAAATAATTATGTTCCTCCAACGGATACACTCGTTCAAAAAAAGATTGAGCAATGGCAGGATCTGAAATTCGGTTTGTTCATGCATTGGGGAACTTACAGTGAATGGGGGATTGTTGAAAGCTGGAGTCTTTGCCCCGAAGATGAAGGATGGACACAGCGAAGAGGCCCTCATGCGCAAAATTATTTTGAATACAAAAAGGCTTATGAGAATTTGCAGACCACTTTCAACCCACAACATTTCAATCCAGAAAAATGGGTGGAAGCTGCTAAAGATGCAGGCATGAAATATGTTGTGTTCACAACCAAGCACCATGATGGATTTTGCATGTTCGACACAAAAGAGACAGATTATAAAATCACTTCTTCTAAAACACCTTTTTCAAGCAATCCAAGAAGTAATGTTGCCAAAGAAATTTTCAATGCATTCAGAAAAGAAAATTTTTTGATTGGCGCATACTTTTCAAAACCTGACTGGCATACAGAAAATTATTGGTGGCCTTATTTTCCACCGAAAGATCGGAACGTGAATTATGATCCAAAAAAATATCCGGAAAAATGGAATGCATTCAAGCAATTTACTTTCAACCAGATCAAAGAACTGATGAGCGGATATGGAAAGATGGATATTCTTTGGCTTGATGGAGGTTGGGTAAGACCATTATCAACCGTTGACAAAAATGTGGAATGGCAAAAAGGAATTGTTTATGATCAGGACATTGATATGAAAAATATCGCTTCGATGGGAAGAAGCCTTCAGCCAGGTTTGATTGTGGTTGACAGAAGTGTTGGTGGTGAATTTGAAAATTATCAAACACCAGAACAGGAAGTACCTGCAAAGCCGCTCCCTTATCCTTGGGAAACTTGCATGACGATGGGAAATTCGTGGAGCTTTGTTCCTAATGATCATTATAAATCTGCACAACAGCTTGTTCAATTATTGGTAAAAGTTGTTTCAAGAGGTGGTAATTTTTTATTGAACATCGGACCAAGTTCAGACGGAGATTGGGATACTACGGCATATTCACGATTAAAAGATATTGGCGCATGGATGAAAATAAATGGCGAAGGGATTTATAATAGTAAACCAATCGCACCCTATTCTTCTGACAATATTTTCTTCACTCAATCGAAAGATGGAAAAAATATTTATGCTTTTTATTTATCAGAGAAAGATGATGTGATGCTTCCTGCGCAAATAAAAATCAATGCTCTTACTATTAATAAGAAAAGTAAAATTCAGGTTTTAGGATCGGGAGAAAAATTAAAATGGAATCAGGAAGGCGGAAATATTATCATTAATATTCCAGCCAAAATGCAAAATAAAAACGTTGCGAAGTATGCCCTGGTGATGAAGATTTCTCAATAAGAATTTTGAAATAATATAATCTAACAAAAGCTATTGTGCAATCATGCAGTTAGAATAATAAGAATGCTTTAACTCTCACATTAATACGTGAAAGAAAAAGTATTCTTCGTTACTTCTTCGTTGTATATGCTTTTGCAGCTTGATCATTGATGCCGAAAATTAATTCATCATTGATCTGAACAATGCTCCTCACATCGCCACGAACGGATAATCCTGATTGAGATTGTGGAACATATTTGAAGTTACCATGTCCATCTCTGGTTAAAACAATTCCGTGATTTGCGCTGTATTTGCCATATCTAATTCTTGTCCATGAATTATTGCCCGCGAGAATCAAATCTTTTTTTCCGTCCTTGTTCACATCCATTGATGTGATTGCATATACAGGTGAAAACTGTGCTTCTATTGGCAACTCATGCATCACAAAACCTTTCGTGCCCTGATTCTCCAAGTAAACCGTGCGCATTTCTTCAGCCTTCAACACAGCAGCATCGCTTAATTGCTCGGGTGTAAAAAGATCATTAATAGTTGCGTTGCTATAATCTTTATACTCAAGAAATTTCTTTTTCAAAATTGGTAATTGATCAGTTAAATCATCTCTTGACAAAGCTGGATAAGATTTACCATTGATGTAGTAACAAAATATTGGATCCACCGACCCATTGCCATCAAAGTCTTTGTAATAAAGACTTAAAGGCTCTTGTGCACTTGCACGGAACTGAGTATTCAATCCCATGTTACCAACAACAAGATCTAAATCTCCATCACCATCCATATCTGCAGCATATATCGTATTCCACCACCCGCTGCTTGGAAAATGGATATAGGTTTCAGATTCGTCTTGTAATTTTCCATTTTTATTAATGAATACCTTGATAGGCATATATTCCCCAACTACAATCAAATCAGGTTTTTTGTCGCCATTTACATCCATCCACACCGCATCTGTCACCATACCAATTTTCTGCAATTCCGGTGCGATAGAAACAGTAGCATCTGTAAAATTGCCTTTCCCATCATTCAATAAAATTTTACCGCCCGGAGAAAATGGATATTGACCCGACACAACGCGACCACCAATAAATAAATCCGTATAACCATCCCCGTTAATATCTACAGCTTTCACACAGCTCTTGCTAAATGGCATGCTTGGCAATGTAGTTGTACTTCTTGTAAAATGCCCTTTTCCATCATTGATATATAATCTGTCTTCCAAAGCAGGACTGTGCGCATCCAAATCATATCCGCTGCTGGATACATATAAATCCATATCGCCATCATTATCTGCATCAAAAAAAACTGCTGCTCCGGCTTCATATAATGAATCTTTCTGAAAAGCAGGCTGCGGTGAAGGAATGAATGTTCCTTGGCTATTTTGAATAAATAACTGTGCGGGCTGATTGCGTCCTCCACCAAAATAGATATCCTGCAAGCCATCTTTATTTACATCCCCAACGGTCATGCATGGACCTGTTTTAGAAAGATAACTGGTTAATAATCTCTGTAATGAAAAGTCTTCAAAATTTTTCTCACGGTGATGCATAGCCAAAGGCATTTCAGTGGGCGAGAAATAACTAGCTTTTGTGTTGTTTGCCGTGTCATAAATCCATTTGCCTGTTGCATCAGTCAATTTGATATTAAGGGTCTGATTTGTTTTTACATTTAATAATTTTTGCATCCTATCATCAGGCCATATTATTATTATTGAATCAGCTACTGTATTTTTTCCGAGACCAAAATGCAAAGTCTGATCGACTGATGATTGAAATCCCCTAACAGGAAACTGCTCTTGAAAAAACTGCTCGCCTTTACAAAACACTTTGACTTTCGATCCAATGCCTGTTCCATTTTTTGTATCGCCATGCAATGCTATGCGCAGATAATTTGTTTTATTAATCGTTTCACTATTGTTTTTAAAAACTCCTGCAAAATCATTTGTATTATTCACCACAAGATCCATATCTCCATCATTATCTAAATCAACATAAGCTGCGCCTGCTGAAACAGCGCTCTGATCCAATCCCCAATCTTTCGATTTTTTTGTGAATGAGAGATTGCCATTATTCTGAAAAAAATAACTCGACAAAGAATTATCAGGCATCTTTTTAATAAAATCTTCAACGGCTGTTTTCTGCCCCGTTCCTTTATCCTGAATAGATTTATCCATTGTGTATTTGATAAAATCCATGTCAGTATAATCTTTCACATATCCATTCGATATAAAAATATCTTTGTTGCCATCATTGTCGAAATCAGAGAACAATGCAGACCAGCTCCAATCGGTATTTGATACTCCGGCTAATTGACCAATTTCACTGAACGTTCCATCCCCATTATTTTTTTGCAGCATATTCC
>CAIYPC010000276.1 GCA_903927975.1 uncultured Bacteroidota bacterium | reverse complement strand
TCTTGAATGATTTTTCCATTTGCGCAATGTTTTCTTTCCATTTATCTTTTGCTATAGACTGCAATGCAACAACCACTGTTTTGGTATTTTCCGTTTGATGAATAAATGCCATCGGATTAATCATATTGTCTAACGAATGTGCATGAAAATCTTTCATCACTCCAACGATTGGCACATTTTTATTATCCCACGACAAATTTTTCCCGACTGCATCTTCCGGCTTTTTATAGCCTAAAAGCCGTTGATACGTTTCATTGATTACCACTTCGCGAATGGTATCTGCAGGCAACAGTTCTCTTCCTGCAATGAGCGGGATATGAAAAAGTTTTAAATAATTATCATCTCCGGCTTTTAATTCCACATTGGTTTGCAGTTCTTTCTTCCCATCTTTGAAATCAATGACCGAATTCCACCAGCCACCCGAGTTGGCAACATCGCTCCCGAGACTGGCCATTTCAACAGCAGGAAATCTCTTGACTTCATTAAGCAGTGTTTGCCGGCGGATGGCGGATGTGTCGCGGTCGGGAGTAGAAAAACTCATAACAGCTTCCTTGCGAAAACCGAGATCGAAATTGATCATGTAGTGTATCTGTTTGGCAATAAGAAATGTTCCCATGATAAAGAATTGCGCGATCACAAACTGCGACACCGTGAGCGTTTGCCTCATCCATGCCCTGCGTGTGCTTTTTGAATTTGTGTTTGCTTGATTTTTCAACACGGCCGCTGCATTCCATGAAGAGAGTACCATGGATGGATAGATGCCTGCCAACAAGCTTACGATGATGGTGAGCAATGCCAGAAAGATCGCTACCATCGGATCGGCGATGGAAAAATGAAATCCCCGGGGCATATAATCAGCAAACGCTTTCAGCAGCAATGGCAACAACAAAAGAGACAGAATGCTTGCGATAGCCGTAACCGTGAAAGTCTCGCTTAAAAACTGAAATATCAACTGCATTCTTGAGCCGCCCATCGTTTTGCGGATGCCAATCTCCTTAGCACGCATTGTTGCCTGAGCGGTGGTAAGATTGATGAAATTGATGCAAGCCAACACTAATAAAAATGTTGCAATTGCCATCAGGCCATACAGCATTGGCTTGCTTGACACCGGGCTGTCCAAAATACCATAGTATTTGTTGAAGTGGACATCACTTAACGCTTGCAGTGAATAGTTCCAGGTGTAATTATTTTTGCGTTCATCATCGCCTAAATGTTTCTCAGCAAGTGCATGCAGCCTTGGATTAATCGTAGCAGCGTTGGTTCCTTTTGCAAGGCGCACAAACAATTGCTCATCGCTGGTGGTGGATCCCCAGCTCTCCCAGTAAAAATGATTGCGAAGCCCTGTGCTGTTTAGTACTGTTGCGAGCGAAATGAATTCTTTGAAAGTAAAATCGGTATTGCCCTGTTTGTCCAGATCCTGCACCACGCCCGCAACGTTGGCAACAATCGTATCATCGTATGTAATGGAGCTGCCAAGAACCTGATCATAAGGCATGTTTGGGAAATATAATTTTGCACGGCTTTCATCCAACACAACCTGCCCTGATTTTTGTAGCGCTGTTGCTGGCGATCCTGCTAACCATCGATAAGGCAACATGTCAAAATAAGCAGCATCAGCAAATATGATTTTTTTCTGTGCTGGGAACTTAACAGATTTGTTTTCACCGGAGCGCTTTATCATTTGTTTGCCCGGGCTATAATAGCGAAAAGCAACGGTGAGATCAATGCCAGTTAGCTCTTTTTTAACCGCATCAATAAGTGGTGCTTGTGTGCCACGTGAATGACCATCACTGCCTTGAAAGGAATAATCACTCACAATCCTGTACACCTGTTTCGAATCAGGCACAAAACGATCGAAACTATAATCGTATCTCACCATCAGGAAAATCACCAGCGAAGCACTGATGCCGATGGCCAAGCCAAGAACATTGATGATAGAAAGGATCTTGTTGCGTTGTAAATTCCGGAAAGCAACGGTCAGGTAATTTTTAAACATAGCCTTAATAGTTGAAGAAGTAATGGAAGACCACGTGAACACAAATCTCAGTTTGTCTTCACCAATTGCATGCCGCAGAAAAAGATCATTGATTTACAGCAATGTATTATAACCCATATCAACGAAGCTGTTCGTTATTGGCACATGGGATGCACGATTATGATACACATGTGAAGCAAAACAATAGAATCTATTTAAAAAATGACTTTGCTTTTGTAAACCTGAGTAGTATTGATTCGGACTTATCGATGGAGGATTTTTTGCGTATTATTTTTGTAAACGATTGAGTATAAAATATTAGGGGGTTTGAAAACATGCGTCTATTTTTGAGTTGGCGGCAATTGTAAAAACGACACCACAAAGCTTAATATGATTATCGACAGAAAACATTTTGACATCAATAATAAATGTGCAATTGAAAAATTAATAATCAAGACACCATTAAGACTTGGCTCAGTTTTTCAAGACGAAGCCTGTTTCACTTACCTTAAAGAAGGGGAAATGTCTTTAACTTCTCCAACTGACAATCTATCTATTCAAGCAGAGGAAAGTGTTTTACTTAGATGCGGTAACTACTTCTCAAACGCTATTCAGAAACATTCTGCCAAGACTTGTGAAGTTTATGCTGTTCATTTATATCCAGACATTTTGAAGGAATTATACAAAAATGAATTTCCCAATTTCATAAAAAGCGATTCGCACAAACCATATATCAGGAAAATAGAAAAACAAGGAGTGATAACCCATTTTATTCAAAGCCTTGATTTTTACTTTGAAAACCCAAACTTGGTTACAGACGATTTGCTTAAATTAAAAATCAAAGAACTCATCCTATTACTTCTGCAAACAGACAATGCAGAAAATATTATTACTTTAATTTCTCATTTATTTAATCCAAGACAAGCAGGTTTATTTGAGGTAGTAGAGGCACATTTATACTCATCTATTTCTATTGTTGATTTAGCCCGTTTGACGGGGAGAAGTCTCTCAACTTTTAAGAGAGATTTTGAAACACAATTTTGTGACACGCCAGCTAATTATATTAAAGAAAAGAAATTGGAAAAGGCTCTTGAGCTTCTCCAATTAACCGATTTATCTGTATCAGAAATTTGTTTCGAAGTTGGGTTTCAGGACACTTCGCATTTCACAAAGACCTTCAAACAAAAGTATAATCAAACACCTTCTGAGTATCGCAAGAAGTAGTTGAACTGAATTTACCAGTTTTTGAACTTTACAGCCAAGTTTGAATTTATTTTAAGCTTCATTTTTGCATCGTGGTTTTACATTGATAAAGATAAATAACAAAAACGATGAAAAAAATAATGATACCAATGGTATTACTGATTTTAACGGTAGACTATCAAAACGTGCAAGCACAATCTTCAAAAAATAATAATAAACCAAAAACAGAAAATAAAATGACAGTAGATCAAAACAAACAAATAGTAATCAGGTTCAATAATGAATTTTTTGAGAAAGGAAATACAGACATTATAAAAGAGCTGTTTGCAGAAAACTTTGTCAATCATTCAGCACCACCCAATTCACCTACGGACGCAAGTCCAATGGTGAAATTTGTCATGGGTTTGCATCATGGGTTTTCAGATATTTCAGTGCAAATTCTCGATATTTTTGGTGAAGGCGATAAGGTCTGTGTCAGAAAAACTATAACTGCAACCCATACAGGTGAATTTATGGGAAAACCAGCAACTGGTAAAAAAATAGTAATAAATATATTTGACATTGAGGTTTTGAAAGACGGAAAAATAACCGACCGCTGGAACAGCAGCGATTTTCCACAGGTATTACAAAGCCTGTAATTTCTAAATAGTAAGAATTACTTCAAATCAAGAAAAATAGAGAAAAAGTGAACGAAAGCATATTAATAACCGGAGCAAATATTGGACTTGGCAAGGAGACTGCCCGACAGTTAGCCTTGAAAAAAGAAACAAAAAAAGTAATTCTTTTTTGTAGAAATCAAGCGAAAGCCGAAACAGCAAAAAAAGACCTTGAGGAACAAACGGGGAGAAAGATTTTTGAAATTATTATTGGGGATGTTGCAGATGCAAATTCTGTAAGAAGAGCGGTAGAAAAAATAAAGGAACCTATTGATGCAGTAATTTTAAATGCAGGTGGAATGGTTGGCAAAACGGCTGCGAAAATTATGCCTTCCGGTATGAATGACTTAGCTGCTACCAATATTTTAGGTCATGTAATTTTAGTTGATGAATTATTAAAACATGATAAGTTAAGAAAAGCAGTATTATATCCCAGTGCGGAAGCTGTGCCAGGAGTAAAGATGCTTGGAATGAAACCAGTTGCGATGAAGACTTCTTCTGTAGATGAGTTTGCTGCTGTTCTGGATGGAACATATTTTGGTAATAAATTTGATGTAACTCAAGCATACGGATACGTTAAATATGTAGCAACCATGTGGATGTTATCGATGGCAAGAAAATATCCTGACCTCAAATTTGTTGTTATGAGTCCTGGGAACACGGGCGGAACTAATGCCCCTGATAATTTGCCCCCAGCAATGAAATTTATGCTGAAGTATTTTATGATGCCTATTGTATTTCCATTGATAGGAGGAATGGTGCATAAACTGGAAGTAGGTGCAAAACGCTTTGTAGATGGCATTTCGGATGAGCGATATAAAAGTGGCGTTTTTTATGCAAGTAAAGAGGGTAAGTTATCAGGGGACGTGGTTGACCAGAGCACTTTTTTCACTGATTTGAAAAATAGTACATTTCAAGATAACGCTGACAAAGCAGTACATCGTTTTATAAAATAAATACTACGAAATACAAGAAACAATGCACCGCTAACATGAACTCTGTAAAAAACCAAATAAATTTTGTTCTTTTTTATGGTTTTGGCGAACAGTAAGCGCCTTGACGCGAAATATCATTTGAATTTTATTGTAAGCGGCTCTGCTTTATAGACAACAGTTTTTGTCTCATTTCCAGGGATCAAGTGAATACGAAACTCACGCGGTCGAGTATCATTGATTGCATTTTTTGGCGCGGCCGGCATTAGGGTGATCTGTTTTTTCCTGTCGTCCCACTGAATGCTGATCCAGCTCCCTTTTCCTTTCAGGTAATCCTGACTTTTGCCATCATCATCGTACAAAATAAATTTTCCATCCGCGCCAGTAAAAATCTTTAATTCAGTTGGTGAGTGTATTTCCTCGTCCGTGTACTGGCGCACTTGATCGAAAGGTATAATAGCCCCAGCTCGCACATAAATGGGCATGATGGATAAATCTACCAGACGCACAATCGTCCTGTTGCCTCTTTGCTTTTCATTTGTCCACCAATCATACCATTCCCCTTTTGGAAGATATACCACACGATTGACAGCTCCTTTTTCGTGAACAGGCGCTATCAGCATGTCGCGCCCCCAGAGATATTGATCACCTATCGATCTGCATTTGTCATCATCTGGATAATGCAGCCACATGGCCCGCATCATGGGCATGCCGGTATTGCGGGCTTCCCACGCCAGGGTATAATTGTAAGGCAACAATTGATAATGTAGTTCTGTATATTTTTTTGTTATCGGCTCTTCGGCCGGATTGTTCATTTCCGACTGAAGCACGCCTTTACCATTGCCCATTTCAACAGCCCCCATATCTTTTAAACCGAAACCCCATGGAAGACTTGTCATCCACGTTCTTCCATGTGATCTGAAGCATGCAGTGAACGCACCAAATTGAAACCACCTGATATAAAGCTCTGCTGTTTTTTCTGGTGATGAATAAAAACCGCCAATATCGGATCCCCAGAAAGGGGCAATGCTCAGTGAATAATTCAGACCAACCGCTATTTGTGCTTCCAGTGTTTTCCACGAAGATTCAGTATCGCCCGACCACACCCATCCTCCCCATTTTGCAATTCCGGGATATCCATTTCTCTGAAGGCTCCATGGACGCAAATTGTTATGTGCAGACAAAAGGCCCTGATAATATAATTGATGGCGCTCAATGCGCTCAAACAGATTGAACCAATCTCCCTCATCAGGCCAGAAAGCGTCAACACCCGCTTGGATTAGCGGTAGATGTTCCTGCCAGTAATTTTGGATATGCGACGCATCCAGTATTTCACCTTGCTTCGCGGGTATGTTGCCATGGAGCGTGGGCAACTTATCCCTATCCCACGGCACGATATGCAATACCACTTTTACATGTCGGTCATGCATTGCCGTTATTACCTCTTTTGGGTCGTGCTTGAAAACTTCTGGGTTGAATTCAAAAGAAGGTTGGGGCTTGTTCCATCCTCTGGGTGTAAAACCGGTCCCAAGATAAATGACGGCATCGATCGGAATTTTTTTTGCGCGGAAACTATCTATGATGCCCATCATCTGAACATCATCCTGCAGGGTTCTGTGTGATTGCATGTAACCCAAAGCCCATTTTGGTGGAAGAGCTGCAGGTCCTGTAATGACCGAAAAATCTTTCATTAGTTCAGAAGGGTCGTATGCGTCGAAGACAAAAAAATCATACAGCCCTGGCACAACTTTATCTGTTGGTGGCAATCCTTTTCCCCCATTTGACTGCTGATTTTTTTCTGTCTGCGGAACATCTTCTCTACCTACAGGTTTAGAGGGAATAAAAGACCCATGTTCCTTATCGCGGAGATCTACTTCTACCCAGGGAGCAACCACAAATATTCCCCATTGTGCAGGCTGCAGCAACATGGCTGCTGGGTTGCGCGATCCATAAGCATCGCCTTGCCATCTAGGCTGCATGCTATCATAAGCTCCGCTGCGGTTATACTGTACCGTTAGGTTACGCCATTCGGCGCCCTTTGCTGGTTTCGGACCGCCTTCACCCAAGCCAAACACTGGTCCGCCATTTAATGCAAAAGAAAGTATCCCATTATCATCAAAAATGAACCGCTGGATAAATTGTCCTTTCTTATTGGTCACGGTAATGGTCAACGGTCGTGATTTTATTTCTACCCGAAAATTTCCATTCTGTTTTGTGATAGGTCCATCAATCTCTCTAAGGCTGATAAACGGCCGAGGATAATCGCGTTCAGCAAGTGCAGGTGAAAATGGAAAATCTTCTTTAAGGCTCGTAGGTTTTAACGTGATGCGAACGCTATGCTCGCCTGACTTCCTGATATCTAATTGGCCAGGCTGTCCGGCAACAATAATGGACTGAGCAGGCAGAATAACATAACCAACCAAAAGGGTCAACAAAAAAATAATGCGCATGTAGGATTTTTGAATACCCGAATTTACGACCTGCATTTTAATATCTCCGATACAGGGTTCCTGTCCGCAGGAACAGAAACTTAAATGAGAACATGAATCAACTTTAGCTCTGATGAAAGCATTTTATCAGTTTAGGTGGGTAAGGACAGCTAGCTATAGGAAAGTTTTTGCGGTTTATTTTGTAAATGATTGATTGTATATATTAGGGGATTTGAAAACATGCATCTATTTTTGAATTGTCTGTAATTTTTGACAGACTTTAAGTACATTAAACACTTAGATTTTCAAAGATTGGTTCCTACTAAAATATTGACAAAAGAAATATGACAAAGAATTTGTTAGCATTGATTTTAGTTATGTCATTTGGACAATTTCTATTCGCCCAAACATTTGACACTACAACTTATTTGCATTTAGTTAAAGCGGACAAAGATGAGTTTTTGAATTATGCAAGATCTGTCGGCATGACAACAGATTTTGATACAGCCTCGCAATCATTATTTGCCAAAACAAAGGGATGTCTTTATACAAAAGTTTTAGGAGACAAAAACAATAACGAATATTACGACTTCGTTTTGATTGTCTCGACACAGAATAAAGAGAATAATAAATTGATTTTGCGAGATGCAAAAGAAATGCAAGACAAGAAAGGCTTTTGGACCGACAATCAATACCTGTACAGAGAGTGGGATATGGAAAATCCAATTTCAAAAGAAATGTGGTACAAAGTCCTTGTATATAAAAAGAAAAAATAAAGCTACAGGCAATATGGCGGCAGACGAATATATGCTCAACTTTTTGTTCGCTTTCTTCGGTTGTTAATGTTCGGTTGTATATATGCGTTAGCTTAACCAACAGCCTCAAAAGTTTTAGTGAAACATTCATATCGTTTATTAGCTTTAATCAAGAAAAGCCATTGCGTAACTTATTAAAAAAATGTTTGGAAAGAAAAGTCAGGATGATGCATCTCTATTTCATTCTCGCTCGACTCAGATTGTGCTTCTGTTGCATAAACAAGCATTTTTTGTTCATAGTCGTTTATTGCAGCTTCAATGGTTTCAAATTTTCCATCCGTCAGGTTATCGGATAAAATAACGGTGTCCACCAATCCTATATTCACACCCTGACCTGCAAAAGGCGGCATTAAATGTGCGGCATCTCCAATGAGCGTTATCGGCAAAGGGCGATTGTTTTTCCATGGCTTATCTAACGGAATTTTTCTCGTTGTCAACCCAACAAAAAAAGAAGTTGAACGGAATAATTGTTGGTAACATTCATTCCAATTAGAAAACCTGTTTGAAAGAAATGCAATGACACTGTCGGTATCCTGAAAGTCAAAGCCATCATTATTAACCCATTCTTCAGGCTTTTTAAAAATTATGCCATAAGACAATAAGCCATTGTTGTAGGGATTAGCAACTAATAAATTGCCTTGATGTGCGGTCATCAGCCTATTGCCGTCACACAACTGATAAAACTCCGGACATTTTGTTTCAGGTTCAGGTACATCTCCTTGAATAATAAAAGTTCCAGTCTCTTCGGCTTCAGCATCGGTAACATATTTTCTAACCGCGGACATTCCCCCATTGGCTCCAATAACAACATCTGCGGTCGCATTCATTTCATTTTCAAAATGCAAAAGCCATTTTCCATTCTGTTCTTCAAGTGCTGTAAATTTTCTATCCCAGATGACGGTATCGCTTTTTAAACTATGAAGCAATAGTTTGCGAAGATTGTTTCTGTTTATTTCAGGATTATCATATTGAGGTGTTACCGAGGACAACACTTCGGCTTGTTCGTTTGTCATGGTTATTCCCATCGGTATCGACATGGCATAATAACTTTCCAACAAGCCTGCTTTTTGCATGGCATCTTGTCCCGAACCTTTATGCAGATCAAGTGTGCCGCCCCAAATTCTGGTTTGTGCGTCTTTGTCCCTTTCATAAACGGTTACATCTATTCCTTTCTGCTGTAATAATTTTGCCATTGTGAGCCCAACAGGTCCTGCACCAATGATGGCTACTTTTTTGTTTTTCAGTAACATGAGTTTTCGTTTTTAATTACGAAACACAAAATTCTGAAATGCTGCTGTATTAGGATTGTACAAACGCGACAAAATCCTTGCTTACGACCTGTTGCCGGCTCTTTGCTTTTCGAGCGAATGCTGCGGGAGTGGTGCCACTGTAACGTTTGAATTCTTTGCTTAGGTGAGATTGATCTGTGTAGCCGAGTTCATGCGCTAAGCCCGCAAGGTTAGAATTTGGATGAAGCCATAATTGATTTCGTACCTGCTCAAAGCGCATAAGACCAGACACGTCTTTGACGCTGTAACCAGAAGATTGCTTGAACTTCCTTTCCAATGTGCGAACCGTTGCATGAGCCGCGGCAGCGACTTCGCTAACCGGCATGGTGCCGTTTGCTTTGCTCATAGCAACCCCTGCTTTGAACAGCATGCTGTCAGTGGCAATGTGCGACCGTGCATTCAGGAAATATTGTTTTACATGAGCTACTGCTTCCTCTATCTTGCCTGCATTGATACACTCATTCAAAGTAGGTTGAAGCAGAGCAATAGGATGTTCAAATATGCGCAGTCCCCCCTTGCCCGACGGCAGCCCAAGTAAATCGAACACGGTCCAAGGAAAGCACCTGACTGCAATAATCTCTAAACGGTTTTTTGTGTGAAAAATAACAGGCTGGTTGAGCAACCCCATCATAAACGGCGATGGCAATGGCTGCAAGCTTCCATTATAAGAAATGCTACAACCGCTTCCGAAATGAAAAATAATTTCAGCGTAGCCATCAGGTACCACCTCAAAACTCGATTGTTGATTTCCGAAATCCTCTCTGTTGTACCAAAAGCATTTTATGGCATCTCGTAGTGCTGAAGGAGGTTCAAATTCTTGATGATGCATGTTGAAAGACTGGATTATGCCTATTTTGCATAAGTGGTAGTCCCGCCCAGAATCGAACTGGGATCTAAAGTTTAGGAAACTTCTATTCTATCCGTTGAACTACGGGACCATTTTAGTTTGTGGTTTGTTGTTTTTTGTTTGTGGTTATGAGTGCTCGAAATTTTATTAATGATCTCGAATTAAAGAACCACAAACCACAAACGTCAAACTACAAACTTATTTCATCAAACCTTTTGCATTCTCTGTGAATATTTTCACGGCAATGGCCAGCAATATTACGCCAAAAAATTTTCTTACAACAATCAGACCGGCAGGTCCCAGCAATTTTTCTATCAGGTTGAGGGATTTTAAAACGATATATACAATTACCAGATTAATAAGTATCGCTATTAGTATAGTGAGCTCGTCGTAATTCGCTTTTAATGACATCACAGTTGTGAGCGTTCCCGAGCCTGCGATCAAAGGAAATGCGATGGGCACAGCAGTGCTTGCCTTCGCATTTTTATCGCTCCTGAAAAATTCAATGCCAAGCACCATTTCCAATCCTAAAATAAAAATTAATATGGAACCGCCGATGGCGAATGAATGAACATCAACACCAAGAATATTCAAAAACTGTTGCCCGACAAAGAGGAATAAAATCATCAAGCCGCCAGAGATCAGTGTTGCTTTTAGTGAATTGATGCCACCAAGCTTTGCCTTTAATGAAACCAATAAAGGAACAGAACCAAGAATATCAATCACGGCAAACAAAGTAAATGTGACCGTTAGCAGTTCGTTGAATTTCATGTAAACAATTTGTGCGGCAAAGATATGATGCTTGCATGAAGCCTTATATTTAGCCATGATAGATTATACAGTAATAATCTTGACATCATTTATTATGGAAATATTTTTCTTTGAAAAGCACATCGCGCTGTTTAATTTCAGCAAACATGTTCTGCAAAGGCAAGCATGATAACGTTCTTCAATAAATTTTTTTTCTTCAGTGATGAAAGTAATGCCAAAACATTGGCAGTTTGCGATATCGCCTACTTTGCATTCAAAAGGTTTCGTGCAACGTGGGCATTGTTTTTCTTCATGCTTAATCATAAAATCTTTGATTAGAAAAACTTCATATATTTAAAACCAATTTTAATTACAGTAGTTGCGTTTAAATATTCGAGTTAAAAAAATTGTATTAATCGAAAGGCTTCGGCCGTGCCAAAATCCGAAATCACAAATCCGCAATCCGAAATTTTAATGTTGTATCAAAACCACTTTAGCCGGGCTCGCTGTTGGTGTTGTTGAAAAAGAAAATTTCTTCGCACCTGTTTTATCAAAACAAAAAACTGTTCCAGATGCAGTATAGTCTTTTGCGTCTCCCAAATACACATCACCGGTAGCATTATCAATATCCAATCCATAAGGATTGATAACCGTAGTTCCATCGCTGATGAAGTTTGATTTCACTAAGCTAAAATCAGTTGTACTTAACACACGCACAGTTGCAGCACCGAGATAGCCACCTGTGATAAATAAATTATTATTATAAAAACGAACAATGCCAACGGCAGTGTCAGCAGATAATACAACGGCATTGGTGGCAGTATTTACTTTCACTAATGATGGAGCAACAGAAGCATAATCACCTGTGCAAGCAACATAAATGTTTCCGGAATTATCTGCGGCAATCGATCCTGGATTTGTGCCGACAGTTATTTTTCCTGTCTGTGTAAGTGTGCCAAGATCAATCACAGAAACCGTTGAATCAAACTGTGCGCTAAAGCCTCCCGTGTTGCTTACAAATAATTTAGTGCCTGAAATCGCCATCTGTGCAGGATTCGATCCAACAGTAATTGATTTTGTTATGGAAAGAGATGTTGTATCAATCACTGAAACTGTTCCATCTGTTGATGATACAAACACATTGCTTCCATAGCCTACAATATTTTCCGGTCCTTTATTAACTCCTGAACTAATAAAACTGATTGTATCAATATACTTTGCAGTCAATGCATCTGCAACAGCAACGTTGCCCGAAACATTCATCACCACATAAACCTTTCCACCATAAATAATAAAATCGCTTCCTGTGTCGCCAAGCCCAAATCCATTTACGTTGTGATAATAGTCAGTAGTTGCAACACTTGTTCCAAAATCATAATAAGTCAGCGTTGTATTATTCGCGCCAAAATTTCCCTGATTCAATGAATATAATCCAGTTGTTACTTTCGGAGCTGTTGTGTTGACGATATCTTTTTTTGTGCACGATGCAATAACTACAAGTACAATGACTGTCAACGATGATTTAATCTTTCTCATTTCTGTTGTTTTATAAATTGGTGAATGTGATGCTTATTTTATATGATCTTCCGGGCATGGGATAATATCTTATTATCTCATATCTTTCATTAAAAACATTATTTATTTCTCCTTTAATGTTTGCTTGAAAATGCGATAGCTTAATCATGCGTGCAACAAACACATCATGCGTATCCCAACCTGATAATTCATTAGCAGGATTATTTTCTCCGAGTGTATATCTGGTGCCAGAAAATAAAAAACTATAACCAGCGCTCCAGCTTTTATAATAGAATACAGCTAAAGCAGATCCTGAATTATTTGGTGTATAGGGAATTTCATTTTTGTATTCAGTGCTGGTGGGATCTGTTACATCTTCTGCATGTTGAAGTGTGTAAGCAATTCGCACAGACCATTTCATTGCTGAAGAAAATTTTCCATTGGCTTCTGCATTCACATCAATTCCTTTTATATGAACTTTCCCAAGGTTCGTTACTGTCCATACAAAAAGATTTTGTGAAGGCACGGCAATGATTTTATCTTTTACTGTATTATAATAGCCATCAACGCTAATGCTAAACTGTTTTAATGCTGTGTTGAAATTTTTAGAATAAGTGATGCCAACATTATATTGCTTTGAATACTCAGGTAATAATTTTGGATTAATAGTGCTTATGTAAGTATAATAGAGATCATTGAATGTGGGCAAGCGAAAAATGTTTTTATAAAAAGCACGGAAAAGAAAAGGGCTTTCAACATTTAATTTATAGCTCGCTGCAACGGTTGGTGTGAATTCATTTTTATTAACAGCAGCGGATCCTGTTTTGGTTTTATCATTCACATTTGTGTTTAATAAAGAAGCATTGATCTGCCAAAGTCTTCTTGCATATTGAATTGCAATACTGTTCCACCAAGTGTTGCGAGTGGGCGTTGCAAAAGGAACAATGTTAGATGAAAGATGTGCTGATGCAAAATCAGAGGCAAGTGAAGCTGAAAAATATTTTCCAATTTTTTGGCTGATGGCTGCGCTGACATAAATTTCCTGTTGTGTGTAGCGATTATCCAACCCTCCGGCATTGTTCAAAAAATTAGGATCTGTATATTTCGTAAATAAAGAACTGTATTTAGCAGACACTAACAGTGATGTATGTTCGCTTATCTTTTTTTGATAACGGCTTTGCAGAAAAAAATCTTTGTTCCACAATCGCTGCACAGAAATGTTGTTGAAGAAGATAATGCTTCCTGGCAAACCTCTTTCAGATGAATAGCCCCACAGTTTTGTTTGAAGCTGAGAGCTATCCTTAAATTGTTTTACAATATTTATTTCTCCTTGAAATGATTTCAGGTCGGAGTTTGTGCGATAGGCTTTTTGTGAGAACATACCATTATCTATGTAATAAGGATAATTTCCTTTCGACCATGTGGCTTCTGCATTTGCACTGATAACAACACTCTTGCTTGCTGGCAAATAAATTGCTGCAAAGGGTTGCCATAGACCAAATGATCCTTGCTTAATGCCAGCCTGCCATTTTTTTTGTGTGAAGTTGTTTGTATTAAAAGTATTTGTTGCAACGGCAAGAACAGCAGCAGAAGAATAAACTCTTGCCGGTAATAATATTTGTGGGGGATTCGCTTCTGATAACTCTAAACTTTGTACAAAAGTGGAAGAGAATTTACTCAGATCGATTTGTCCTGTTTGTGCATCTGCAACTGGAATGCCATCATAAAGTAAACTGGTATTTAATGCGCCCAAACTTCTAACAGAAATGGTTTTCAATCCACCAACGCCGCCATAATCTTTTATTAATACACCAGAAAAATATTTAGCAGCATCTGCAATGGACTCTGCATTTATTTGCTGAAGCATTTCATGATTGATGGACTGAACAGGAATGGCTGTGGTGAAATCAACAGGTCTTTTTATCGCGGTTACAGTCACTTTTTTCAAAGAAGCTGAGCTGTCTTTTTGCTGCGCATAAGATGTATGCAAAGCAAGTAACTGCGTTGTAGTGAGAATAATGTATAAAATATTTCGCCTGATGAACATTTCGGTTACACGAACACGTTAATAAATAAATTCATCGAAGCGATGGATCAATTGCCCAAAAGGGATATAGAAATTGTTGTATATCCCGCCTGCCTTTCACCCGAAAGCTTAGCGATGAATAAGTTTTATTTTGGCAGGTCTTCTGGCTCGCTCTCTGTTCAGCACCTTCCCATCCCGCCTCGCGGAACAGTGGTATGGAGATTGAACAGATTAGTTTCCAGTTACCAGTTTATAGTTGCCAGTTGTGCAGATTGAAAATTCATTATGAATTACGAATGGCAGAACTGAAAACTGTAAACTTCAAACTCGAAACTAATAAAGAGCTAACAGCTACGGGGATAGCGCCGGATTTACACCGGACTTCCCTTTTAATGATCACGCTTGAACGTGACCAACCAAAATCAGTGCAAATGTAAATGAGTTTGAATGATTGAAAAAAGAAAGTTGAGTAAGGAACAAGATTCAAGGAACAGGTTCAAGAGTGGTTGCCTGTTCCTTGTACCTTGAATCTTGTTCCTTAACCCTTCTACCTTACACCTCTTAAAGTAATCCCCGCAAAATAATTTCTTCCGGGAGCAGCATTATAGTAACGTCCGGCGGCGGCATTGATATCGTTGCCCAAACTGTATTTTGTGTTGAAGAGATTATCGGCACCAACGAAAATTTCTATCTTGATTTTTGTTGAAAGATTTTTTTTATAACCAACCCTCGCATCAAATAAATTGTATGAACTCGCTACATCCGTGTTCGCATCATTCAAATAAATTTTGTCGGTGTATGTGTAGGTAAGGTTTGTATAAATGCCAACTTTTGTATCCGCATCAAATCCTGCAACAACAATTTGCTTTGCAACACCGGGCATATAATTTCCTGAAAAATCAGTAGCCCCTTGTTTGAAAGAATGATAATCAAAATCATCCCACGCATCGCTTATCCAAATTTTTGCGCTGTTAATAAATTGGTGAGGATTGTCAGCTAATTTATAGGAGATGTATGTTTCAAGTCCTTTTTGTCTCGTTGATCCAGCGTTCACATAATAAAAAACTCCGTTGGTATCTATGCGCTGAACGATGGTATTATTTAAATCAAAAAGAAATGCATCCACATCGAAATATAATTTATCGTGAAGCAAACTTCCGCGAAAACCGATTTCATAATCAATCCCATTTTCAGGTTGAAGGTTTGTTCCGATGGTTCCGTTGGTGTGAATCAATTCAGCAGTAGTGGGAGTGGAGAAGCCGCCAGCAACGCTTCCATAAACAGAAATAGTTGAAGTGATTTTTTTTAATAACGCAAACCTAGGTGGTATTTTATTTTGAAAGGTTTGTGTTTGCGCCGTTGGCGGAACATTTGATAATCGTGTGTTCTGTACAGATGATTTGTTGAAGCTTGCGCCAACAGTAGCGATCCATCCATGCGAAAATTTAATATCAGCCTGCGCAAACATCATGTATTGCCAAATGTTGGTGGCATCGTCTGTTTGCAATGTATCGCTCACGCCAAATTTATTTGCATAATCTTTCGTGCTGAAAAATCCTTTTTGTGCTTCGCTCCCAAAGTTTATTTGCAAAGATGTTTCATTGATTTTTTTATTGAATTGAAAAACAGTTCTCCCTCCGAAATGCGGCTCTTTTCTTATTTCGTAAACACGAATTCCGGGATTAATGAAATCAGTGTAAGTGCCGTAAACCGATGTGGTGTTTTTCCAGTTATCATTTATAATATATTCATTACTAAAACCTGCGGTAAAAGCTTTTTGATAGATAGCAGCCTTTGCTTGAATGGCACTCAAATTTGTTCCTGCATGTGGTCGAGCCATTCTTGGATTTGTATCATACTGCGCAAACGTAAGCCCGCCGGGTGTTTGGTAATACAAATCGCTATAGAGCATATATGCATGAAGCGTTTGCTTATCGCTAATTTTTAATTGCGTTTCATAAGAAGCAATATCGCGGCGCATTTGTGATTGTTGCCGATAACCATCGCTCGTTTGATGAGAATAATTAAAAATATTTCGATTGTCATTATTGCCGAAGTGAACATTTGCATTCACATTATTTGTAGCAAAACTTCCGTGCGAATAATTCAGATCAATTCCTTTTTGCCATTGATCCGGCATGCTATGTATCAGCATTGCTCCGCCAATTCCCGCGCCATACAAACTTGCAGCAGGTCCCTTAATAATTTCTATCGATTGAAAATTATAAAAACTTAGTTCATTCAAATATGTATTTCCTCCGGGATCGGTGAGCGGGATTTCATTAAAATAAATTTTCACATCCCTCACACCAAAAGGAGATCGCAAAGAGCTACCACGAATATTAAGGCGATAAGATCCTGGTGATCGCTCTTCCATCCTAACACCTGGACTTTCATTCACGGTGCTTAAAATGCTCATGTTATTAAAGCGATTCAATTGTGCCTGACCGGTATAGCTAACAGGTGCGGCGATATCAATCAACTTACGGTTATGCTCATACGCTTTTATGGTTACTTCCTCTAAAGTTTTGGGTAATAAGCTATCAACTTTAGTCGAATCAATAGTTGATTGTGCAAAAAGAGAAGAACAATAAAATAGATATATAAATGCTGATGTAAATATTTTCATGAGAGCCTTTCTTGGTTAGTTCTGTGGAGTAAAGTTAATACAGATTATTTCTTTATCTTGACAGCGATTACAAATTAACTGCATTAACAAACATTATGAGAAAGCCAACCAAGTTGAACTTGTTCGATTTAACGATGATCGTCATTGGTCTTGTGATTGGTCTTGGCATTTTCAGAACAGCTAAAGACGCTGCAGCCGCATCAAGTTCCCCTGCAATATTTTTCGGTGCTTGGATTGTTGGCGGCTTTGTTGCTTTTTGCGGAGCACTTACTTATGCGGAAATTGGAAGCCGCTATCCTGTTACGGGAGGCTATTACAAAATATTTTCTTACGCATACCATCCATCTATTGCGTTCGCTATTAATTGTGTCATCCTCATTTCAAATGCGGCTTCGCTTGCTGGCGTTGCATTGATTGGCAGCGAATATATTTCTCCGTTGATTTTTTCAACCGAGCCAACATCATTTGTAAAATCGCTGATCGCGATGAGTGCTATCATTGCATTTTATGGAGTGAACCTGATGGGTCTTCGTATGAGTTCAAAGACACAGAATTTTTTGATGATCATCAAAATTGGGATGCTTGCTATATTGATAAGCGCATTATTCTTTCCTCATTTATATCACACCTCAGCAGTGCTGCAAAAGCCTGCTACCGTAAGCCTTTGGGCGATGGTACTTTCATTTGGGATTGCGCTAAAGGCAACATCATTCACTTATGGTGGTTATCAGCAAACAATAAATTTTGGGGATGAAATACAGAACCCGCAAAAAAATATTCCACGCGGAATTTTCATTGGCATTTTAGTCATCATTGTTTTATATATGCTGATAAGTTATTCTTACTACAAAATAATTGGGTTTGAAGAATTGAAGAATGCAAACGGGATTGCTTCGTTGGTGGCAGAAAAAATGTTTGGGCAAACAGGAAAATATGTTTCCTCTGTTTTATTGTTTATCGCTGTGCTTGCTTATGTGAACGTGATATTGTTGAGCAACCCACGAGTGATGTATGCGATGAGCGAAGATGGGATCCTTCCTGCATCATTCAGAAAGAAAGACGAAAAACGGGATGTTCTCACTGTCAGCCTTACCGTTTTTGCTGCCGTGTGTGTGATTGTTTTATTTTTTGCCGATACATTCGACAAGATTTTGAGCTTCAGCATATTTTTGGATTCAATCGGCATGGCAACTTCCGCAGCCACTATTTTTGTGCTGCGCAAAAAGACAAAACATTTGGATGGCACAGGCATTTATTCTATGAAGTTTTATCCATACTTGCCATTGTTGTTTGTGCTCACGTATATTTTTGTAGCAATCATCATTGTCATCACTTTTCCGAAATATGCGCTCATTGGGCTTTCTGTGTTCACATTTTTTATGGTTCTTTATTTTATTATTAAAGGAATTGGGAAGAAGAAAGCTTCGAGCGCTTAGCTGCGAGCTGTGAGCGGAGAAAGTCAGTGATGAGAAATGTGGAATAAGGAATGAAAAAATCAGAGAATGAAATTTGAAACTAATAGCGAAAGATTGAATCAAAGAACTGAAAACACGAAACTATCTATAATGTATAACCGAATTTCACAAATCGTACATCGTACATCACAAATCATACATCTTCATGGATATTAGTTATATACTGAACGAACTCGGCGAAGATCGCGAACATTATTTCAACGCCATTTCGCCGCCCATCATTCAAACGAGCAATTTTAAAGTAAATAGAGTTGACGAGCTAAGGGCATTGTTCGAAGATGAATACAGCGGTTATTTATATAGCCGAGGCTTAAACCCAACTGTTGAAATATTAAGAAAGAAATTAGCTGCGCTGGATGGAGCTGAAGATTGTCTTGTGTTCAACAGCGGCGCGGCGGCTATTTTTGCATCGGTGCTTGCGAATGTAAAATCGGGTGATCATATTGTTTCAGTTGACAAGCCTTACACATGGGCGCAGCGTATGTTCGATGTAGTGCTGCCGAGGTTTGGGGTCACTACCACTTATATTGATGGAACACAGATTGAAAATTTTGAGCGTGCCATTCTTCCTAATACCTCTGTCATTTATCTTGAATCGCCCAACTCGTGGGATTATAAACTACAGGATTTAAAAGCGGTTGCCGATTTAGCGAAAGCAGAAAACATTATTACGATTATTGATAACAGTTATTGCACACCGTTATATCAAAAGCCAATTGAGCTTGGGATTGATATCGCCATGCAAACGGCCACAAAATATATCAGTGGACATAGCGATACAATCGGCGGCGTTCTTACCGGAACGAAAAAGATGATGAAGAAAATTTTTGACAGTGAATATTTAAATATCGGAAGCGGCATTCAACCATTCAATGCATGGCTTTTAATCCGTGGGTTGAGAACATTGCAGGCGAGGCTGGAACGTATTACCCAAACTACGCATACTGTTCTCAGTTACCTCAAACAAAATAAAAAAGTAGAATCGGTTCTATTTCCTTTGGATGAATCTTTTTCGCAGTATAGCCTCGCCAAAAAACAAATGAGCGGCGCTTGTGGGTTGATTAGTTTTCATGTTCATGCCGAAACAAGACAGCAGATCGTGTCATTCTGCGAATCATTTAAACATATAATGATGGCCGTTAGCTGGGGCGGTCATGAATCTTTGATCTTGCCAAAATGCGCTTCATTAAAAGACGAAGATTTTGATCCATTGAATAAAGAGCATCGCATGCTTCGTTTATATGTTGGCTTGGAAGAAGCATCCTATCTTATCTCCGATATTGAAAATGCTTTTGAAAAAACATTATGAGCGGCAATAATTTTAACCAATTTCTTATTGAAGATGATGGGCGATTCATTATTTTAGCAAATCCTAAAACCAAAACCATTTATCAAATATTCTGCTGACTAACAGAAAGTAAATTAAATTTGCGCTTCATCATGAAAAAGCTTCTTCTACTGCCGCTATTTTGCATATTATATTTTATTGGCCAAGCGCAAGACAAATGGGATTTGAGGAGGTGCGTTGAATATGCGGTATCGAATAATGTCTCGGTTAAGCAATTAGATGTTCAGGCGAGGCTTACCGATTTAACTTTGAAGCAATATCAGCTTTCTCAGATACCGACTCTTTTTTTTGGTGGCAATGTTGGATATAGCTCCGGCCAAAGCCAGGATCCTGCAACGTTTGCGCTAATCACGACAGGACTATGGTCAAACCAATATTTTCTTCAAACGAATGTCACGCTCTTTAACTTCAATAGCTTAAAAAATAATATTGAGGGAAGCAAATACGCATCTCAGGCCGCGAATGCAAATACGGATCGATTGAAAAATGATATTTCTCTAAATGTAGCGAATGCTTATTTGCAAGTGTTGTTGAACATACAACAGGCCAATACTGGCCAGTTGCAGGTGCAGTTTTCTCAATCTCAACTTGATATTACACGTAAGCAGGTCAGTGCAGGAAGCGTACCTGAGCTAAATGCGGCAGAAATAGAATCCCAGCTTGCTCAGGACAGCTCAGCCTACGTTCAGCTAAAATCAACAGTTAGCCAGAGCATTCTGCAGTTGAAAGCATACATGAGCCTCGATGCAAGTGTGCCATTTATTATCGATACGCCCAATGTAGAAAAGATACCGATTGATAATATCGTCGATCTTGCACCGGCAGCAGTTTATACGTTAGCGCTTCAAAACCAGCCACAACAAAAAGTAGATGCGCTGCTTTTAAAATCGCAGTCAAAATATGTTGCGGCCAACAAAGCAGCAATGCTGCCCAGCTTTTCATTGAGTGGCCAGTTTTATAGCACTTATACAAATCAAACTTACGAACCAATTACCGGAGCTCCTTTTCTTATAACTGATACAGTTGGAAGAGTGGTTGGGTCTAACCAACAAGTAGTTGTTGATAATGTCGGCTTTAATTATAAGAAAACCCCATACTTCACACAGCTCAATCAAAACTTCAGACAATCGGTATCATTAGGAGTCAACATACCAATTTTAAATGGCGGCTCTCTTAAAATAAACTATGAGCGATCAAAACTGAATTATAAAAATTATGAGCTGCAACAGCAATCCGACAATTTAACCTTGAAACAAAATATTTATCAGGCGTATAATCTTGCAATAGCTGCTTTGCAAAAATTTGAAGCCAGCAAGAAAGCCGTTTCTGCCGCAGAAAGAAGTTTTGATTATGCCCAGAAAAGGTACAATGTGGGTTTATTGAATACAATTGACTTGCTCACCAATCAGAACAATTATTTTAAAACTAAAAACGATTTGATTTATTCTCAATTTGATTTTGTTTTCAAAATGAAAGTGCTTGAGTTTTACAAAGGCATGGGAATAAAATTATAAAAAGTATAACCTAACTGTTTATGAACAAAAAATTGCTTTGGATTATTATCAGTCTTGTCGTAATAATCGTTTTATTAGTAGTGCTAAAAAAGGCTGGTGCTTTTGGTAAGGATGAAGGGATAAAAGTTTCTACGGAAAAAGTAATTAAGAAAACGATCACTGAAATTGTTACCGCAAGTGGAAAAATATATCCTGAAATCGAAGTGAAGATCAGTCCAGATATTTCTGGCGAAGTGGTTGAGCTGACAGTTCAGGAAGGTGATAGCGTGAAGAAAGGGCAGGAGCTTGCAAAAATTTATGCTGATATCTATACTACACAACGGGATCAGGCTGCAGCTCAATTAAATCAGCAGGAGGCCGTTGCTTCTAATAGTACTGCTCAATTACCGGGGCTTAAAGCCGCTCTTGACCAAGCAAAAAAATCTTATGACAGAGAAAAACAATTGTTGAGCGATAAAGTAATTTCACAATCAGAATTTGATCAGGCTGAAAGCACTTATTTATCTGCTCAAGCAAATTATAACGCTGCGCAACAGAGCATCTTGGGCAATCAAGCTGGCGCGGCAAGTGCAAAAGCAAATCTTTCCATTGCTGCAAAAAACTTGAGCCGCACAACCGTTGCCGCACCAATGAATGGGGTTATATCTTCTCTCAGCATTAAAAAAGGTGAACGTGTTGTAGGTAACTCTATGATGGCGGGAACTGAAATGATGCGCGTTGCAGACATGAGCAAGATTGAAGCAATTGTTGATGTAGGCGAAAACGATATTCCTAAAGTTCATTTAGGCGATTCGGCTGATATTGAAATAGATGCTTATAACAACAGAAAATTCCGTGGCATCGTAACTCAAATTGCAAGCAGTGTTGCTTCTGGCACTACAGCAACAAGCACTGTTTCTTCAAATGACGTTACTAATTATAAAGTGCATATTAGGCTTTCTCCAGAATCATATAAAGATTTGTACACTAGTAAACGGCCAAAGAGTTTTCCTTTCAGACCAGGTATGACAGCAAGCGCTGACATACAGACCACCACACATCCCGATGTTATTGCAGTTCCTATCAATTCTGTAACAACGCGTGACAAGAATAGCGGCGATGCTGTGAACAATACAAAAACAAGCCAGAATAAGGACGATAAGAAAAATGACCCTGATAATAATCCTGATGCTAAAGCAACGGCTTCTGGAGATTTAGATGAAGTTGTATTCTTATTGCAACCTGATGGCACTGTGAAAAAATTCAAAGTAAAAACAGGCATTCAGGATATTAACTACATTGAAATAACTGATGGCATTAAAGAAGGAAGTGAAGTGATTACAGGACCTTATAGCACAGTGAGTAAAATATTGAATGATGGAACGAAAGTGCAGGTAGTGGCAAAAGAAAAACTTTTTGAAATTAAAAAGTAATCGCGCTAATAAAAATTGCAAATAGATATATTAAAAGTTTGAGGAGTAACTTTACTTTTCAAACTTTTTTTATTTTAAGTACACTTTAAATCATTTTAAAAGATTGTATGCATTTTGGAATCATCGGCAGCGGAAGTTGGGCAACGGCACTTGCAAAAATTCTTACTGATAATAAAGTTTCTATCAATTGGTGGATAAGAAATGAAGCCACCATTGAGCATTTGCAAAAACGCCATCACAATCCCAATTATATCAGCTCGGTTTATTTTGATGAATCTCTATTGTCATTGAGTAACGTTGTGAGCGATGTTATAACAAATTCCGATTGCATTGTGGTTGCAGTGCCATCAGCATATATTATTGATGCATTTAAAGATCTTGATAAAAATATTTTTGCCGGGAAAAAAATTATCTCTGCAGTGAAAGGAATTTTACCTCAGGAAAATTTGTTGTTGAATGATTATCTGAAAAAAAATTTCAACGTTGAACTGAGCGATTACTTCACAGTGATGGGACCATGCCATGCAGAAGAAGTGGCTGCGGAAAAACTTTCGTATCTCACATTTTCAGGCATCGATGAAACTTCAACAGAAAAAATCGCAGCCAATTTCACAACAGAATATATTGCAACGATTGTGAATAATGATGTGTACGGAGTGCAGTATGCAGCAGTTCTGAAAAATATTTATGCATTGGGGGCAGGCATCGCGCACGGTCTTGAATATGGCGATAATTTTTTGAGCGTGCTGATTGCAAATTGCGCAGATGAAATGGCAGGTTTTTTAAGGCAAGCCGGGATTGCTCATATTGAAGTTGGCATCCACGATCCCCAAAATCCCGTACATCCTAAAAAGAGTAGCAATTATGCGGCTTCTGTTTATCTTGGTGATCTGTTGGTGACTTGCTATTCATTATTCAGCAGGAACAGAACATTCGGCAACATGATTGGAAAAGGATATTCAGTGAAATCTGCTATGCTTGAGCTGAATATGGTTGCAGAAGGGTATAATGCCAGTAGATGCATTTATGAAGTGAACAAAGAAATAGAAGCCGATATCCCGATTGCAGAAACCATTTATAAAATTCTTTGGGAAAATGTTAAAGTTAGGCAAGGCTTCAAACAAATTGAAAATTTGCTCGTCTGATAAAGTAGAACAACACGCAAAATTATGATGCCTCTTTCATACAACAGTTTCGGCTTCACTGCCATCTTAATAATGGTTGGCGTGCTTGCGATAGGACAAGCAATCAGATATATAAAAGAGCGTTCTCATAATCACTCTCACAAACAAGAGCATTAAAAATTCAGAGTTCAGGGTCAAGAGTCAAGAGTCAAGAGTGAAGAGTTGTAACCTCCAACTATTATCGTTCTTCTTCGCGCCGTAGCGCCTTTGCGAGACGACTTCAGTAAGGTTTTATCAACAAGCTCCGTGTAACTCCGCGGTTCTCTGTGTCCAAATTTCTCTCAAAGATTTTCGAAAAATAAATATGAAGCAATCCCATCAGCCAACAATTTTCCTTCTCTTGTTAAAATTAATTTTTGGTTCTTAAATTCCAGCTTTTCATCCTTAATATAATTTTCTGCATTCTTTACAATTTCTTCTTTTTCTTTTTTGCTGAAACGGGTTTCAATGTAATTTAAATCGCAGCCTTCCATCGTTCTCAGCGAAATCATAATGTATTCGTTCAGCTTTTGAGTTGCAGTCAATTCTTCTTTTTCAAATGAGATCTTATTTTCTCTGAGCGACTGGAGGTAGAGATTATTATTTGCTACGTTCCAACTTCTTTCCATTCCGTTATATGAATGTGCTGAAGGCCCGAGCCCAAGATATTTTTTGCCTTTCCAATAGCTTGAATTGTGTTGGCTTCTTTTACCTGGCATCGCGAAATTGGAAATTTCATAATGCTCATATCCATTCAAATTCAAAAAATCCATCAACATTAAAAATTGTTCAGCTTGAACGTCTGTGTTTATATCCGAAACTTTTTTTTGCTTGATCAGTTTATCAAGAAATGTTTTTGGTTCCACAGTCAATGCATAGCAGGAGAGATGTGAGATTTTCAAATTGACCGCTTGTTCTAAATTTCTTTTCCAATTTTCGTTGCTTAAAGTGGGGGTTCCATAAATCAGATCGATGGTGATATTTTCGAGGCCATTATCATGCGAAGCTTTTATGCTGTTAATGGCTTGTTGCGCATTGTGCGCACGGTTCATCCAAACTAAATCTTCTTCAAAAAAACTTTGAACTCCGATACTCAGGCGATTGATGCCGGCTTCTTTCCAATCTTTCAGTTTTTCATTATTAATATCATCAGGATTTGCTTCCAATGTTAATTCAACACCAGAATGAATATTGAATGTTTTTGAAATCTGTTCAAGAATCAAATTCAACTCTTCAATTGTTAATAAAGAAGGTGTTCCTCCGCCGAAATAAATGGTCTCGACCTGTTCATTAACTAAATATTCTTTTTGAAGAACTATTTCTTTCAATAAAGCAGCAACAAAATCGTTTTTGTTGCGTAAAGAAGTTGAGAAATGGAAATTGCAATAATTGCAGGCCTGTTTGCAGAAAGGAATATGTAAGTAAATGCCTGCCATAATGGATTCAGTAATTTTATAAAATTTTCAAACCGGCGGTAAGTCAAAAGTGGTAAGTCAGTAAGATTCACCATTCACCTGCTTAAGAGATGGCAAAATTAAGGTTATACAGTTGCATCGTATTATTGTTGGCTTGCATTGACGTGCAGGCTCAATATAAATTGAAGATTATTGCTATTGATAAGGATTCATCATTTCTTTCCAAAACAATTGGATCACCAACTTCTTTTAAAAATAAAAATGCCTGTCTAGATTATGTTGCAGAGCTTCCAACTCTACTAAAGGCAAAAGGTTTCGTTGCAGTTTCTATTGATAGCGTTTACACAGATTCAACAAACACATTTGTACAATTATATGCCGGCGATCCTTTTAAATGGGCGCATATTAAAACCAAAAAGACCGATGAGGAAATACTTGAAGCTGCTGGCTGGAACGAAAAAAACTATTCAGGCAAACAACTCCTTTATCAGCAGTTTGAAAATTCTCAGCAGCAGTTGCTGAACTATATGGAGAACAATGGTTACCCGTTTGCAAAAATATTTCTTGACAGCATTTCCATTGAAAATAATGAGCTCAGCGGCATTTTAAAAATTGACCGAGGACCGTTGTATAAAATTGATAGCATTAGGATAATTGGAAGTGCGAAGGTTTCAACCGATTTTCTTCAGCGATATCTTAACATCCCCAATGGCACCATCTATAAAAAGGAAAAATTGCAGTCGATCAGCAAAAGATTGTTAGAGCTTCCTTATGTGGTGGAGCAGCAGCCATGGAAGCTCACTCTTTTAGGAACAGGGTCGGTGCTGGATCTATATCTCAAGCCCAAAAAGAGCAGCCAGATTGATGCTCTTATTGGCTTTCTTCCATCAACCACTACCGATGGCGTTACAACATCTTCAAAATTGCTGATTACCGGTCAGGCAACCATCAATTTGAAAAACGCTTTGGGCAATGGAGAAAGTATGAGTCTTAACTGGCAGCAGGTTCAACCAAAAACGCCCAAGCTGGACTTGTCGTTTACGCAACCTTATTTGTTCAAATCTCCTTTTGGTGTCACCACATCGTTCAATTTGTATAAAAAAGATTCTTCCTATCTCAATATCAATTTTATGTTAGGCGTACAGTACTCTACTTCGGCAACGCAAACGAGCACTGTTTTCATTCAAACAATCACATCTAATTTGTTGACCGTTGATAGCACTCAGGTTATAGCAAGCCACACACTGCCCGCCGTAGCTGATTACAGTTCTATAAATCTTGGGCTTAATTATGAATTTAATAATACAAACTACCGGTTCAATCCGCGAAGGGGAAATGAGTTCCTGTTCACGGGGACGGTAGGCACAAAAAAAATCAAAAAGAACAGCGCGATTTTGCAGTATATTGATCCGTCTGACTCGAGCTTTTCATTCAATTCGCTTTATGATTCCGTGAAATTGAAGTCATATCAAATGCGATTAAAAATAGCAGGGGCTCATTATTTCCAGCTTGGCCGTGCAAGCACGATCAAACTGGGTGTTAATGCAGGCTTATTTCATAGTCCCAATAATTATTTAAATGAGCTCTTTTTGATTGGCGGCTACAGGCTGTTGCGCGGCTTTGATGAAGAAAGTATTTATGCATCGGAATATGGGGTCGGCACGCTGGAGTTCAGATATCTGATAGGCATGAATTCATTTTTGTTTTCTTTTTTAGATGCTGGCTGGGCAAAAAACAATATCCCTTCTTATAATTTCAGCAGCAGCTATATGGGAGTTGGTTTAGGGCTTGCTTTTGAAACAAAAGCAGGAATATTCAACATTTCTTATGCTGTGGGCAAACAAGGCGATAATAGTTTTAGCTTGCGTGCAGCAAAAATTCATCTTGGCTATGTGAACTTTTTTTAGAACGTGAAAGATTAGGGCCACAGATTGTGCTTGAGATAAGATAAAGTTGTGTGATAATCTCTTAGAGGCATAAATCAATTTCATGTAATGCAGCCACTATAATATTTTTGCAATCCAACATTTCAACGAGTGACGAAATTTCTTCTTCTTTTTATTGTATCTTTTTTTTTAACGGCAACATTAGCGGCACAGGTTGTTGATTCTGGTTCCATTAAAAAAGACAGCCCTATAATTCAGCCAAAACAAGTTGTTAAGGACACATTGATTAAAAAAAATGTCCCAAAGAAAGATACTTCGAATGTAAAAAAAGACAGTTCGGCACATATCAAAAGCGACACCGCAATCGCATCCGTTAAAAAAAATCTAATCATCCCTTCAAGCGTCTCCTTATCTAAGAACACATTGTTGCAAAATCGTTATTATAACTTTTACGGAAAGATAAAGTTGCAGGATATAGAGGTGCATAAAGGTTCTTCAACCGACGGGCTTTTTTATTTGCTTGTGGGGCTTTGTTTTTATTTTGGGCTTATAAGGCTTTTCTTTTGGAAATACCTGAACACCCTTTTTGCACTTTTCTTCCGCGCCTCTATGCGTCAGCCACAAATGCGTGAGCAAGCACTTCAAACGCCGCTACCTTCATTGCTGTTAAATATTCTCTTTATTCTTACCTCAGGGTTATATGCCTGTTTTTTTATACGCTATTATCACTTTGCGGGGCAAACTGAATTCTGGATACTATATGTTTATTGTATCCTCGCAATGGTTGTAATCTACCTAACAAAATATAGTTTGTTGAAAATCTGTGGATGGGTCTTCAATATTACAAAAGGGGCCGACAATTACATTTTCATTGTTTTTCTAGTTAATAAAATTTTGGGCATCGCATTTCTGCCTTTTGTGATATTAATCGCTTTTTCAGGGCCTATCACGATTGATATATCGATAACCATTTCGCTGGTGATGATATTTATTTTGTTCATTTACAGGTTTATTGCGTGTTTTGGCACGGTTAGAAGCCAAATAAAATTAAACGTGTTCCATTATTTTCTTTACCTTTGCGCCTTTGAAATAGCGCCCTTGCTATTGATATACAAGATTGTATTGTCATTTTTGGATAAGGCTTATTAAATCATTATTGCTAAACCGATATGGTTAAAAACGGTGAAAAAAGTGCTGCTGCAACACATGCTGTTAAGGCTGCGAAAAGAATTTTAATAACTCAACCAAGGCCGGAAAGCGATAAATCGCCCTATTTTGAGCTTGAAAAAAAGTATCAGGTAGAGCTTTCTTTCCATCCGTTCATTCGCCTTGAGGCTATCCCTGCGAAAGATTTTCGTAAACAGAAAGTTGATCTTGCCTATTATACCGCTGTTATTTTTACTAGCCGGCATGCAATAGATCATTTTTTTAGGATTTGCGAAGAAATGAAAGTCAACGTATCGCAGGATACCAAATATTTCTGCATCACCGAATCAGTCGCCCTCTATCTTCAAAAATTCATTTTATATAGAAAAAGAAAGGTTTTCTATGGTGCCGACGGCACGAACAAAAGCATGTTCGATGTAATCAATAAGCATAAAGAAAATGAAAAATTTTTATACCCATGCTCTGAAAATCAACAAGATAACGAGATTGTTGGTTGGTTAAAGAATAATAACTGCGAATTTATATCACCCTTCATGTATCGCACCATCAGTAATGATGTAAAAGAAGTGATGGTGAAAAGCGATTACGACATTATCTGTTTTTTTACGCCAAGTGGTGTTAAAAGCCTGTTCGACAATTTGCCAAAGTTCAAGCAGAACGGCACCAAAATCGGAGCATTTGGCAATAACACATCAAAAGCTGTGGAAGATGCCGGATTGGTGATAGAAATAAAAGCTCCTCAACCACTTGCCCCTTCAATGGTATCTGCACTAGAGAAATATTTATCCAGTGCATTAAAAAAGAAATAGGTTTTATATAAGCTGCGGTTTTTCATAAATGCTTTTCCATTATATAATTATAGTGGTTAAAAATCTTATCGATAGCCTTTCCCGATTGAGTAATAAATATGTAAGAAAGCTTTTAAATCATTTTTTCATAGATATTAAATCAATTCTATGATATGAAAG
>CAIYPC010000275.1 GCA_903927975.1 uncultured Bacteroidota bacterium | reverse complement strand
TGATATGTTCGATTGTATAAAGTGAAATTGTTCACGAACAAACTTCCCATATAAGCTTGCATCGTTGTAAAAACATCTGAAATATTTACGCCGAGCTTTTCGCATTTCTCTCTGTCAACAGTAAGATCATAACTCGGTGTGTGTGCAGAGAAATAACAAAACGCTGTTGATGTTGAAGGGATTTTTTTTGCTTCTGCAACAAATTTTTGGACAACTTTTTCAAATGCGTGAATATCATCCGTTGAACTGCCTTGCTCAATCTGCATGCTGAAACCTGCTGCAACACCAATGCCCCTTATTGGTGGTGGTTGAGTGACAACAACGTTGGCATTTTTTATTCCGGCTTTTGCAATTCTTTTTCTCAATTCATTTATGATGCCAGGTACCATCGTTTCTTCGGTAGTGCGTTCGTCCCAAGGCTTCAGCATCACAAACATAGAGCCTGCATTTGAAGTTGCGCCTCCATTCAATAAATTAAAACCTGATGAAGCTGTATAATGCAAAATGCCCGGTGTTGCGCTCACAACTTCCATCAGTTTATTCATTACTTCTACTGATTGTGTAGTTGCAGAAGCATCGGCTAATTGAAATGTAACGTACAATCTGCCACCATCTTCAGGAGGCACAAATCCTGATGGTTTGCTTTTAAACAGAAGATATGCACCAACACAAATGCATACTAATATAATGATGATGAACTTTGAATTCTTAATGCTTCGCTGAACACCATTTGCATATTTAGCCGTAAACTTTTCAAACCACATATCAAAGCGGTGAAAAAATTTGTCTAATAGATTTTTTTCCTTTGCAACATCTGTGGGCTTTAATAATAATGTGCAAAGTGCAGGTGTTAGAGACAATGCAACAAAGGCTGATATAATTACTGAGATCGCAATGGTGATGGCAAATTGCTGATACAATCTTCCAACGATGCCCGGAATAAAACCAACAGGAACGAACACTGCGGCGAGTATCAATGCAATTGCAATCACTGGCGCAGATATTTCTTTCATGGCATAATAGGTCGCTTCCTTCGGTGACATGTGCTGTTCATCGATATAATGCTGCACTGCCTCCACCACAATGATTGCATCATCTACCACAATGCCGATTGCCAACACAAAACCAAACATGGTCAAGGTGTTGACAGTAAATCCCAATGGTATAAAAAAACAAAACGTTGCTAAAATCGAAACAGGAATTGCAAGTATCGGGATGATGGTTGAGCGCCAATTTTGAAGGAAAAGAAATACAACGACGGCAACAAGCCCAAGTGCTTTCAATAATGTTCCTATTACCTCCTGCATAGAAACTCTTATGATCGTTACCGATTCAAAAGGCACCACGTAATCTATATCTGTTGGAAAAGATTTTTTTAATTTTTTTAATTCCGCATACACATTCTCTGCAGTTTGCAGTGCATTGCTTCCCGGCGATTGATAAACCGTAAGCAGTGAGCATCTATTCCCATCAACAAAAGAGTTGCTTGAAAAAGTAAACTTGCCCAATTCAACTCTTGCAACATCTTTTAGATAAACCAATTCTCCTGTCGCAGGAATTGTCTTCACAATAATTTTTTCGTAATCGCTCGCTTTGTTAAGCATACCATTTATCAATATGCCTATCTCATGCGTTTGTGATGATTGCTGAGGTGGTGCCCCAGTTGATCCCGCAGCTACATAAGCATTTTGTGCGTTCAATGCGCTCACTACATCAGCAGGTGTTAAACTGTACGAAGCCATTTTATCCGGGTTCATCCAAACCCGCATGCTGAATTGATCTGTTCGTGCCGACACATCTCCAACACCGGGCACACGCAATATTGCATCTTCAATAAATACGCTGGTATAATTATCAAGAAAAGTGATGTTGTGTGTTTTCTTCGGAGAATAAATAGCGATCAACATCAATTGATCGGGATTGCTCGCACGCACAGTCAATCCTAATTTGCTTACTACCGCCGGCAACTGTGGTTGCGCTATGCCAAGTCTATTCTGAACATTCAGTGCAGCGATGTGCACGTTGGTGCCAATGTTAAATGTAACTCTTATATTAACTCCGCCAGTGTTGGTGCTGGTGCTTTGCATGTATTCCATGCCGTGTGTGCCATTCACTTGTTCTTCGATGGGGATGGCAACTGATTGTTCAACCGTTTCTGCATCAGCACCAGTGTACCCTCCACTCACTGAAACACTCGGTGGTGAAATATTGGGGTATTGATCAACTGCCAGATTAAAAAGAGAAATGATCCCCGCAATCATTAATACCAATGATATCACGATTGCAGTTACCGGTCTTTTTATAAATGTATTTGCAATCATATTTCTTTACTTATTCCACTTATTACTTATCACTTTGTTTTATGTCTTCCTCATGCAGATCTCGAGATTTTTGAATCTCAAACTCCAACTCTGCATCAATATCCTGTTGCTCTACTTTTTTAGCCTTCTCCATTAAATGATCATGATTTGCAAGCAGCCAGTTTAATTTCTTTTTGCCATAAGAAACACGTGTGATGACCACAAACAAAACAGGCACAATAAATATCGCGATGGTTGAAGCTGCAAGCATGCCGCCCAATACTGTGAACCCAATTGTTCTTCTTGCAACGGCTCCTGCACCTGTTGCAAAAACAAGTGGAAGCACACCCAAAATAAATGCAAGCGATGTCATGATGATTGGTCGAAGACGAAGACTCACTGCATCAAGTGTTGACTTTAATAATTCTTCTCCGCGATCAACGCGCACTTTTGCAAACTCAACAATAAGGATTGCATTTTTTGCGGCGAGACCGATTAATGTTATCAATCCAATTTGTGCATACACGTTATTGGTAAGGCTTGGAACAAGAACCAAAGTGAGTATCCCACCAAATGCGCCAATCGGAACTGCTAGCAATACGGAAAATGGGACTGACCAGCTTTCATACAATGCAGCGAGGAAAAGAAATACAAATGTGATGGAAAATAAAAAGATATAGACAGTCGTGGAGCCCGCTCGAATTTCTTCATAGCTCAATCCCGAAAATTCATAAGTATAACCCTGCGGCAAAACTTTTGCTGCTATTTCTTTCAATGCTTCTGTTGCTTGACTGCTGCTATAACCCGGAGAAGAAGCACCATCTACTTCAGCAGAACGGAAAATATTAAAATGTGAAATCAACGGCGCTGCTTCAGTTGGTTGATAACTGATCAATGTGCCTAATGGAACCATTGTGCCTGCTGAATTTCGAACATAATATTTGTTCATGTCAGTTATCAATGTGCGGAATGTGGTATCAGCCTGCACAACGACATGAAAGGTTCTGTTGTAAGTTGTAAAATCATTAATATACAAGCTGCCCATAAAAGCTTGGATTGTTGTAAACACATCTCCAACATTCACACCGAGCTTCTCGCATTTTTCGCGATCTACATTCACATTATAACTTGGTGTGTGTGCAGAGAAGAAACTAAATGCACCAGTTATTGCAGGATTTTTATTTGCTTCCTCAACAAATTTATTTATCACTTTTTCAAAAGCATGAACATCATCATTTGTGTTGCGCTGCTCAATCTGAAAACTAAAACCAACTGTTTCGCCTATGCCGGGGATTGGCGATGGCTGTATCACTTCTACGTTCGCATTTTTTATTCCCGCATCAGTAATTCTTTTTTGCATCACCTCCATAATGCCCGGCACACGCTGGTCTTCGTCACTTCTTTCATCCCACGGTTTTAGCTGAACATAAATTGTTCCTGCATTTGAATTGGTTGCATTGTTCACCACATTCAATCCTGATAATGCAGCGTAATGTGCAACGCCCGGAGTGGATGCAACAACTTTCATCAACTTGCTCATCACATCAACAGATTGTATAGTTGCAGATGCTGGTGGCAATTGAAAAGTAACATATAAATTTCCATCATCTTCAGAAGGAATAAAGCCTGATGGTTTATTTTGAAATAAATAATAAGTGCCAACGCAAATACATATCAATAAAACAACAACCAATTTTGATGCTTTGATACTTCTGTTTACACCATTTGTATATTTTGCTGTAATGCGCTCGAACCATGAATTGAATTTGAAGAAAAGTTTATTGATGCCTTTCGCTTCTTTATTAACCTTGGATGGTTTTAATAATAATGTGCAAAGTGCGGGTGTTAATGATAATGCGATGAATGCAGAAATGATTACAGATATTGCAATTGTGATCGCAAATTGCTGATACAATCTTCCTACTATGCCAGGAATAAAACCAACGGGAACAAACACTGCCGCAAGTATCAATGCAATTGCAACAACCGGCGCAGAAATATCTTTCATAGCATGATAAGTTGCTTCCTTCGCTGACATGCCTTCGTTATCGATATAATGCTGTACGGCTTCTACCACAATGATCGCATCATCCACCACAATGCCGATTGCCAATACAAAACCAAACATGGTCAATGTATTGATCGTAAAACCCAATGGTATAAAAAAGCAGAACGTGCCGAAAATTGAAACCGGGATGGCGAGTACCGGAATTAGGGTAGAGCGGAAATTTTGTAGGAAAAGAAATACAACAATCCCAACCAATCCCAACGTTAATAATAAAGTATTCACCACATCGCTCATGGAAACTTTCACAACTGTCACCGATTCAAATGGAACTTTGTATTCCACATCAGCAGGAAAAGATTGTTTCAATAGCTCAAGCTCTTTATAAATCCCTTTCGCTGTTTCCAACGCGTTGCTTCCCGGTGCCTGATAAATAATTAAATAAGAAGCACGTTTTCCATCAACAAATGAATTGCTTGAAAAAGTGAACTTGCCGAGTTCAACTCTTGCAACATCTTTTAAATAAACCAATTCCTGAGTTGCCGGAATTGTTTTCACAATAATGTTTTCAAATTCAGAAACCTTGCTCAATCTTCCGTTCACGATAATGCCCAACTCAAAAGTTTGTGTTTTTGTTTGAGGAGGCACCCCCGCTGAACCTGCCGCCACTTGCACGTTCTGTGCATTCAACGCGGCGATCACATCAGCCGGCATTAAACTATATGAAGCCATTTTTTCCGGGTTCATCCAAATGCGCATACTGAAATCATCGGTGAAACGATTGATGCTCCCAACACCCGGAACACGAAGCAATGCGTCTTGAATAAATATGTTTGTGTAGTTGTCGAGGAAAGTAATATCGTGTGTTCCCTTCGGTGAATAAACGGCAACCATCATCAATTGACTAGGATTGATTGCACGAACGGTTAATCCCAATCGACTTGCAACAGATGGAACCAACGGCGTTGCTATGCTCACGCGGTTTTGTACATCAAGCGCGGCGACGTCAATATCGGTACCGATATTAAAAGTTACGTTGATCGACATCAGCCCGTTGTTGGTGCTATTGCTCTGCATATACTCCATGCCGGGCGTTCCGTTGATCTGTCCTTCAATGGGAGTTGCCATTGTCTGTTCAACAGTCTGCGCATCGGCACCGGTAAATTGTCCGTTCACCTGAACAATCGGCGGAGTGATATCAGGATATTGATCAACCGGAAGACTGAGGATACAAATAGAACCCGTAAGCACCAGCACAATTGATATCACGATAGCAGTGACTGGTCTTTTAATAAATGTATTCGCTACCATAGTTTGTTCTTGTTGAGTGGTAAGTGAAAAGTGATTGGTAGTAAGTGATAAGTTGCGATGATCGACAATTCACTACTGAACACTTACCACTTATTACTTGTCACTTTTGATCACTTATTCTTGCTGCTATCTATTTTTCTTGCGCTACTGTCTTGTCCCTTATTTCCTGCGCTATCACCTCCCCCTGGCTTCTTGCTTCCAACATTCACCTGTGATCCTTCATGCAGCGATTGAACACCATCGACTACTATCCTATCTCCTTCTGCAATGCCAGCTTTTATGATCACGTTCGCTCCGATTGTTTGTCCAATTTGTACTTTCTTTTGAAATGCATAAGGCTTCGGTCCTTGCTGCGCTGCAGTATCAGCTTCTTGTTTTTTTGTTGAGTCAGTATGCTGAGTGAGGATGGTATCTTTCACAACAAACACAAAATATTCTCCCATTTGTTCCACCACTGCTTTGCCAGGTATTACTAACTGCGGAGCGGCATCTTGATTATGAACACGCACAATACAGCTCATGCCAACTTTCAGATCATTATCAGGATTGGGGAATACAAGTCTTATTCTGATTGAACCCGTTTGCGGATCAACAGCGCGATCAATGATAGATATTTTTCCAGTATGAGCATACAGCGAATTATTAGGAAGCAAGAGCGTGAATAAAGAATCAATTGGTTTTTGTTTTCCCTTTTCAATTTTTTCAAAATCCATTAATTGTTTTTCATTGATCAAAAAATCAACAGCCATCGGATCATTGGTAGAAATGGTATTCAAAATGGTTTGACCAACCACCACCATGTTCCCCAACTTCACCTGACTAAAACCGACAGTGCCGTCGAAAGGCGCATAAATAGTGGAATACGCAAGATTTGTTTTCGCGGTCTTCACTGCTTCTTCTGCAGCCTTCACTTGACTTTTTGCATTCTCCAAAGCGATGACTGCATGATCATATTGTTGTTTGGCAACTGCATGATAATTGTTCAGATAAACATATCGATCAGCATCTTGTTGCGCCTGCACCTGGTTTCCCTGAGCAACTTTCACGTTGGCTTCAGCAGCATCAACAGCAGCCTGATATAGTCTTTTATCAATCTCATATAATATCTGTCCTTTTCTCACATGTGCACCTTCAGTAAAAAATATGCCCGTGATATAGCCCTGTACTTGTGGCAAAAGGTTCACTTGACTTAGCGCTTGTGTCGTTGAAGGATATTTGTCGTAATACAAAACCTTCTGTGCTTTTACAGTAAATAAATTAACAGGCGTTGGCGGAACAGGAGGCGGCTGTTTTTGTTTGCACGAAAAAATAGCGATACAACTTAATAACAGCGCACTCAGTAAAACTCTATGCATAGAGATAGTTTATTTGCTTTAATTGATTCAATATGTAATAATGCCCATTGCTTTTTGCAGGTCTATTTTGTTTGACAGTACCTGATACAAAGCATTGATATAACTTGTTTCGGAAGTTATTAAATTCGATTCAGCAGTGATGACATTCAGATAAGCAACGATGCCCTGTTTGTATTGCAGCGTCACCACAAAATAAACACGCTTCGCCATTGCCACATTATCCTGCAGCACTTGCAGGTTATACAAGTTGCCTTTATAGTTTGCTAACGCTGATGTGTATTCGCTATAAATCTGCGATTTCAGATCCACTTCGCTCCAGTCGAGAAGCCGCTCTTGCAACTTTGCCCTTTGAACGCTTTTTGTTCTTGCAAAGCCTGTGAACACTGGAAAATTCATTGATAAGCCAATTAAAGAATTCGGATATGCATTGGCGTAAAGATTCGAATAGCTGTTGCTTTCAAATTCATAATTGTAAGTATAAAAAGCACTGACTGTAGGAAGAAATGTATGTCGATAATAATCAATCAGCGTTCGCTGCAAAGCCTTCGTTGTTTGCAACTGTTTAAATTCAATACGCTTCTCATATTGCAATTGTTGTGTGGTGTCAAAAGCAATATCATTCATCATCTCCAGCGTATCGAAACTTACATTGAATTGTTTTTCGGGTTGATATCCCATCAACTGTTTTAGCTGCGCATAATCAGGAACCACATTTTCTTTCGCTTGCCTCAATTGTGCTTTTGAATTATTTAGGGTGATGGTAGCTTGTTCATAATCCGTTTCGTCAACAATGCCACCAACATATTGATGATATGCATCCTGCACATTTTGCGAAAGGCGAACGGTGTCTTCTTTTAAAACATTGATCTGCTCGAGTGTTAGCAACAGATTATAAAACGCTTTGGAAACAGATGAAACCACAAATATTTTAGTGCTGTCTGTTATTTGTTGTGCCTGCGTTACCAATATCTTGGCACTTTGCGCAGCATATAAAAGGCTTGGGCTGAACAAAGCTTGTGTTACAGATAATTGAGGGATAGCAGTATTCGCAATGCCTGTTCTTTGTTTCAATGGTGGGCCGCCTGGGTTAGAAGTGTCAGAGAAAAAAGAGGTAGGCAATTGAGTATAATGAGTAAGGTTTGCGCTCACATTCACTTGTGGGTACCAACCTGATAAATTGATGGCATTCGTTGTTTTTGCAATGGATACACTGATCAACGATTGATTTAAAAATGGCTGATGCTGCAAAGCATAATCAATGCATTGTTTAAGCGTTAAAAATTGAGCAGTATCAGAAGCATTTTTATTTTGCGAAAAAACATTTGAAGATGTAATGAAAAAACAGATAAAAAGAAAAAAACTAAAGATTTCCCGAATGAACGAATCGACTTTTTTCAGCCCCATGCGTGGTTATTTTGCGATAAAAATATTAATGTTTTAACTAATTTATTGTCATTCCCGTTATCTACGGTAGAATTTGAAATGAATTTTCAAAGATTTAGGTGACTTCGTAAAATTTACAGGCGAGTTAGCAGGAACTGAATCTTTTGAGATGGAATTGCTCCAATATCAGTACTCATTCGAAAAATAATAGACCCTAAAATTCACCCAACCTAGATGAATTGAGAATCGATAATTCTGTATAAATTGTATTTATCTTTTCAGAAAATGGGATTAGGGGTATTATGGGCAATTTTTTTCTTAAAAATAAATTAATCATTCTCTACGGCGCATCGCTCGCTGCTATCTTGATATTACTAAAATGGCTTGAGTTTAAGTATGTGATCATTGATCATTCCTTTGAAGTTTATATTGGTGCTATCGCGCTCATTTTTACAGGTCTCGGCATTTGGCTGGCTCTAAAACTCGTTAAGCCAAAAACAGAAACCATCATCATTGAAAGGGAAGTATATCTCAGCAAACCAGCGGAGGGTTTTATTCCTGATGAAAAAGCATTATTGAAATTTGGTATCAGCAAACGCGAATGGGAGGTGCTGGCATTAATGTCGGAAGGATTAAGCAATCAGGAAATTGCTTCGCATTTATTTCTCTCGTTGAATACCATCAAAACACATTCTTCCAATCTTTTTGAAAAATTGGAAGTGAAACGAAGAACACAGGCTGTTGAAAAAGGGAAAAGACTTGGCTTGTTAGCGTGAGTGCTCATTCTTTATAGTGAAATAATGAATTGATAATAAAAATCACCCGAAAGTATGAGACCCGATTCAGTTTAAGGTTTGAATTTTACAGTCAACACTCACTTAAAAGCAAACAAATGAAAAAGACTGTACTTACTTTCGGGCTCATCTCTGGGCTCATCAGCGCTTCCTTATTTATTGGTCTAATGTTATTGGGCAAAGCTGGCGATGAAAATTTTAAGCATGGAGCACTCTATGGTTACAGCTTAATGATTCTTGCTTTCTCGCTCATTTTTGTATGCACAAAAATTACGCGTGACAAACACAATAATGGCACAATTTCTTTTGGAAGAGCATTTCTCATTGGATTATACATCACGCTAATTGCTTCAACGATTTATGTAATAGCGTGGGAAATCGATTACCATTTTTTTATTCCTGACTTTGCTGAAAAATATGCTGCTCACGCAATGGAAAATCTGAAAGCTTCCGGTGCGAGCCAAGCACAAATTGCCAAGCAAACCGCCGACATGGCAAAGTTCAGTGAAATGTATAAGAACCCTTTGTTTAATGTGCTGCTCACGTATTCAGAAATTGTTCCGGTTGGTTTGCTTGTTTCACTGATCAGTGCGCTGGCATTGAAAAGAAAAAGAAAGGAATCGGTTGCTACAGTAGCATAATATGCTTAACGCTTCATAAAGATTAGCAATATAAGAGTAAGCGATTTCATATTTTATTTGCTGTGTAACACGATTAGCCCGCAGGGCTGAATATGAATAGCCGCAGGTGAAACCAGCGGATCAAAAGAAATTGAGGCCAACCCTGCAAGGGTTAAACATTCCCCTCGCAGGGTTGTGATAATTTTAACTACCGCTATCCATGGGTCGCACCCAGGGCTATT
>CAIYPC010000274.1 GCA_903927975.1 uncultured Bacteroidota bacterium | reverse complement strand
TCTGCAAGCATTCTAGTTAATTCTGTATGAGCGGCAATTTTAACGCCGATATATTGCTCACGATAATCTTTGGCCATTCCAGGACCAACCCCTAGTACCGGATATCTGGCAAATATCTTTAAATCGGCTAATGCAATAAACTCACGTCCTGACAAGTCTGTACTAATAGCTTCATTCGCAATATCTTCATCAGTCTGTGTACCAGCCTCTCGCTTTTTTACGGATTTCTCATACCTTTCTGCTAATGCATTGTTTGTAATAGCATCCAAATAAACCCAAAGTACAGTACCAATTCCAATAGCAACTACAAGAATTTGAATAATCCTGAAAAATTGCTTTATGTTACCTGAACTAATGGAAAACAAATAAATGGCGGGCAATAAAGCAGCTATTGGCGTAAGAACCCCTCCTCTTGCAAAAGTCAGCACCGCATAACCTAAAAGAACAAATCCAATGAATCTATCAACTAACACATTATTGGTAATCTTAGCCTTTATCAACCATGCAAGTGCGACCAACATAAATCCAAAGCCTAATGCAGTTGATACTTGATTCGGACCAAAACCACCACTTGTTGTCTTATTAGATGAAAGATTAAAACCTAGTTTTGAAAGATCCGGCATTCGCACAATCAGAATTAAAACTGACGCTACTAAAGGGCATATTACAAATAAAAACAAACGCATCATATATTCTTTCGAAACTTTCCTTCTATAAGCATATATGACGGTTACAGCCAATACCAGAGGACCCGATAAATTAAAGGATAAATTATCTTTGTATTTATCAATTCCACCCGAAAGCATTAATATGGATGGAAGTAAAAGCAAAAAATACATCAGCGGAACCCGCCAGACATAATGTTTATCTCTTTCGGAAGAAAAACCTAAAATTAGAAAAAAACTTATGCCATACTTTCCGAATTCCGAAAACACATATGCGCCTGTTAACCTGAGAACAATTTCCAAACCTGTTAAATAACCGGCAGCCAGTAGAGCCCAACCATCACTATTCCTATGTCTGATTATGCGGTCAAGCGAATAAAAGAAAAAAACATAAGCCCATACAGATGCCACAATACTTGAATATGCCGAAGCCGCACCAAGCAATACATGTATACCAATAAGAATTAGTTTTCCTCTATTAAGATCTTTCATTGCTTAAAATTTGGGTGTAAATAGAGTTAAGTTTCGGCAAAAGAGATGGAATAGAATACTCCCTTTGAATAAAGTCACTAGCATTCTTTCCAATTCTTTCGCGTAGATCAGGGTTGTTAATCAAAGTCGAAATCTTTTCTAAGAACACATCTTCATTTTCAGGATTTACAAGAAATCCGTTTTCATTCTCTTTAATCATGAAGGGCAAATTACCCACTGCAGAGGCAATCACAGGCATGCCGGTAGCCATCGCCTCCAAAACAACATTAGGTGTCCCTTCAAAATCTGAAGTTAAAACAAAAATATCTGATTTCGGATAATAGTCCTCCGTATTTGTAACATTGCCTGGAAAATTCACAGATCCACTATTCAAACCTATTTTTTCCGATTGTTCTATAAGCTTTTTTTTCAATCTTCCTTCTCCAATAATTGTAGTGGAAATATTCTTGTTATTCAAACGATGCAAGATTCGAACTAACCTATCGTACCGTTTTTGTGGTTCAAGTCTTCCTATCGATAATAATTTAATAGAATTATTATTAGTTGTAGAATAATCCCTAATTTTAAATTTTTCTGTATCTACTACGTTGGGCAAATAGAATAAATTGTGTTTTTTGCGTCCAAGAATAAGGGCATTATTATAGGCCTCCATAGAATTTGCAATAATGAAATCAGGCCATTTCAAACCCCCATTACCCAATATTTTACCGTGAGGATTCATTTCATCAAATAAATTAGCTCTTATGGCGCCAATAGATTTAACACCGGTCAATTTGCCTACAATAGCAAGATAAATATTCACATAAAAATGCATGCTTTGCAGAACATCAGGCTTTATTTTTTTTACAAGCCTTATAATTTCAAATAATTTTCCGAATCGTGAGTTTTTAT
>CAIYPC010000273.1 GCA_903927975.1 uncultured Bacteroidota bacterium | reverse complement strand
TGATGATCATCTGAAAATATGCATGATTGGTTCTCTCTTTATATGTCAGGCTGTATGTCAAATTTTACATATTCAAATTTGGCATAACAAACAATGGTTATATGCTGGCAAAGCCCTCATTTGAAATCTGAGAAACTAATATATACTATCTTAGAAGCTGTTTGAAAAAGGATTTTTAGAATTAAGCTGTTATCCCTTATGAGCACGATTGAAAAAAATGAAATCTTCGACCTAGCGTACCGCTTTATTACAGAGACAAACGAAAATGTTTTCTTAACCGGAAAAGCAGGAACAGGTAAGACTACTTTCTTAAAATACTTAAAAGAGAATTGTACAAAAACCGTAGTGATAGCGGCACCAACCGGGGTGGCTGCCATCAACGCAGGCGGCGTTACATTGCACAGTTTATTTCAATTGCCTTTTCAACCTTTTTTGCCAACTACTGCAAACAAAAATGAGCTGCTTGCAAAAATCCGTTACAACGGACAGCGACAACAATTGCTCCGCAGAATGGAGTTGCTGATCATTGATGAAATAAGTATGGTGCGCAGCGATGTGATGGATGCAATTGATACAATATTGAAAAGTATCCGCAGAAATCATAATACCCCATTTGGTGGCGTGCAATTATTATGCATTGGCGATTTACATCAATTGGCTCCGGTAGCGCAAGGCCACGAATGGAATATTTTACAAGAATATTATGCCTCGCCTTTCTTTTTTGATAGCATGGCTGTTAAAGAACAAATGCCATTATTGATTGAGCTGAATAAAATCTATCGTCAAAAAGATGACTCTTTTGTACGGCTATTAAATAAAGTACGCAACAACCAAATGGATCAGGATGATTTTGAAGATTTGCATGTAAGATATATCCCGAATTTTTTAGTGCCGAGAGATGAAAAATATATTACGCTCACATCTCACAATAAACAAGCGGATCAGATCAATCAGGTGCAGGTGCAAAAATTATTTACATCAGCATTTTCTTATAAAGCAATAATAGAAGGAGAGTTTAATGAAAATGCTTATCCGGCAGATGCCGAGTTAATTTTAAAAGAAGGCGCACAAGTAATGTTTTTAAAAAACGATCCCATTTTAAAAAGATATTTCAATGGAAAAATCGGCGTAGTAAAATCATTGGAAGACGATAGGGTTATTGTTGACGTGGATGGTTTTGAGATCGATGTGCCAAAGGAAACATGGGACAATTCACGATACACATTAAACAGAGCAGATGGAAAATTAGAACAGGAAGTGATTGGCTCTTTCTCTCAATATCCATTGCGATTGGCATGGGCGATTACTATCCATAAAAGTCAGGGGCTAACGTTTGAAAAAGTGATGATTGATGCCAGTGCCGCCTTTAGCAGTGGACAGGTGTATGTTGCATTGAGCCGCTGCACGAGTTTGGAAGGCATTGTATTATTGTCAAAAATCCGATCCTCAGCAATACAAAATAATGACAACGTTTTAAAAGGTTTACAAACGCTCACACACAAAGGCTCATTGGCTGATCGCTTTGCAGGCGCAAGACAAATTTATACACAGCAATTATTAGAAAACATTTTTTCGTTTGAAGAGACAAGCGCTGCTGTATCACAATTACAATATCACATAAAAAAACATCTGGATAAATTAAACAAAGAAAGTGAAGCATGGATAGATGAATTAAAGAATGCTATTGCAACAGAAAAAATAACGGGCTTAAAATTTATTGCACATACCGCAGCATTGATGAAAACAGAAAGCATTATTGAGAAAAATGAACCTTTGCAAAAAAGAATAACAGATGCCGCCAATCATTTTATCCCAAAATTTTTAATGCTGCAACAATCTGTTCAAAACCATCCGATCGTTACAGAGCACAAAGAAGCTGCAACTGAAATAAATGAATATCTACAGCAGCTTGGATTGATTTTACATAGCACAATTTATTATCTGCAGTATTGCAAGGAAGCTTTTTCTATCCCCACATTTTTAAAGAATAAATTAAATTATACTCAACCACGTATTTCTATTAGCTGCTATGCAAGCGGCAAAAAAGAAATAGTAACAGATGCGCCCAATCAGGAATTGTACAATACGCTGAAACGTTGGCGGGATAGGATTGTTGAAGAGAGTAAGCAGCCTATTTATATGATCGCCAATCAAGCAACACTAAGAGAAATCAGTACTTATTTACCGCTCACAAAAAAAGACTTATTGCTGATCAGTGGTTTTGGAAAGGCAAAGGTTGATAAATATGGCGATGATATTATTGATGCAGTAGAAAGTTATTGCCAACGAAATGGCACCGAAACAAATATGTTAGCCAAACTGGAAAATCCAAAGAGAGAACGGAAAGAAAAAGCAAAAGAACCAAAGCTTGATACAAAAAAGAATTCATTCGATTTATATAAAACAGGAAAAACGATTGTCGAAATTGCCAAAGAAAGAAACTTCACTCAAACTACTATTGAAGGGCATTTAGCGCATTATGTTGAGATGGGCGATTTAGAT
>CAIYPC010000272.1 GCA_903927975.1 uncultured Bacteroidota bacterium | reverse complement strand
TTGGTGATGATGTTAATCACAATGGCGCTTTTTTTCTGCTCGACAATTTTGATTTCACCAATTATTTCGCAGGCACAAGAATTGATTCAGGGGCAAACTATAAAGAAGCATTTGAGAATGAACATAAAGACGCTTATTCATTTTTCAAAACCATGGAGCCATTAAGCAACACAAATGGCAGCTTGTATTTTAACAAAAAATCAAAAATTTGGAATGAATATTTACAGCACAGCACTTATGATGATTATTGGCAAGCAAGAAATATCAGGGCACATTTAAAAAACATTAAGCCCGCTGTGTTGGTGGTTGGTGGCTGGTTTGATGCGGAAGATATGTTTGGCGCATTGCGCACTTATGAAGCAATTGAACAACAAAGCCCAAACAATAACAATCGCATTGTGATGGGACCGTGGACACATGGTGCATGGTCTGGACCTAAATGGGATCATTTTGGTACGCATAATTTTGGGCAAGACCTGAATAAATTTTATCAGGAAGAAATTGAATCAAAATTCTTCAATTACTATTTAAAAGATAAAGGAACATTTAATGTTTCAGAAGCGACTGTGTTTGAAACGGGATCTAACCAATGGAAGAACTATAACATATGGCCGCCTGTAAATTCAACACCTGAAAAATTTTATTTACATGCTGATGGAAAAATATCAAAAGAAACTTCAACAGGTTCTGATGAATACATTAGTGATCCATCAAACCCAGTTCCATATACAAATGGTGTTTTTGAAGAACGCAATAACGAATATGTTGTGGAAGATCAGCGTTTCGTTGAAGGCAGACCAGATGTTTTAACTTATAAAACCAATACATTAAAAGAAGACCTAACGGTGACGGGTAGGTTAAAAGCTGATATCTTTATTTCAACTACGGGATCAGATGCTGATATTATCGTGAAAGTGATTGATGTGTTGCCGGAGGGTGAGCCGAATCCTTCTCCCAATCCAAAAAATTTGCAGATGGGTGGTTATGAAAGAATGGTTCGGGCAGATGTGTTTCGTTGCAAATTCAGGAACAGTTATGAAAAGCCAGAAGCTTTAGTGCCTGGAAAGATTGCTGAAATAAAATTTGACATGAATGAGATTGCGCACACATTCAAAAAAGGTCATCGCATTATGATCCAAATACAGAGCAGTTGGTTTCCATTGGTAGATCTTAATCCACAAAAGTTTTTGAACATTCCAACTTGCAATAAAAGTGATTTTCAAAAAGCAACGATAAGAATTTATCACGATGCAAAGAATGCATCTTCGGTGATGTTGCCAGTGATGCGATAGTCTGAACCACGATTCTAACCTTATTTTTCTGATTTGCCTGATTCTTAGTTAAGCATTTCCCTTTTATTTAAACACAGGATTTCAGGACTCGAAACCCACTTGTCTGAACCATGATTTTATCCTTATTTTTCTGATTTGTCTGATTCTTACTTCGACGTTTCCCCTTTTATTTTAAATTTCGAATTTCACAACAACAAACTACAAACCACAAACTAAGAAGTCATCAAATTTATCAGCGCAGCTTCGTCATCATTATTATGATTTTCTTTTGCAGATGCAAACCAATCTCTTGCTACTCTGCCAAGTTTTGCGGGAACATTTATTTCATCAGCCAAAGCCATTGCATACATCGCATCTTTATGCCGCAATTCAATAGTGAACGCTGGAGTTTTTGAAATACTGTTCTCCGCCATGCTGCGAGCATATCTTATAACCTGTGGACTTGCAGCAGCGCTCGTTTCGATGGATGTGATCACGGTCTCCATATCAAGATTTAGTTTTTTTGCCATTGCAATCCCTTCAGCCAATGCAGCAATTTGCACAGCACCCATCAGGTTGATCATAAGTTTGTATCCTGTGCCTTTACCTATCTCTCCGAAATGTTTGATTGCTTTAGAAAAAGATTGAAGAAGTGGTTCACAGCTTTCGAGATTTTCTTTTGACGCACCAACTAACAAAGTGATTTGTGCTAGTGCCGCAGCATCAGGAATTCCTGTTACTGGACAATCAATATATTTTAGTTTGTATTGATTAGCCGCAGCAGCTAATTTATGAACATGATCAAGAGAAATGGTTGAGCATTCAATCACGAACGTACCTGGCTTCATAGAAGACATTGCTCCATTTTTACCAAGCCATATTTCTTGCGATGCAATATCATCAGATAGCATTGCGATCACAGCATCTGCTTGCGAGGCTGCTTCTGCTGGGCTATTCGCCCAAATAGCTCCTGCATCCAAAACCTGCTTTGCTTTTTCTTTCGTTCTGTTCCATACAATAACAGTTCTACCTGAACGAAGAATGCTCAATGTAATTCCACTTCCCATTTTGCCTAGACCAAGTACTGCAACGCTCTGCATGATTAATGATTTGTGGAGATAAAAATAAACTTTTATGAAGAGGTCTTTGTATTAAGCGTTTTCAAAATTAATTTCGAAGATGCACGTCATTGCGAGGAACGAAGCAATCTGCTTTACGAACAAAAACATTTTTCCATTCTAAGAGCAGATTGCTTCGGAGGCCTCGCAATTACGACCGGAATAGTTTCCCGTATCTCGTATCCCGCATCTCTCCTGTTATTTCATCAACTCAAGCACCACACTCTCTTTCGGCGCAAGTTTAAAATCTCCGAGGCTTGAAATATTCCCTGTGATGATATTTTTAGTTTTAGAAAATCCGTTTGTTATCTCACTAAAACGGTTAGCCATTAACGTTGTTTCGTTATCGTTTGTGTTGAAGATAACCATCACCGTTTGTTTTGCATCATAACGAAAATAAACATAAACCCCTTTTAGCGGAAGGAACTGCGTCGTTTTTCCTGATTGCAACGCAGAAGAATTTTTGCGGAACAATGAAAGTCTTTTCACATAATCAAATGCTGCGTTTTCTTTTTCTGTTCTTCCTGATGAAATGAATTTATTAATGCTGTCTTCTTTCCATCCACCCGGAAAATCTTTACGCACTTCTGCATCGGTAGGATCTTTAAAATTCTTCATCAATATCTCAGTTCCATAATACAATTGCGGAATGCCACGCTGAGTTAACAATAGCACAATGCCCATTTTATATTTATCAAAATCTTCTCCTATCACTGAAAAGAAACGATCCTGATCATGATTATCGAGCAGAAGCTCATTGCGCATTGGATCTTTATATAAAATGTCCTGCACAAGAACATCATAAACATGTTCCATTCGGTTTGCAGAATCAAATTTTCCTTTCAATGCATCAAGCACGCTATTCTCCCATTGAAAATCTATCACTCCCTGCAAATTGCTTTTCCATTTTGTGTTGATGTTGTTCTGCATATAATAAGCCTGCTCTGTTACAGAATGCATGGTGGTCTCTCCAAAAATTGTGATGCTTGGAAATTCATTATAAAGCGCCTGATTTATTTTGTTCAGAAAATCCTTGTCGCTATAAAAATAAGTGTCAACGCGCCAGCCGTCAATACCAAATTCTTCAACAGCCCATATCGCATATTGAATAAGATAGTTTGCCACATAAGGATTGCGCTGATTCAAATCGGGCAGAAAAGATGTGAACCATCCTTTCTCTGCAATATCTCGATCGCTTTTGGAAGCATAAGAATCTATCAAAGGTTCATCTCGATAAGAAGTACCAGTGAACAAAGACCACTGATTGAAGAAATCTTTTGAAGGTTGATCAACAAACAAAAAATGTTTATCGCCGACATGATTATACACAGCATCCTGAATCACTTTCAAACCTTTTGCATGTGCGGTATCAATCATTTTTTTATAGGCATCATTGCCGCCAAATCTTTTGTCAATTTTATATTGATTGGTAAAGGCATAACCATGATAAGCGCTTCGCATCGTTCCATTTTCATTTGTCAATGATTGATCATTTTCAACAACAGGCGTGAGCCACAAAGCCGTTGCACCTATTTCATTAAAATAATCAAGATGATTTATTATTCCTTGCAAGTCGCCACCATGGCGAAGAAAAGGATCATTGCGATTGCAGCTTGTGTCGTGCATATCAGCAAACTTATCATTAGAAACATCACCGTTGCTGAAACGGTCAGGTATCATCAAATAAATCAGATCAGCAGAAGTAATGCCTTTTGCATATTGAGAGCCATTGCCTTTGCGACGAGGTTTTAATTCATAAAGAATATCTCCATCTCCCCCTTCGCCTTCAAAATGAATTTTAATTTTTCCAGGTTTTGCTTCAGCATTAATAATCAAATCCAGAAAAACATAATTTTTGTTTTCAACCTTATTGACTTTTACAAGTTTAACACCGGGATAATTGATTGTAATATTATCATCTGCAATATCACCAGCGTGAAGCATCAATTGAAGTTTCGGATTCTTCATGCCAATCCACCAATTAGTGGGATAAATTTCCGGTATTTCATAACCAGATGCAAATGCAAAAGAAAAAATGTGCATTAAAAAAAATAGCATCAAATTATTTTTAGTAATCATTACATGAGATTATTAGATTAAAGACCTTCAAAAAATGATAATCGTGATTCATCTTCAAAGTCTTTTAGTTTTATCAATTTTCGATGCTCAACAATATTTTTCTTGAGACCTGTCTTCCTATTTTTTTCAGAATCTTTAATATAAGTTTCTCTAAGACCAGTTATAAGATTTATATCTTCAAAATCTACTTCAGTTGTTCCTTGTTGATATACGATGTCAGATGCCCCTATTAAATACCAGTCACTTTTCCTGTATTCAAAAAAATAGGAAATCAAAATCCTCAATGTCCCCCCAGTCAAAAAATCAATGCCAAGTGTATTGTTTCTAATAAAAATTCTTTCATAAGCATCTTGTTCTTGTATTCCCCAATTGCATTCACCAAAAAACTTTGTCGCAGTTTCTGAAAGTCTATATGAACCATCAGGTTGTTTAAAAACAATCAGCAACATTTTTGCGTAATGGGGCTCACGACTAAAACAGCTATCGGGAGTTTTTACTGAATCAATTGTTTCAATAACAATTGCCAAATCTTTATAATTGTCTTTATTGAAATCACAGGAAGCGGTATCTCTTATTTTCCATTTAGAAGGAACAAAATCGTTTAATGTATTTCCTCTCTTGGAAATTATTGGAAATACAAATTTTTCAGATTGAGCAAATAAATCTTTTGCCAGGCTCAGGTTTAGAATGAGAAATAAAAAGTGAAAAGATGAAACAATATTTTTCATAACTACACGGTTCTTTGTTCTCCAAACTCAAGTTCAATAACCAACTCTTCATTAATGATTTCATTTTTATTTTCTTTTATAAAGAAATAACAAATGAGGGCCGCAAGAATCATCAAAAAACCACCAGACTTAACCGCAGCGAGCATATCATTATTAAGCAAGTGATTCATGATCCAAGGATATCCAAGTGAAGCAATAATTTCCGGGAGCACAATAAAGAAATTGAATATGCCCATGTAAATCCCAACTTTATCTTTTGGCAACACTCCACTCAACATTGCATAGGGCATTGAAAGAATACTTGTCCATGCAATGCCAACACAAGTCATGCATCCAAATAATATATACTTATTCTGAACCCAGCTTACACTTATCAATCCAAACGCTCCAATAAGCAAACAGATTGAATGGGTAAGCTTTCGCCCAAGTTTATCTGCGATGGATGGGAGCACAAATGAAAACGCAAATGTTACCACACTATAATATGAAAGCGTGAGACCAGCGAAATCTTTGCCTTCTCCAAAAAGAGGATCGGTGTTGCTTTTCGCTCCAAAAACATGATAAGCCACAGACAAAGAATAATAAAACCACATTAAAAACAATCCGGGCCATGTGAAAAATTGAACCATTGCAATCACTTTCATTTTAGCTGGCATATTCTTCATTGACAACAAAATCTCTTTCACTCCGCCTTTAAAACCTTTGTTGGATTCTTTCGCTTTTTCTTTAAACCCAACATCAGATGGCGGATATTCTTTTGTAGTAAAAACAGTATATAAAACGGCAGATAAAAAAAAGAAAGACCCTATATAGAAAGAATATTTTACATTGTCCGCAATGAATCCTTTGGCTGCCACATTATGTACATCAAAAATATTTTTAAAAATCCATGGTAATGCAGATGCAATACTGCCACCAAGACCAATCATTAAACTTTGCATTACAAAACCGCGATTGATCTGGCTGTCAGGCAATTTATCAGCAACAAAAGCTCTAAAAGGTTCCATCGCAACATTCCCAAATACATCAAGAACCCATAATAATCCTGCAGCAATCCAAAGGCTACTGCTATGAGGCATAAAAATTAAAGCAATAGAACTTAGCAATGCGCCTACAAAAAAATAAGGCCTTCTTCTCCCCCATTTTGGATGCCATGTTCTATCACTTAAGTAACCAATCACCGGCTGAACTAATAAACCTGTTAAAGGAGCTGCAAGAAAGAGGTATGGAATATTTTCTGGATTAGCACCGAGGTTATCATATATCACACCCATGTTCGCTCTCTGTAAATCCCAGCCAAACTGAATCCCAAAAAAGCCAACACTCATGTTTATGATCTCTACTAAACGCAATTTTGGTTTTAAGCCTATATAAGCAGACGTCATAGCAGAAATTTTGGTTGAGCATGCAAAACTGCATGCCTTTAAAAATAAATAAAAAATCCCGCTATAAGCGGGATTTGTATAATTAATTTACTCACTTAAATAACGAAACCATTCGAAAGCACTGCACCTTTCTTCACCACAACAATTCCTTCCTTAATAGTATATAATGCATGGTCCGCATTTTCTAAATGACTGCCGCCATTGATGCGCACATCATCTCCTATCCTACAATTCTTATCAACAATTGCATTGCGTATGTAACAACGATGACCAATGCCAACAGTCGGCAACCCATGCGAGTTTGCCTGACTAATCTCATCCAATGTTTCGTAATAATCATTTCCCATCAAATAGCTGCTCACAATGGTAGTACCACTACCAATTCTTGTTCTAATCCCAATCACACTGTTTTCTATTCGTGATGCATTGATGATACAACCTTCTGCAATCAATGTTTTTTCTAAAGTAGTGCCACTGATTTTTGCTGGTGGCAACATTCGTGCACGAGTATAGATCGCATTGTTGTTATCAAACAAATTAAAATCAGGGATATCATTCGTTAATCCAAGATTTGCCTCGAAGAAAGAATAGGTGTTACCAATGTCAGTCCAGTAACCATCATATTGATAACTCACCACTTTATATTTTTCGATTGACTGTGGAATAATTTCTTTTCCAAAATCAGTTGCTTCCACATATTCGTTCTGCAAAAGATCAGCGAGCAACTGTCTATTGAAAATGTAAATGCCCATGGAAGCGAGATAATGCTTTCCCGCTTTTTGCATGTCATGTCCAGTATCGCTTGTCCATTCGCTCAGGATTTCTTTTTTAGGTTTTTCAATGAAAGAAGTGATATAGCCATCGGTGTCTTTTTTCATGATACCAAATTCAGATGCCTCTCTATCAGCAACAGGAATGGTAGCAATGGAAATATCTGCGCCTTTTGCTTTGTGATTATTCAGCATTGCCATAAAATCCATTTGATACAATTGGTCGCCAGAAAGTATTAGCACATACTCGCTGTCGAATGGACCGAGATGTCGCAAACATTGGCGCACCGCATCAGCAGTTCCTTGATACCATGTTGGGTTATCGGGCGTTTGTTCTGCCGCCAGAATATCAACAAAAGCAGAACTGAATGCACTGAAATGATAAGTGTTTTTGATATGCCTATTCAGTGAAGCAGAATTGAATTGCGTGAGCACAAACATTCTGTTGATGCCAGAGTTGAGGCAATTTGAAATAGGTATATCAACAAGGCGATATTTACCTGCGATGGGAACTGCAGGTTTGGAACGGCTGGCTGTTAAAGGATAAAGCCTTGAACCAGCGCCGCCACCAAGTATTACTGACAAGATTTCTTTAGACATATTGATTTTTTTAAGGTTTGTTTATTTTATTGTTTGTGGTTTATAGTTTGTTGTTTGTAGTTGCTTGATAAAAATTTACATCTTAATATTTTGTGTTTTCTTTTGAACCGATCTGATTGCAACTATAAAGCTTTCTTTGCGTCGCACTCTTGTACGTTCTGTTCATTATTGAGCTTTAGTATCCTCGGCAATTTTGGTTACTACTTTTATTTTTCTCTCTCTGAAACCTCTTTTGTCTGAACCTCGATTTTAACCTTATTTTTCTGATTGAACTGATTCTGATTTTTTCATTTTCAATTTTGTTTTGAACTTCAAATTTCGGAACTCGAAACTCGAAACTGAAAACTCGAAACTATAAGCACTCTCCGAATCTCAGAACCACAAACTACAAACTTTCATAAAGAGCCACATACTGCTTCACACTTGCTTCCCAACTAAAATCGAGCTGCATCATTGTCTTTCTTATCTCTTTCAGTTTTTCTTCGTCTTTATATAATTCAACTGCTCTCCATACCGCCTGAGTGATATCACCAACTGAAACATAATTAAATCTTATCCCATAACCGCCTTCATCACCATAATCAATGACAGTATCTCTCAATCCACCAGTGTTTCTCACCATCGGCACAGTACCATATCTCATAGCATACATTTGGTTCAATCCACAAGGTTCCACACGCGATGGCATCAAAATAAAATCAGCGCCGGCATACATTAAATGACTGAGGCTTTCATTATATCCGATGTATGCATTATAATCTTTTTGCGCCAATACTTTCATTCCTTCCAATGCTGATTCCACTTCAGGAAAACCACTTCCGAGAATTAAAAAATTCATCGTACGCCCAATATGAAAATAAGAATCAGCAATGGCTTGCGGCAACAGATCCGCACCCTTCTCCCCTACTAATCTACCAATAAAAACAATAAGCGGTTTTGTTATATCCAGATCAAATGTTTCGCACAACAATTTTTTACTTTTCAATTTGCCTGCATCAGCATCATCAACACTAAAATGATTTTCGATATAAGTATCTGTGGATGGATCCCAAACAGCATTATCAATACCATTTAATATGCCACTACATTTTCCTTTTTCATATTCAAACAAAGCTTCCAAACCATTTGCGGCTACGCGCAGTTCATCCATATAACTATGACTAACAGTAGTCACTTTCCATGCGCATTTAATCCCGCTGGCAAGTGGATTGATATTATTTTTCCAATCGAGCATTCCGCGTTTCCATTCATCGTAAGCAGGAAGCAGATTGCTTTTTTCCCAGCCCATCCAACCTTGGTATTGTGCATTATGAATGGTAAGGACTGTTGGAATATTTTTTAGATGTTGATACCTGAAACAATGTTTTAGCATGAAAGGAATCAATCCAGCGTGATAATCATGCACATGGATCACATCAGGATGATGTTCCCATGCGGAGATCCAATCCACCACACAGATCTGAAAAGCAGTGAAGCGTTCGGCATCATCTTCATAGCCATAAATTTTTTCTCTATCGAGCAAACCATTAATATCAACCAGATAAAGATCGAAGCCAAGAACGTTTGTTGCTTCTTTAATAATAGTATAAGTGAACCACCAATGGCCAAGGTTCGTATAACCTTTATGAACAACCGCCCATTCATGGTTCAGCAAAAATTTTGTTTTGTACATGGTCATCACCACTTTGGCAATATGCCCTGCGTGGTTTTGGTATTTAGGCAATGCGCCGACCACATCTCCCAATCCACCAGCTTTTGCAACGGGATAACATTCTGCTGACACATGAATTATTTCCATCAGTTGGCAATATATCTGTTAATAAATTATCAAGGGATAATTTGTTTAAGAAGCACATTTCAATCGTTCTGGCAATTTCATTGATTAAAATACAGTGATGAACGCTACATCCATACAAAGCTCAATGAATTTTATATCAAACAAATTGCCGTTCAATTTAGGAAGGTTTTTGAATTAAACATCATAAATGAAAAAATTTTTCGCTTCGCAAAAACTTATTACTTTCAGCCCTTCATACAATTAAACGTTTTAAAATGAATCAAAAAACCAATTGGTCACAGTTCGGCACACTGATCACTGTTTTCTTTTTCTGGGGTTTTGTAGCAGCAAGCAATGATATTCTTATCCCAGTTTTCAAAAAAGCATTCAATCTATCACAGGTACAAAGTCAATTGGTATCTTTTGCTTTTTATGTTGCCTATACAGTTGGTTCTATTATCTATTTTGTTATTTCAAAAATTATTGGCGATGATCTGTTGAATAAAATTGGTTATAAAAATGGCATTGCATTGGGCTTGGTTATTTCAGCCATCGGCACTTTGTTATTCTATCCTGCGGCTAATGATGGTTCATTTACGCTAATGATCACAGGGTTGTTTATAGTTGGTCTTGGATTTTCATTGCAACAGATTGCAGCTAATCCATTAGCCATTGTGATCGGCGATCCGAAAACAGGTTCACAACGTTTGAATATGGCGGGTGGTGTAAATAATTTCGGAACCACTATTGGACCATTATTAGTAAGCTTCGCAATTTTTGGAAGTGTGAGCGCCGGCGGAACAACTGCAAGCATTGAAAGTGTAAAAGTTCCATATTTAATCTTAGGCGTAGCTTTTTTATTGGTGGCCGTATTTTTTAAATTCTCCTCAATCCCCAATAAAATTGATTTGGAAAATGTTGCTGCAAAAGAAGCCGAGAGCGATAGCAAGGTGTTGCACAAAGCATCCGTTTTTCAATACCCACAATTATGGCTTGGCATGATTGGCATCTTTGTGTATGTGGGCGTAGAAGTGGCTACGGCAAGTAACTTGCCCGAATACATGCGGCAGCATCTGAATACACCAACTGATAAAGTTGCACCTTTTGTGTCATTATACTGGGCAAGTTTAATGATGGGTAGATGGACCGGCGCCGTTGGTGCATTTGATGTAAGCATGGGCGCAAAAAAAATATTAAATTTTTTAATGCCTTATCTCGCATTTGCCGTTTTCCTTATTGTAAATGCAATTGCACAGCATGATATCAGTTCTTTTTATGTGTATGCTTTTGTTATTGTAGCAATGATAGTTGGAGATATTTTAAGTAAGGGCAGCCCTGCAAAAATGTTATTGATTTTCTCATCGATGGGAATTACTGCTATGATAATTGGTATGCTGACATCAGGCATGGTAAGTGTGTTTGCGTTTATTAGTGTTGGATTATTTTGCAGCACATTATGGCCGTGCATTTTCACATTGGCTGTAGCTGGTTTGGGCAAACATACAAACCAAGGAAGCAGTTTATTAATAATGATGATTATGGGAGGTGGGTTTATAAGTGTATTACAAGGTGCAGTTGCTGCTGATAATTTGCTGGGCATTCAATATAGCTATATTGTTGGAGTAGCATGCTTCGCATATCTCGCATTTTATGCAATACGATCAAAATCGATTCTAAAATCTCAGGGCATTGATTATGATGTAAAAGTTAGTGGGGGACATTAATACAGATATCAATTGAAAATTGAAATAACCCCAAGAAATAAGTTTATCTGTAATAAATTGAAAAATTATTCTTGCCATGACGACAGCTAAAAAAAACAGCCCTTCTTCCGTTTCTTTAGATAGATTATCAATTGGTATCGACATTGGCGGAACAGGAACAAAATTTGGTATTGTTGATCGCAATGGAAATGTTTTATTCTCCAGCGAAATTTCGACACGTGGCCATAGCGAAGTTGAAAGTTTTATTGACGAGCTACATACACAATTATATACATTAATAGAGAAAGCTGGCGGACCAGGAAGGATGAGAGGCATTGGCGTTGGCGCACCAAACGGAAACTACTATACCGGAACAGTAGAGTATGCGCCGAACCTGCCGTGGAAGGGCATTATACCACTTGCAAAACTGATACAAAATAAATTTCAATTGCCAACTGTTCTCACGAACGATGCAAATGCGGCAGCCATGGGCGAAATGATGTATGGCGCTGCAAAAGGCATGAAAGATTTTATTATGATCACGCTTGGCACAGGTGTTGGAAGCGGCATTGTTGCCAATGGTCATCTCGTGTTGGGCCATGATGGATTTGCAGGAGAACTTGGTCATACTATCACAATACCAAATGGAAGGTATCATGTCGGGACCGGGAAATATGGCTCATTAGAAAGCTACGCATCAGCAACAGGCGTTACTGCAACAGCATTGGAAATGCTAGATAAAAGCGATGAAGATAGTTTGCTCAGAAAAATCCCTAAAGCAAAAATTGATTCTAAAAAAGTTTATGAAGCTGCTATAGAAAATGATAAGCTTGCCAAAGAAGTTTTTGACTTCACCGGAAAAATTCTTGGGATGGCACTTGCCAATTTCGTGATGTTCAGCAGTCCGGAAGCGATTATTTTATTTGGTGGCCTTACCAAAGCGGGCGATTTAATTTTGAAACCAACCCGCGAGCACATGGAAGAAAATCTGATAAAGATTTTTGAAAATAAAGTGAAAATTTTAATCAGCCATTTAAAAGAATCTGACGCTGCAATTCTCGGCGCAAGCGCTTTGGTTTGGGAAATGAAGGATTGATGTCTGAACTGGGATTTGGAAAGATTAATGGGATGGCTGGGATAACGAAAGACATGACATAATCCGTAACATATTTTTCCCTCTGCGTGAAATATCAGGAAAACACAAATTTCTTCTGTACAAAATAATTATATGTAAGCCCGATAGAAATTGACGCTATTATTTTCGAAAGCATATACGGAAGCTTAAAATAATCTTTCAACAAATACACAAAACCTGTTTGCAGCAAAATATTTCCAGCCCAAAACAAAAGATACTTAATCACCTGATAAGACACATTCTGTTTGGTTGCACTGAACGCCCAATTTCTGGAAAGAATAAATTGAACCACTGCACCGCAAATATTGCCAGATATATTTGCAAGGATATACCAGCAATGAAATACCTGAACCAATAAAAGAGAAACTGCAAAATCAGCAATCGAACCGACTATTGACGCAGCCTGTGCTTTTATGTATGTGCGCATCGCCTTAAAAATAAAGAAAGAAAATACCGTGAAAAGATTGGCAGTATTAGCTTTCTGTTAATTTATCCCAGCAATAAGCTTCATGTCGTGAAAATGACAACTCTTTAGTAAATACTGTAATAGATTTGTAATGTGGAAAGATTATTGAAAACTTTTAATTCAAATTTTATGAGTAAATATATTCTGCCAGTTTCTTTTATCCTTTTTTCACTATTATGCATAACCGCTTTTTCTGTAAAAAAAGAGACTTCGATTAATAAAGGATTTGCTGTCGTTGAATTATTTACATCCGAAGGATGTTCAAGCTGTCCCGCTGCTGACGAAGCTGTGATTGATATTGCAAAGCAATACAAAGAAGGTGTGATCATTCTTGGTTTTCATGTTGATTACTGGAATCAACTCGGCTGGAAAGATGTATTCAGTAAATCAGAATATTCAGACAGACAAAAACAATATGCATCGGCATTTTCTTTGAACAGCATTTACACTCCGCAAATTGTCGTGAACGGAAAAACTGAATTTGTTGGTTCAGATAAAACAAAATTGCAAGAAACTATCAGCAAGGAATTAAATAATAATGTGGCAAGAACAATTGAACTTTCCGCAAGAGAAACAAATGATGGAAAAATTGTCGTGAACGTCAGTTCTGCAAACGCGTCAAACAATAATATCAATATTGCACTTGTTCAATTGCAGGCACAAAGCAATGTTGCAAAAGGTGAGAACGAAGGAAAAGTTTTACATCATATAAATATTGTTCGTGATCTTAAAATAGTTGATGGAAATAAAAAAGATAATTCCGTCTCATTCAACTTTTCTGCTGGATTATCAAAAAAAGACTTCGAAATAGTTGCGTTCTCGCAGGATAAAAACAATTTACATATTACCGATGCAAGGTCTGTGAGCATTCAATAATTGAATTTTATTAGTATTGTTCTCGCTTCTAATAGTAAGCTTACCAGAGAATGAAATGTATTTATACTATTTTGAAAAATTGTCCCTTCAGAAATATCATAATGGTATATTCTTTGCGTTATTAAGCCTGTGAATCCCGTACCCTTTTCAATACCATTTGAATTCAATGGCAAACAATACGTTTGTGAGATAAATCCCATTAAGAAATACAGTTCCACCCCACGCACTTTCCAGATTACACTCAACGATGTTTATTTCGGCATCATCACTTTTACCGGAGAAACATGGGAAAGCGATACTTACAAAAAACCACTTGTTGAAAAAATCGGCAGCCTCATTCATGAATCTTATGAAATAGATGGCAATTAATTTTTCAGGAGATATTTTCTATTCTGAATAAAGCATCCTAATAAATGATTTAGCTCATCAATTTCTAAACGTTAATTTGCGTGGTTAAAGAATGTAAATAATGTCTTGGTATTTTTTAGTTTTCTCAGCGCTATGCGATGCTGCCTATAATGTTTTCCTCAAGCGCACGCACAGCTTTTCTGATTATGGCAATCTATTTTTCGTTGTGCTCTTTCTTGCAGGCAGCGTAGCTGGTTTTAAGAAAGGGATTGACAGCATTCAATTAGGCATCGCCATGGTAGTGTGGTCTGGCGTTGCAATCATCGGCACTATTCTTCTGGATGTGATTATCTACAAAGCAAAAATAGATTTCAAGATTGCTTTTTTTATGCTGCTATGTATCATTTCAATTATCGGGCTGAATTATTATTCGAATAAATAAAAAACAGTTTAATACTTAGTTTATTTTATTTGTCTTCGATAATTTATACTTCTCTCCAAAAAAATACGCATACCCCTAAAAGGGTATTGTCTCCGTCTTCTCGATATGTTATATTTAATGTGTTGCATTATTGAATTCAGCATCATTAAGAAAAACTTCTCCGATTATTTTTAATGATAACCTTAAACTAATTGGTTATGACGAACAATGTTGCTTTAGATGTGGCTATTGGACTGGTTTTTATTTTTTTGTTATATAGCCTTTTAGCCACTACTATAAAAGAAACTATAGCTACAACATTTAGTTTGAGAGCGCGGATGTTAAAAAAAGGCATTGTTGATGGAATGCTTTCAGATACACCTAATGACAGCAGATGGGAAAGCATCCTCAAAGGCATTTGGAGTTATGTTAGCGAGGTTGGTCATCTGCTTATTTATAAACCCACCAAAAAAGAAAAAGACAAGAAATTAGGTGATAAATTTTATGATCATCCATTGGTAAAAAATTACGGTTCCAACAGAATATTTCCAACTCCTTCTTATATACCAACGAATAATTTTTCAACTGTTTTAATTGATGTACTGAAAGAAGATTTTTCGGATAAGCTGAATGACATCGCCAACTTCAAGTTTAATCAACCTTCTAATAATACAACGCTCGTAAATATTGCCCAAAGTCTTCAAACAAGTTCAGATGCAAATAAAATAAAAGAGCTATTGGAATATTATGCAGCTTTCTATCTTTCAAATGGAAAGGCCCAAATATCAAATCCTATTATTGATAACGATACTTTACAAATTTTGCAACTTCATCTTAGAAACAGCATTTATGATATTCAAAATTTTGCAAAAAAAATTGAGGATTGGTTTGATGAATCAATGGATCGCGTTTCAGGCTGGTATAAAAGACAGGCGCAATTTATTCTTTTCATTATAGGGATTTTTGTTGCTGTGATATTTAATGTAGATGTAATTGAAATAGGGACCAAATTATCAAAGGACAAAGATGCGAGAGATAAAATTGTTCAGCTATCAATTCAGGCAGCGGATAAATATAAAGATGACCCTAGAATAAAAAAGCCTTTGCCAAATGATAATGGCAATATAAACTCAACCGACAGTATTAATAATACCAAAGTTTTTAAAGAATATAAAGATCAGATAGATAGTGCAAAAAATTTAATCAATGGCGACATACAAAATGCCAACAATACACTAGCGCTAGGCTGGCTCAATTTCGGCAGAAAAAGAGACAGCTCAGATCTGCTTAATAAAACATATCCTTATGAAGCTAGATCCATTATAAATAATTTAAAAAAAGACAGCACAATATATTCTTCAAGAGATTCAATAGCTAGAATGAACAGCCTAGTGTTGGATTCATTATATGAAAGGCATTGGGTTAAATTAAAAGTAGGATATGTATTGGCCGCAACATTCAAAGGCCGAAAATTTCTGGGCTTTCTTATTCTAGCTTTTGCAGTTTCTCTTGGTTCGCCTTTTTGGTTCGACTTATTAAATAAACTTGTGAAACTGCGCACTTCGGGCAAAAAGGAAGATGGAACTGAGGATGACAAAAAAACATCCAAAGCGCAGCAACAACAGCCTGTAACAGTGAACGTAAACACACAACAAACCGGCGGGGAGGCCGTAGGTTGATATATGCCACAATTAATAGTAACAGCGAATAAACTTAATAAACGTGGTAGCATACCAGAAAATCTGCCAGAGCCAAGTGGAATTCTGGGAGTAGTTAATAAAGGGTACACGTTTGAGGGTAGTGAAGTTTTGGAAGTACCTAACGCCGCAATTGGCAAATGGTATCAGGACAGAGATAATAGTTTCTATTGGGGCGGAGCATTATCCATTGTAGGGGAAGGGCAAGATCCTGATAACAATCCCTCAATCAATGTCGTTAGAAACATCAGCGTAGAAGTTTCGCCGATAACAGTGCTTGTAAAAAACAAGATTGAGCAAGTTGTAAATGCTTTTGAAACAGGATCGGCGCAAGGTCGTTATGGAACATTGGTGAAGCTAAAGGATTATAAAGACCCATATACAAATACATTTATTGTTCAGGTAACTTATGGTCGTTCTCAAACTACAGAATTTAGTCACTTAGAAGAACTGGTTCAAGATTATGTAAAGAACAAAGGCCAATATGCAAATGTATTGTCTCCATACTTAGGTCGGATTGGACAAAAACCAAGCCTTGCAACCGATGATGTTTTTTGCAATGCTTTAATCGATGCGGGCAAAAATGATCTGATCATGAAAAAATGCCAGGATGATTTTTTTGATGCAAATTTTTATTAGCCTGCTTATAATTGGTTTACTATAAATGGCTTTACGCTTCCACTGAGCATGCTTGTGATTTATGACAGCACCATTCAATCCGGCAGCATACTTTCTTTTTTGCGCAAGCGATTTTCTACTGTAGTTCCAGTTCATGGTGGAGATGAGAAAGAATGGATCAGCAATTATCTAAATGTGAGAACCGAATGGTTGGCAAATAATACCAACCCTTTATTGCACGGAACAGTTTACAGAACAAAATGCTTACAGATCCAGATTCAAAATAATAACTGGGATATTATTCAGCCTATCAAAGCGAATGGCGTATTAATCCCATGAATTAAAAAAAACGGCAAAGCTAAATAGAGATAATAATTTTATTGAGGGGGATTGATTAACAGGAATTAATATACATGTTCAGGTTAAATAATAATTTACCATTTGAAGTAATGCTAATGCAATGGAGAAAATTTTTTACTGCATTAAAAAAATCTCGCACAAGTTATTATCCAAAAAATTTATTGATCGCTTCTATTTTATTTTGCACTTTAAGTTTCCCGTAAATTTTTGAGAGATGTTTTTTAACTGTTTCGCGTTGAATGCCGAGCAAAATAGCAATTTCTTTATGCAACAATCCGCGAGATACCTGCTGCAAAATTTCTTTTTCCCTGAAGCTCAATAAATGGCAATAGCTCTCTTTTTTCGGTTGTAGCAGAAAATGTTTTATCAGCTTGTTGAATATAAAGGAAGAAACTGGTGATCCTCCATTTGCCAGTTCGTGAAGCGCTTCTGTAATTTTTTCGGGATGAGCATCTTTCAAGCAAATAAAACATCTCATAATACCTTGTCGGAGGTCGACACATGGATGTTCCAAAAAGCCACTCACACTCGATACATGCAGAGTTGGCAAAATGGAATAGATAATTTGCGCAAGGCAATTGATTTAAAATATCATCAATTTCATAAAGATGGAAAATTTGACGGGTGGGTTGGATTTATCAGTCCATTTTATGACCTAGGACCTGCTGGATACAGTGTTGCATAAAAACAACATTATATTACAGGGTAAGGTGCCTAGTTGACCGATAATTCTTATTTTGCTATAATTAGAGCATAGTAAAAAACAAGGAGCAGAAATGCAAAGGCACCAAGCAATGACCCAACTTCAAAAAGAGTGTGTGTTTTTAGGCATAGGATTTTTTGACTTGATCAAAGACATTCAGATCAACGGACGCCTGGTCTATAGCGAAAAGACCATAGAAGCATACCACAAATACATGGAAATTTATGCCATGCCTGCCCAGGTTGACGCATAAAATCATTTCTGTTACAATACACACATAAACAATTTTTTAACCGTACCTTAAAGGAACACAGCCCATGTCAGATACCCGTACAATAACATCGGTTCAAGCTCGTCGTAGTTTGCTGAAAGCATTTAAACACCAACGCCCACTTTTCTTGTGGGGTCCTCCCGGAATTGGTAAGTCAGAGTTGGTAGCAGATATCACTGAGGAACTCGGTGGCCACATGATCGACCTGCGCCTGGGACAAATGGAGCCCACAGACATTCGCGGTATTCCGTTTTACAACAAAGACACTGGCAAAATGGACTGGGCCGAGCCAGTGGATTTGCCCACTGAGGATTTGGCTAGCCAATATCCTGTGGTGGTTCTTTTCTTGGACGAAATGAACAGTGCCGCACCAAGTGTGCAAAGTGCCGCTTATCAACTTATTTTGAATCGTCGTGTAGGCAAGTATACACTGCCTGACAATGTTGTTATGGTGGCCGCAGGCAATCGCGAAAGCGACAAAGGTGTTACCTATCGTATGCCTACTCCACTTGCCAATCGTTTCATCCACCAAGAGATGAAAGTGGATTTTACCAGTTGGCAAGAATGGGCAGTTAACAACAAAATCCACAAGGATGTGGTAGGCTATATTGGCTTTGCTAAAAACGATTTGTACGACTTTGATTCCAAGTCGTCAAGCCGTGCCTTTGCTACTCCGCGAACATGGAGTTTTGTGTCAGAATTGCTAGCAGATGAGGACAACGACGACGACACTACAATGAACCTAATTGCAGGTACAGTCGGAGAAGGACTTGCAGTTAAGTTTATGGCGCACCGCAAGGTAGCAAGTCGTATGCCCAAACCCGAGGAAATCCTGTCAGGCAAAGTAACTACCTTGGATGTCAAGGAAGTGTCAGCCATGTACTCGTTGGTGATTTCCATGTGCTACGAGCTCAAAGATGCCATCAATGAAAAGAAAGTAGACGACAAGAAGTTTCACGAAATGGCAGATAACTTCTTTGGCTACATGATGAGCAATTTTGAAACAGAGTTGGTTGTTATGGGTGCTCGTATTGCACTTACCACATACAACCTGCCGTTCCAGCCCACCAAGCTCAAGAACTTTGACAAGTTCCATCAGAAGTACGGCAAGTACATTTTGCAGGCATCTGCCTAAAAGGTTTAGGAGGGTGGTGTTTCAAAAACACAGGGCTGTGTTCGCACTGCCCTCCTTTCTCTGTACAAAATAATTATATGAAGTACGACATAATCAAGCTTGATGGTAGGTATAATCATCGCGATCGATTTCGATACATGATCACATTTACCAAGGCACCCGGGCAATCAGCCATATTAGATTTTGATCGTTGCCGTAGATGGTTCAACGATACATATGGGTGGAGTCAAGATGTAGAAATGCAATACCCAATGCAACAGGCGCGAATCAAACAGTTTGACGAGCACTCTGATGTAGAAATTAACGAGCAGTGGGCATACAATATAAAATATAACGATTATAGAATTTATATTGCCAACGATCAGATGTTAACTATGTTTCAATTAAAATGGGCATAACAAATTTTAAATATGATTTGACTGGCTGGTTAAGGTTAAGTAATTTCAATGGAGGTCAGTGTATGTCTCAAGCAAAAATAAAATGGCATAGGTTGCCGGGTTTTAAACTCAAAGCCACTTGGGAGCCCGGTCCAAGAATATTAGGATTAAAAGAGTCTGACATGGATCCCATCCACGCATGGAGCAAAATCAACAAGTGTGGAATTCGCATGAGTTTTGACATGTGGAGGTTCAAAACTCCAGAAGAAATGACAATGTTCTTATTAAAGTGGTCATGAAGAACAGTTTATCTGGATGGTATGTGGCCTGCATAATGGCACCCACGCTGACCATGAAAGAATACCTTGCTACATATCAAGGGTGGCGTCCTTGTATAGAATGGTGTGAAGATCACTTTGGTCGTGCATATGAACGAAACGAATACGAACCTGCTAGATGGCGATTTGTAAGCGAAGGCGTATTTGAATTTCAAGAAGAAAAAGATCGAACTTTGTTTTTGTTGCGCTGGGCATCATGAGCAACAATCAACACTATGATACCCATGAAAAAAGATTAGATACCATACTAGGTGCTAAAGTTCAAGACTGGGCAAGGATACGCCGAGCAAGAGCAGAATTTGACAATGAATTTGAGCATATTCCAGACATGGAAGATAAAGATTTTGTAGCATGGTTAGGATGGACATATGGCATAAAATTGACCATGACATTGGACCTTAGAATAGAAAACAATTTTGAAATTGTTGATGCACAAAAATACACAGTGTTTTTATTAAAGTGTAGTTGAAATGAAAGATGTCGAAGTTAAGAAAAATTTAATCATCTTTAAGAACCCTGATCGTTGGCTACAAATTCGAGATCGTATGATTGAAGAATATGGGAAAACTAATATTATTATTAGTTGGCGTCTTCGGAAAGAATTTGGATTTACCATAAGAGAACATCGTGGCCTTGCACAGCATTCCAGTAAAGATCTAGAGCAATTAGAAGGAGACTGGCAATGGAAATACTATTACCAAGATCAAATTCATTTGGACTTTTTTAACGATTCCTCACAAAGTTGGTTTCAACTTAAATATCTATAGTAGTTGACACACAACTAAATTTCTAGTATAATTGATATATTGTCTCTCTGATGTAATGGCAGCATGTCGGTCTCCAAAACCGTTCGTGGGGGTTCGAGTCCCTCGGGGGATGCCAGATATGGTAAAGCATTTGACTCCTACGGCATAAATAAATGCAATAAGGATTGTTATGTTCTGTCAATATTGTAATAAATCAACCAAAAGTAAAATATCAAAACAACAACACGAAATTAGATGCAATGCTAATCCTGATGGTGTCAAAGTTAAACCATCATATGGTATGCTTGGTAAAAAAGGAGCCAATCAATATACCTATGGTGCAGAAATGACCGAAACAACAAAAAAGAAAATAAGCAAGTCAACTTCTCAAATGAACTTAAAAAGATGGAGTGACCCACAAAATAGGATCAAGCATTCAGAAGCAATGAAAAAAGCAGTGGAAAATAATCCTGATGCATATACTTCTGCAAATAGAGGAAGAACAAAACAAATAATATTTGATGATATTAAATTTCAAGGGCAATGGGAATTAGATTTTTATAAATGGGCAAAAGAAAAAGGATTAGACCCGGTAAGGCCAAAAAGCGGTTTTCTTTATATATGGAATGGTGAAAGAACTTACTTTCCAGATTTCTATATCAAATCATTGGATTTATATATCGAGGTTAAAGGATATGAAACAGAAAGAGATCGTTCAAAATGGTTACAATTTCCTAAGAAATTGTGTATAATAAAGCAAGCAGAGATAACAAAAATTAAAAACAATACCTTTGGGGCGGGTAGCTTAGTGTCCTAAAGCAGCGGTCTCATAAACCGTTGATCGTGGGTTAGAATCCCACTCCGCCCACCATTTTATTGTGTTGTTTTTAAACAACATCTATGTTTGACCGATAATTCCATTTTTGCTATAATACAGCATAAAGGAGTTAAAAATGCGTATAGTAGATGGTGAAAAAATCAACGAATTTGAACTTATTATTGTGCAAGAGTACATGGCCAAAAATTGTTCCAATGTTACACACTACACCATGGCACCCGGCAATGAATGCATATGGGTATGGTATGACCAACTCAACAAATACTTTATTTTCCGCGACGGAAAGTTAGTGGATATACAGATTGACTAAAAACTTGTTGTTTGTTATAATACACTATGTCAAAAGCAAAAGGAACTAAAATGAGCACCACCACAGAAAACAAAGACGCTAGTAAATTTGGCAATTTGCTAGGACCCACTGTTAGTTCAGAAGACAGAGATGCCAGAGAAAAACTCATCACTGCTCGTGTGGGTCTTTTGCTCAAAGCTTCGTTTTTTGGCAACCTGGCCACTCGTCTTAAACTAATCAACGCTGATGAATGGTGCGGTACTGCTGCCACCGATGGCAGAAACTTCTATTACAATAGTCGCTTTATTAAACTGCTCAAGCCCAAAGAAATTGAGTTCTTGTTTGGGCACGAAGTGTTGCATTGTGTTTATGACCACTTTGGACGACGAGGCGACCGAGATCCTCAATTGTACAACATTGCCAGTGACTATTGTGTCAACGCAGACTTAAAGAAACACAAAGTAGGAGAGTTCATTACTTCGGTGCCCTGTTTGTATGATGAAAAATATGAGGGCATGAGCTCCGAGGAAATCTACGATGTGTTGTATGAGAACGCAGAAAAGATTGACATTGGCAAGTTGATTGACAAATTACTTGATGATCACCTGGATGGTGACAGTGATGGCGATGGTGACAGTGATGGCAACGGTGACAAAGATGGAAAAGGTCGTCCCAAGCTCACCGAAGAAGAAAAACAAGCCATCCGTGACGAGATCAAAGAAGCAGTATTAGCTGCGGCCAGTGCCGAAACCAATGGTGCTGTCAACATTCCACTGGGTGTACGCAAAATTATTGAGAATCTAACTGCACCTAAAATGAACTGGCGCGAACTGTTGCGTATGCAATTGGAGAGTACTATCAAATCCGACTACACATGGATGCGAGCAAGCCGCAAGGGCTGGCACATGGATGCGGTCATGCCCGGACGCAAGCCCGACGAGCTCATTGACATTGCTATCATGATCGACGCTTCGGGTTCAATTGATGGCCAAATGCTAAAAGACTTTTTGAGCGAGACTGCAGGTATCATGGAGCAGTTCAACAGTTACAAAATACATGTGGCAACATTTGATACTCAAGTGTACAATCCACAACAATTTGACAGTGAGAACTTGGACAGTATTGCAGACTACGAAGTAGATGGCGGCGGCGGCACAGACTTTACTTGCATGTTTGAGTATCTCAAAGAAGCAGATATTCAACCCAAACGACTGGTGGTATTTACAGACGGCTATCCTTTTGGCAGCTGGGGCGATGAGAACTATGCTGACACTGTCTGGGTGTTGCACGGAACAAACACAATTGTTCCACCATGGGGTCAATATGCTTACTATGATGAAGAAAAGTAAAATATGAATTCCAGCAAAATTGATCAGATAGGAAATGCCCTAGTTGCAGTTTTTCACAGACTTGCACTGTTTGCCATAGGTGCGGCCACTGTTTGGGCCGCTCTTGGTACATTCTCTGACTTGTTTCATCAATCTCGTGCCACAGTCGGAGATCTACTTTTGTTGTTTATCTACTTAGAAATTGGTGCAATGGTCGGCATTTATTTTAAAACCAATCACATGCCAGTTCGTTTTTTGCTTTACATTGCAATCACAGCCCTGACAAGACACATGATTGATGTCATGAGTCACGCTCCAATCAATGTGGTAGAAATGTTGTCTGTGGCTGGATCTACCCTGGTTATCACTATCAGTGTTCTGCTGATTAGATTTACCAGTGCTCGATTCCCTAGTGACAAAAAGGACGATGTGGCATGAACAAAAGAATTCGAGACCTCAAAGAACAAGCATTGTGTTGGGCAGTAGAAACACTAGACCCTGATGCGTTGAATGACAACGAGTGGGGAGTTGCTATTGACGCAAAGTTCGCCGAGTTGATTGTAGGGGAATGTATTGGCATTTGTAATGATACAAACGATGCCAGTTATTTGAACGGTGTGATTGCTGGTAGAAAGATTAAAC
>CAIYPC010000271.1 GCA_903927975.1 uncultured Bacteroidota bacterium | reverse complement strand
TACTTGTCAAGCTCGTTGTCATAAACACCTAACTCTATATCTTTCCATGTTGAGTCAGCAGGAAAAACTTCTTTTCCGAGCTTAACATATTTGAGCGCATCGGTCTCGTCTTTTTTATCTTCAGAATAATAATTGACAAGCCATTTATAAATATCAATGTATTTAGTATCTCCCAATTTCAAATCGGCAATCTGTGAATAATAACTTGATGCCTCATCTCTTTTCTTTGCCTTTTCTGCAGCTATGCCAGCATATAAAGTGCTGATGGTATCAAACTTTTGAGTGATCCATCCTTTTGAAAACATAAAATCCCTTGCGGTAAGGGCACCTTTAAAATCAGTGAGTGCTTCATCATATTTTCCTGAATTGTAACTGCTCGCTCCATCTTGAAAAAAGCCAGCATAAATAGAATTGATGGGCTTATATCCATCGAGCTGGAGCAATATATATTGTTTCGTTTTATCTTTTTCTTTGCTATTTGCTGCATCGTCTGTTTCGATGTATTTTTTTAGTGCATCAAAAGCCTGAACGTGTGCATCAGGAACCTGTCCTTTCAATGTGCTGTCATCAGCAATCGCCGTATATATTTTACATTTATAATACCATGCTTCAGCGGTCTTTTGATTTTTTTCAACAGCTACCACTTTATCAATTTCAGCTTTCGCCTCCATTAGTTTTTTTGATTTTAAAAAAAGATCTTTTGCTTTATCCAGGCTTTGTGCGTTCAAGCCAAGACAAGCAACGGCAAACAATACAGCCAGAAGAGTTGATTTCATGATTTAAATTTTATTGAAAATAAAAAGTTTTCATTAATTACTGCGAATATCTTTAATATTTTATTCTGATGGTGGCACAACAGTGCTTTCTTCATTCCCGTTTTCTTCTGCAGGCTTTTCTGTTGCATCCGTTGCTTCAACTGGAGCGTGATTGCCATTGCCAACGTGCTCATCTAATTTTGTGATGGCGGCAATTGCATCGCCTTCATCAAGTCTTATTAATTTTACGCCCTGCGTTGCACGTCCCTGCTCGCTGATACCATTAACCGGCATACGGATTGTAACACCGCTTTTGCAGGTTATCATCAGGTCTTCTCTCTCCGTAACATCTAAAATGCCAACCAACGGACCGCTCTTATCAGTTACATTAATTGTTTTAACTCCTTTGCCACCGCGATTTGTGATTCGATATTCATCGATCTGGGTTCTTTTGCCAAAACCTTTTTCGCTCACCACCAATATCGTTCTGGTTTTATCTTCTTTATTTACACATACCATACCAATCACTTCGTCACTTTCATTTTCAACTTCTATTCCACCAACACCAATGGCACCTCTACCAGTTGGTCGAACTTTTTCTTCTTCAAAACGAATTGATCTGCCACTTTTAACGGCCATCATTATCTCACAATTGCCATCTGTTAATTTTGCTTCGATCAATTGATCGCCTTCAAGAATGGTAACAGCGTTCACTCCATTTTGTCTTGGTCTGCTAAATTCTTCGAGTGAAGTTTTTTTGATGATGCCTTGCTTTGTGCAAAGAACAATGTAATGCGCGTTCACAAAAGCTTCATCTTTTATATCCTTCACATCGATAATCGCTTTCACTTTATCATCGGGCGGAATTTGTATGAGGTTCTGAATGGCACGTCCCTTACTAGTTTTTTCGCCTTCTGTGATTTCATAAATGTTCAGCCAATAACATCTTCCCTTTTCCGTGAAGAACAACATGGTGTGATGTGTGGATGCCACAAAAAGATGTTCGATATAGTCTTCATCTCGTGTTTTTCCGCCGATAGCGCCACGGCCACCGCGCCGTTGCTGACGATATTCAGATGCTGAGGTTCTTTTGATATATCCCAAATGAGAAATGGTGATCACCACATCCTCTTCTTTGATCAGATCTTTGATGCGCACTTCATCATCGAGATAAATAATTTCTGACTTGCGAGCATCGCCGAATTTATCTTTTACTTCCTGCAATTCTTTTTTGATAACATCAAAACGCTTGCCTTCATCGCCTAGCAAATCTTTTAAGAATGCAATCAACTTCATCAATTCATCATATTCATCTTTGATCTTATTTCTTTCCATTCCTGTCAAACGCTGCAAGCGCAGTTCAAGAATAGCTTTTGCCTGAATATCATCAAGCCCCCACCCTGCATTTATCAAAGATTCTTTTGCAATATCTGGAGTTGCTGACGCACGGATCAAAGCAATCACTTCATCCAAATGATCAAGAGCAATCAAATAACCCTGAAGTATATGCGCTTTTTTCTCAGCTTCTCTTAATTCAAATTTTGTGCGGCGAATAACCACTTCATGACGGAACTCCACAAACTCAGAAATCATCTCTCTGATGTTGAGCGTTCTTGGTCTGCCTTTTACCAGAGCGACATTATTAATGCCATAAGAAGTTTGTAATTCTGTGTGCTTGTATAATTGATTGATGATAAGATTTGCAATTGCGTCGCGTTTCAGATCAATAACAATTCGAGTACCCTCTTTTTGGTTCGATTCATTATTGACATGCGCAATGCCTTCAATCATTTTTTCATTCACCAATTGACCGATACGATCACAGAGCGCATCGCGATTGACCTGATAAGGAACTTCTGTGATAACAATCTGCTCGCGGCCACTTGGTTTTGTATCAATGTGCAATCTTCCACGAAGCACTACCCTTCCTCTTCCAAACATCATAGCAGCCTTCACTCCTTCCATCCCATAAATCATTCCGCCCGTTGGAAAATCCGGAGCTTTTACATAGCCCATCATCTGCTCAACGGTAATCTCACGGTTATCTATATACGCAATACATCCATCAATTACTTCAGTGAGATTGTGCGGCATCATGTTCGTTGCCATACCGACCGCAATACCACTTGCGCCATTGATGATTAGTTGTGGGATCCTTGTTGGAAGAACAACTGGCTCTTTTAATGAATCATCAAAATTTGGCTGATAATCCACTGTATCTTTTTCAATATCTTCAAGCATTGCCTCAGCCAACTTGTGAAGCCTCGCCTCTGTATATCTCATTGCCGCAGGGCCATCACCATCCTGACTGCCAAAATTTCCCTGGCCATCAACCATCATGTATCGCATGCTCCACTCCTGCGCCATGCGCACCATCGTATCATAAATTGCCTTGTCACCATGCGGATGATATTTCCCCATCACCTCCCCTACTATACGGGCAGCTTTTTTATAAGGCTTATTACTGTGATTGCCCAATTCATTCATGCCATGCAAAATGCGGCGATGAACTGGTTTCAACCCATCACGAACATCAGGCAAAGCACGGCCAACGATCACCGACATAGAATAATCTATGTAGGCAGTCTTCATCTGCTCTTCAATGTTGATGGGAATTATGCGGTTGTTGTCTTGTGTCTGTTCCGGCGTAAGATTATTATCTTCCATATCGAATTTTAGATGCTAAAAACATTCATTCCTTGTTATTCAGGGAAGGTTGCAAAACTATCGTTTTTAACCGTCAAAACCTGAATAAAAAAATGCTTTTTTCGGTATTTTTTTGTGGATAAAATGAATGTAATTTTTTACTCAAGCCAAGCTCCTTTTACTAGCTCTCCTTCCACTTCAACATAAATGTGTTCCTGCAATGTGGTGGAGACTGAAAGCCCCACGTAGTAAGGCTTTACGGGGAAAATCTTGTGCGTTCTTTCTACCAGTACGAGCGTTTGAATTTTTTTTGGGTGGGCTGACAAGAAAGGCTTCAGCGCATATAAAAGTGTTCTTCCCGTGTTGCTCACATCATCAATTAAAATAACGGGCTTATTATCGAAAGAAATTTCTTTGCTAAATGTAACTTCTTCTGGGAATTTTTTATCGAGCGTTATTGTAATAATATCTGTAGTGATATCTGAAATGCTGGCTAACAATTTTTGGATATTTCTCGCCATCACACTTCCGCTGTTGCGAATGCCAGCCAGTAAAATTTCTTTCTCATCAAAATTATTTTCGAGAATTTCATAAGCCATGCGCAGCAATTTTCGCTGTGTCACTTCTTCGCTTAAAATGTAATTTTTAGCCATGGCACAAATTAACTATGAAAAGAATAATGAAAAAATTTTAGTTCGCTTATCTTAGTATTGTCTTTACACAAATTTTCACGAATCACGGAACTGTTATCCATGCATATCGCACAACAAATTTTGTTCATCATCATCGCAGGGTTTGCTGTTTTTCTTTTTAGCAAAAACATCATGCAGATCCGCAAAAATATTTTGTTAGGAAAAGATGAAGATTATAGCAACAATTCTTCGCTTCGATGGAAAAATGTTTTGCTGCTGGCGTTCGGACAAAAGAAAATGTTTAGGAACCCACTTGTTGCCATTATGCATTTTGTGATCTATGCAGGTTTCATCATCATCAATATAGAAGTGTTTGAAATTTTTCTCGATGGAATATTCGGCACACATCGTTTGTTTGCTTCCCCATTGGGAAACTTATAC
>CAIYPC010000270.1 GCA_903927975.1 uncultured Bacteroidota bacterium | reverse complement strand
ACCGTAAATTTTTTTAAATTAGTCTACCATATTGATAGGGAATTGGTATCTTCGTAGCCCAATTTTTGAGACTTTGATTTTTTTAACTTCTAAAAAATAATATTATGAGTTTACGTTTGGGAGATACAGCTCCGAATTTTCAGGCTAAAACATCCGTTGGTGAAATTGATTTCTACGAATATTTAGGAACTGGCTGGGGAATTTTATTTTCTCATCCGGCTGATTATACGCCGGTTTGCACAACCGAGCTTGGCAGAACTGCTTTGCTGCAGGAAGAATTTGCAAAGCGCAACACAAAAGTGCTCGCACTGAGCGTTGATCCGGTAGATAAACATTTGGGCTGGATCAAAGACATTAATGAAACCCAGAATTGCAGTGTTGAATTCCCAATCATTGCTGATGATGAAAGAAAGGTTTCTTTGTTGTTTGATTTCATTCACCCGAATGCATCTGCAACAGCAACGGTGCGTTCATTGGTGATTATTGCGCCAGATAAAACAGTGAAACTGATCATCACTTATCCTGCATCGACAGGAAGAAATTTTGTGGAGGTTTTGCGTGTGCTTGATTCATTACAGTTGACTGCGAACTATAGTGTGGCAACGCCTGCTAATTGGAAAGAAGGAGAAGATGTAATTGTTGTGCCAGCAGTATCAACAGAAGATGCACAAAAGAAATTCCCTAAAGGATTGAAAATTGTGAAGCCTTATTTGAGATATACGCCACAACCTAACAAGTAATAATTTTTTTGAATGATTTTTAAGGATGCCACGGTTTGAAACCGTGGCATCCTTTTTTGAAGTAGTTCTTAATTCAATTCAAGTTCAATATGATTATGGTTTTTAATGATTGCAATTATTAATTCAAAAAGGGTTTCTCCTGCATGTTGTTTTGCCAATTCAAGATCTGATTTTACAAATTCAATATTTGATGGATGACAAGTTTTCAATTTAGAATATAAATATTTTATTGTTTCATCCCATCCAAGATTTATCTTGTTTTCTTTCTTATCTAGCCATATAAGCTTTATCGGTTCTTCGTATTCATGCACACCAAAGCCTCCTCGCAAAACATCATTGAATGCATTTAAATTTCTTCCGATACTCCATCCTAAATCTCGTGTCAACTTATTTTCTATTTCATCATAAAATGAAGAAAGAGACGAAACTTTTTTACCTTCTATACAATAGTTTTTTTCATTTATTGATTGCTAAAATTATAAAAAAGCCAACCACTACAAGCAAATGAATAATCGCAGAAATCGTATTTGTTTTATTTCCTTTCGCAGCTTTGATAATATTGATGATAAACAAAACTGCGCTGATAAAAGGCAATAATAAAAGGCTCATTATACCAAGCCCCGGAGTGCATGGACCTGATGGACTTGCTTTGTTTAATAATGAAAAGCTAACAAATGCAATCAAATAAAACACGAGCGTTAAAACAATCTTCCTAATTCCTTTTTTTGAAAAATAAGAATCCATTTTTTAAATTTTAAATTCATATAAATGGTTTTCAAAATTGGATTTCTGCGAAGTCAATGCAATAATATTTACTTAGACAAAAGCTCAATAGTAGCACTGTCGATGAACGAAATGCGATTCCGCTTGAGGCAGGGCAGGCAGCAACGAATGTTGAAGAGAAAACTAATGGTGGTATCAAAACAATTGCTCAATGTGAAAATTTCTCAATTCCAAAATTCAAGAAAACGCATCATTGAGCCATTTTCAAATTTTCACATTGAGTAATTTGCTCTATTCCTTAAATCCCACCGCAGCAATTGCATTTACCGGATTCATGTCGCGGAAAGAAATGCGGATATCAACAAATCCAGCTTCATGATATTCCTGCTGAATTTTTTCTGCGGCATTCCATAATTCTTTTTCAGTCTTCGCAAGCCGTGGCTGGAACACGGTTACAAGCCTGCCGCCATTTTTCAGCAGCGAATGCATTTGCATGAATTTATATTGTGGCTCTTTCCATGAAGAATAATTATTCGTTGCATAAATGCTATGAAAATATTGCGATGGGTACGGGAGCTCATTAACAGTTCCTACGTGCAATTGCATCAATTCTTTTTGAAGAAAATTTTTATTTTTCTTGCTTGCCTGTTGATACATCGCAACAGATTCATCAACACCTGCAATGAAACCAACTTGCAATTTATTAGCTACTTCACGAAGCGTATTGCCCAATCCAAAACCAACTTCAAGAATGTGTTGATACGGCGAAATATGCAATTGTTCAACTGTCCATTGCGAAAGCGTTTTATTCTTTGATGTTTTTATACAGTCAGCCAGTTTTTGTAAATATGTCAATGGCTGTTGTGATGGGTTTTGTATTGCAGTTATAGGTTGCATGAGATTTTTTTATGTGTGGTGATTGATGATCGAGAAAGTGGTAAGTAGTAAGTGGTAAGGAGATTGTGAAGTGTAGTTACTCCTTACCACTTAGCACTTATTACTTTGTTATTGCTGTTGCTCCGCACCTCTCTCTTCCTCAAACCTTCTTCCAAACCTGTGTCCACAGCGGTTCTTCCATTCTTGTTGAAATTTTTCACGTTCTTCGGGTGTCATTTTTTCCCAGCGTTCGTTCATTTTTTCTCTCCATCTATGGCGGCCCCAGTGTGCGCCGCGAAATCCGCCGAACAATATTTTGCTCAATATTAGAATGCCCAATGCTTGTTTAAAACTGATAACAGAAACATGCACCACTTGCACCAGCACATTATTCCATAACAACATCACAGCACCCCCAAAAACCAAGAGAAAAAGTGCGATAGCCAATATCCCAATCGGTATCATGAATGCAAGTTTTCGTCTGTTAAATCCTCGTCTCATAAAAAATCTTTTTTAATAATTAATAATCTCGTTATATAATGTTTGTAATCTTTGTCGCAAATGCAATACGGCGTAGCGCTTGCGTGATATGAGCGTGTTGATCTGAACGCCCGTACGCTCAGCAATTTCTTTAAACGGAATATCTTCCAGCTCGTTCCAGATAAAAACATTGCGTTGTTCTTCAGGCAATTCTTCTAAAGCATTCTGCAATTCTTCCCAAAAAACATTGCGCAAATGTTCCGTTTCGGGATTGCCATTTTTATCTGCTAAAAGAATTTCTTTGAAATTTACTTCACCGTCTTCGTTCTCAAATGTCAGCGCATCTTCCAGCGATTCAGGTTTTTTCTTTCGATAGCTATCAATGATTTTATTTCTCGCTACTTTAAAAAGCCAACTGCTCACTTGTTCAATCGGTTCGGTATCCACAGTTGCAGTGAGTTGGTACCACACATCCTGCAAAATATCTTCGGCATCGGCTTCATTGTTCACCCGCTGGCGGATGAAGCCCAAAAGCCTTTTACCAAATTGATTGATAACGCTGCTGATATTTTTCCGCGACGGGCTGCTCATTATTGGTTGTATCGTCAACATCTCGTCCATACTTGAAATAGTAGACGGGCGAGGGGAGATAATATTTTAAAGGTCAGGAAAAATATTTCAATTGCTCAATGTAGTAATTTGAAAATGGCTCAATGATGGGCTTCTTGCATTGCGGAATTGAGCCATTTTCACATTGAGCAATCAGTTTTGGATACCAGCTTCGGAGCCTTGATTGGACATCGTTGCGTCGCAATCCGTTCATCGGCGTTGCTACTATTGGGCTTTAGGTTTCTCCGTAAGTTGTTTTATAAATTTTAAAATGCTTGCAGCTCAAAATTTACTCATGCTCTCGCCGTCATTCCCGCGCAGATGGGAATTTTTCAAGCCATTTTCATATTAGCATATTATCACATTATCTCATTCGCTTCTCAAACTCTTCACCGGATTTGCCATCACCGTTTTTATTGCCAAAGTGCTTACGGTGATAAGTGTTATGAGCAATGTGATGCTGATTGCTGATAGAAATGAGATCCACCCGATATTAATACGATAAGAAAAATTTTGTAACCATCCATTCATTGCATACCATGCAACGGGTATTGCGAGTAGAAAAGCGATTAAAATACATTTTATAAAATTCATGTTCAGCAATCCTAAAATTTGTAAGATGCCGGCACCTATTATTTTTCGTATCGCAATTTCTTTTGTGCGTTTGATGAGCATGAAACTTGAAACACCGAAAATACCCAGACAAACAATAATGATTGCAAGCCACGTGAACATAGAAACAATCGATCCGTATTTAATATCGTTGCGATATTGTGCATTGAAGAAATTATCCAAAAAAAATGAATCGAATGATGACTCTGGAAACGTCAGCTTAAATTCCTTTTCTGTTTTTGCAAGAATGGAATTTGAAGATGCTCCATTTATTTTTAGTGAAATGAATTGAATGTCCAGGCTATTCCATGGATTGAACATGGTTAAGATAATCGGTCGGAATGCTTCTTTTGGCGAAAGCTGATGAAAGTCGTTAACAACGCCAATCACCATAAATTTTTTATCGCCTTGTCCTTCTAAATTGATTGCTCCATTAATAGCTTCGTCATCATTTTTAAATCCAAATAATTGCAATGCATTTTCTGTTAAGATGACTGCATTCTCTTTATCGGCTATGCGTCCACGTGAAAAATTTCTTCCTTTTAATAATGAAAGTTTATAGGCAGGAATGAAATCAGGATCAACACGCAACATATCACAAAGTCTTGTTGCTTTTGTAGGATCGTTATCTCGCGTGTTCGACATTACAAATGCATCTAATCTTCCGGGCACAGAGCTCGATGCTGTAACCGTTTTCACATCACTGAATTGCTTCAGGTTTTGTATGAGCGTTTCTAATTTGGTATCGTAGTTATCTGTTTTAGCTGGTGTTTTAAAAACAAATGTTTGATCGATGGCGAGACCGAGATCCATGGAGCGCATATATTTCAACTGCTTGTGAACCGTGATTGTTGTAACGATAAGAACCATCGCGGCAAAATATTGAAACACGATTAGCGCATGACGCGGCACCGATCCCATTCCTCCGCGAAACGACATATTGTTTTTTAATACCGCTGCAGTGTCAACCGTTTTTAAAACAAACATTGGGATGATGGATGAAATGATAATGCCAGAAATAAACGTGAATGAAATAAGCTGCCATACTAATCCGCGTTGCCAGAAATGATAGAAAATATTCTCTTCATATATTTTTTGAAATGAAGGGATGAAAATAATCATGAACAGAAAAAAGAGTAGCAATGAAAATAAATTAATGAGCAATGATTCAACCATAAATTGCCTTATCAGATCTTTATCTGAAGCTCCCGCAATTCTACGCACACTGATTTCACCGGCTCTTTCCATCGCTTTTGATACAAGTGTGTTGATGAAATTTATCCATCCCACAATCAAAATAACAATCGCGATGATGACTAAGAAATCTACTGTTCGCCGACTTCCTTTTGCTTCACGCTCATAAGGTTTGTATGCATTCAAATGAATATCTGCTAATGGGATAAGATAAACGCCCCATGTTTTATCTCTTAGCGCTGGATCTGTTTTGAATTTTTCTGCCAATTGCGGAAAACTTTTTTCAACAGTAACTGCATCGGCTTTTGAATTCACTTTCACGTAACTATATGCTTCATGCATATACCATGTGTCGCGTTGCCATTGCGGCGTGCTGCTGTAAGAGATCATCATATCCAAATGCAAGTGCGATTGCGCAGGAAAATCTTCAAACACGCCCGTTACTTTGCAATGATAAACTGCTTTCTGTGTGGTTGCATCTAATATTTTCCCAATAGGATTTTCATTTGCAAAATATTTTTTTGCGGCAGATGCAGATAATACAATTGAGTTTGGTTCTTTAAGAACTGTGATGGGATTACCAGTTAAAAGTTTATAAGAAAAAAATGAAAAGAAGTTCGAATCAGCGAACACTACCCGCGGCTCTCTGTAAATATTATTTTGATAACGAACGATGCGCTCACAATCAAAATTATTAATGCGCGTAACAGCTTTGATTTGCGGAAATTCATTTTTCATAGCAGCCGCATAGCCAAATGAACTCGTTACCCACGAATCGGTTATCGACCCGTTTTTTGAAAAATAAGATTCAACGCGATAGATATCATTTCTATCTTTCTGAAAGCTGTCATAATTTTTTTCAAAATCAGCATAGTTCATCAGCACAATAAAAGCGCCAGTTCCCATTGCCAATCCAACAACACTTAATAATGTATAGAGCCAGCTTTTCTTAAGATTACGGATAGCAGTTTTGAAATAATTTTTTAGCATGATAGGGATTTGCCCCCGACCCCTAAAGGGGAGCTTTGAGGCGAGTTAATAATTATATTTAAAGAATTTTTTTCCAAATTTTAATAAAGTAATTCCGAACTAAGTTCCCTTTTAGGGGTCAGGGATTTCTCAAACTCTTCACAGGATTTGCCAACGCCGCTTTGATCGCCTGAAAACTGATCGTTGCCAATGCAATGAAAACAGTGAGCAAACCAGCCACTGCAAAAACCCACCAGCTTATATCTGTTCTGTATGTATAATCTTCTAGCCATTTGTTCATTGCCCACCACGAAAGTGGCGCGGCAATTAAAAACGCAATGCCTACCAATTGCAAAAATTCTTTTGATAACAATCCGAACAGCCCTGAGATGCTTGCTCCTAATACTTTTCTTATACCAATTTCTTTTGTTCGTTGTTCTGCAGTGAACATAGCAAGACCAAGCAAACCCAAACAAGAAATAAAAATGGCGAGGAATGCGAAATAATTAGAGAGCTTATCAATCACTTGTTCGCTTTTATAAATCTTATTAAATTCTTCATCAGCGAATTGGTAAGTGAAAGGAAATTTCGGGTTCAGTTGTTTGCATAGTTGTTCTAATCCTGCAAGCGCTTGTTTCGTTTTGCCCGCTTCAGTTTTGATCAAAGCATTGCCCCAATTTTCCTGATCTCTCAGTCTTAATATCAATGGCTCAATGCGTGTGCGCATAGATTGAAAATGAAAATCTTTTATCACGCCAACGATTGTTCCTTTCTTACTCCAAAAAGTTAAGCGCTTGCCAATCGGATCCTTATAACCAATTTTTTTCAGCGCAGATTCATTGACGAGATAACCGACTGAATCAGTCCCAAAATCTTTTGAGAAATCACGTCCCTGCACAACCTGTATCTTCATTGTTTTCACAAAATCATAACCCACGGATGCCTGAGTGAACATCGGTCTGGTGTTAGGATCTTTTCCATCCCAATCAACACCGCCGGTATTGCTTCCCAAACTTGTTGGCACATCCGACATGCGCGTTACATTAGTAATGCCGGGTATGTTGAGCGCTTTTTGTTTAAAGAGATCATAGTTCTTGGTTAGGTCGCCCTCAAAAGGAATATATATAAGGTTCTCTCTATTGAACCCTAAGTTTGTTGTTTGTATATAATGAACTTGTTTTGAAATAATTATCGTACCGATGATTAGCACAACAGAAAGCACAAATTGAAATATCACCAAACCTTTTCTAAAAAGAGTAGCGCCAGAACTAAATTTCATAGAGCCTTTCAGAACTTTTATCGGATTGAACGATGATAGGAACAGAGCAGGGTAGCTGCCTGAAATAATTCCTGTTACCAATGTTAGTCCGAGCAATTCAAGCCAGAAATAAATATTTGCAAAAGGAAATGAGATATGCTTCTCCGTTAGTGAATTAAAAACCGGTAGTAATAGAGAAGCCATAATCATTGCGGCAATCGTTGCAAAAAAAGCCAGCAATACAGCTTCGCCGATAAATTGCCACATTAATATGCCACGAACCGCACCCACCACTTTTCTTACGCCAATTTCTTTCGCTCTTTTCACTGAACGCGCAGTGGTGAGGTTCATGAAATTGATGCAGGCGATCACCATAATAAAAATGGCGATGATGCTGAAGAGCTTCACATATTCAAAACGTCCGCCAACAATTTCGCCATTCTTAAATTCGCTGTGGAGATATTGCTCGCCAAACTTCTGCATGCCCAGTTCCACACGAAAACTTTTATCCTGCTCCTTATTATAATTATCTAGAAATTTCTTGATTTTGTTTGTCACAGCCACTGGGTTTGCATCTGCTCTTAGCATGATGGTAGTGTGAGGACCATTATTTCCCCATTCCTTAGCCCCGGAATTTTCTTCAAGAAATTCGTACCAGTTGACTACGAAATCAAACTTCATGGACGAGTTCTCAGGAACATCATCAAAAACACTGGTTATCTTAAAATCTTTCTTGTTCTCATAGCGAATCGTTTTATTAACAGCAGCTTCAGGACTTCCAAAAAATTGTGTTGCCATTTTTTTGGAGATTGCCAGAGAGCTAATATCACTCAGCGCTGTGGCAGGTTTGCCTTGAAGCAACGGGAAACTGAACATCTTAAAAAAATCATCAGCGGCGAAACAGCCTTGTTCTTTTATAATTTTATCGCCCACCTGAAAAGTATAGCGGTCATCTAAATCATAATTAACGGCATATTCAATCTCGGGAATATTCTTTTTTATTTCCCAGCCCAATTGCCCCGGGGTAAAATAACCTGCTTCAATTCTTCCATCATAATATTGCCTTTCATACATATTATAGAGCCGCGAATTATTTGCGTGAAATGAATCAATGCTTTTTTCATCCTGCACCCATAAAATAATCAAGAGGCTGCAAGCCATGCCCAGCCCCAACCCCAGAATATTGATGAAAGAGAATATTTTGTTCTTTCTCAAATTTCTCAGCGCAACAAGAAGATAGTTTTTTAGCATAGCGGCTATTTTATTTACGAGTTCTAAAAAAGTTTCCAATTCCCAGTCTCCAGTTCTTCAATTCGGTTATTCGTTACTGTTGTTAAAATCTTTCAATTGAAAGCTGCGGGCTGTTTTGCTCGAAGCTCATGGCTAATAGCTAACAGCTTTATTCGCTAACTGAAAACTCTAAACTGGTAACCACATGTACGATTGTCTTCGTTTATAAACCCAATACTTTTTAACCATAACCAGATTAAACTACGAATGGGCTGAAATTTTTCAGCCCTCGTAGATATATTTTCGGTTATGCATTTCCGTTGTCTTCAAATTCCAGTACCTTTTACAGTTAATGTTTAGGAAAGGTTTTTGACTTTCAACCATACTGCAGACTGCCAACTGTTGACTACTTTGAATGATGAGCTGCTCTTCTCGAAGCTCACGGCTTTCTGCTACGCCATAATGTTCTCAACAACTGCTTGTCCGTCGAGCATTCTGATAATACGGTGGCTGTAGCGTGCATCATGTTCACTGTGTGTTACCATCACGATTGTGGTGCCTTGCTCATTTAATTCAGTGAGCAATTGCATCACTTCATTTCCGTTTGAGGAATCAAGGTTTCCGGTAGGTTCATCGGCGAGGATCAATTTGGGATTATTTACAACCGCTCTTGCGACAGCCACACGTTGTTGCTGACCGCCTGAAAGCTGCTGTGGGTAATGATTGCGGCGGTGCATGATCTGCACCTTATCTAAAACAGCTTCCACTCTTAGCTTTCTATCTGCAGATTTTACACCAGTATATATTAAAGGGAGTTCTACGTTTTCGAAAACAGTAAGTTCGTCGATCAGATTAAAACTCTGGAACACAAAACCAATATTGTGCTTGCGCAGATCCGCACGCTTGCGTTCATTGAAATGAGCCACTTCAATTTGATTGAATAAAAAACTTCCTTTATCAGGATCATCCAAAAGGCCGAGGATATTCAACAAGGTAGATTTGCCGCAACCAGATGGTCCCATCACAGCAACAAACTCACCATCTTTCACTTCCATAGTCAATTTGTTAAGCGCAATAGTTTCCACTTCTTCTGTGCGGTAAACTTTTTCGAGTTCGGTAATCTTGATCATTTTGTTATTGTTTAGAATTTTTAAGAAGTTTTAGTTTGGTTATTTATGTTGTTTGAAAAAATAGCGTCTGTATGAGCGAAAACTCCTTTTCAATTTCCTTCCCTTCCGCTTTGCCCTGCAACCTCTGCTCAATATTTGCTTTCTTATCGATTGCATCTGCAGAAACTTTATCAGTGATAATTTTTCCGCATTCTTTAGATGTGGTGCTGTATAAACACAGGCAGCAAATGATTGCCAGTGTATATAAGGATGTCTTTTTCATACGCGTTGTTTTAATTAGGTTGCTATTCTTTTTTCAATACCAATTCTTGCATGTTGCCATAGGCTTCATAGCTGGATGTTACTACTTTATCGCCAGGCTTTAATCCCTGAAGTACTTCATAATAATCTATATTTTTATTGCCAAGCAGTATATCAACTTTGTAAGCTGTTTTTCCGTCCTCGCTTACTTTAAAGATCCAGTTGCCACCAGTTTGCTGAAAGAAACCGCCCTGAGGTACAAGGATTGCTTGTCTTTCATCACTCAGCGCAAGCGTTATCTGTAAAGTTTGCCCACGACGGATGCCTTTAGGAACTGGCCCGATAAATTCCATATCAACCTGAAATTTTCCACCAGCAAGAACTTGTGTGAACACTTTAAATATTTTCAATTTATAGTTACTATCAGCAAATGAGAAAGTGCCACCAAGCCCGGTATAGATGCGCGAAATATAATGTTCATCAATATCAACCCTTACTTTAAAACCACCGAGCACGTCAATTTGGCCGATAGGCTGTCCCTGTGTTTTGTTCTGTCCTATTTCAGCATCAAGCGAAGTGAGCTGTCCATCGGTTGGGGCACGTACAATCAGTTCGCCCACTCTTTGCTGCATGACAGATAGCGCCTCTTGAGAGCCTTTGTAAGAAAGCTTGTCTTGCGCTTCCTGGGTTGCACGCGATGCTGAGTCTTGCTGCAGGATTTGCTCGGTCAGTTTTTTCTTGCTCAGATAATAATTGTAATTGTTTGCAGCTTGCTGATATTCCTGTGAGCCGATTACTTTTTCTGCGTATAATTTTTTATCGAGATTATAAATACGCTGTGCCTCATTAAAAAAGCTCTCTACATCCGCCATTTGCGTTTGCTTGCTAACTGTGTTCTGCAAGGCAGCATTGTGGTTAATCTGCATTTGGGTCAATGTATTGTACACCGTGTTCTGCGTGCCCATCATTGTCATCATCAGGTTGCTGTTCGATAAGCGCATAATAGGCTGTCCTTTTTTCATGATGGTCCCATCATCCACATATCTTTCTTCTACACGACCACCTTCTGTTGCAACCAGATAGATTGTTGTTAACGGCATCACCACGCCATTAACAGGAATGTTTTCCTGGAATGGTCCTTTTGAAACAGTGCTTATGGTGATACGCTCAGTATCCACATTCAATTTCGATTTACCAGAAGTAAAATAATAGCTGGCGCCAATCAATGCAATAAGGGCTACAATGCCGCCGATTGTCAGCAACCTCTTCGTTGTCCATGTTTTCTTTTCAATAATCCTGT
>CAIYPC010000269.1 GCA_903927975.1 uncultured Bacteroidota bacterium | reverse complement strand
AGATTTAACAGGAAGAATTATTTCAACCAATACTTCGATAGTGCATTAAAGACTGTTTTTGCAGATATATTACAAAGAATTATCTTGTATATAAGTTCTCCTCCTAACTTCTGCATTTGAAATTCCAGTTCCCAAACTTTTTTCTTCATCCATAAATCTACTGGTATGCAACGCAGATCTTTTATTAAAAACGCGGCTTTCAGTGCTGTGACTGTGAGCGCTTCTGGTTTTGTAATTTTTGATGGCAAGAAATATGTAGGGGATTGTGAAACAACATCGGATATCATCGGACCATTTTATCGCCCCGACAGTCCGGTTAGAAATAATTTTGTTATAGAAGGCGAGCCGGGAACGTTGGTGGAATTAAGTGGCATCATTAAGCACAACGACTGTACAACTCCATATAAGAAAGCTAAAATAGAATTATGGCATTGCAACAATAAAGGGTTATATGACAATGACTCTAGTGAATACCGTTATCGCGGTACAACATTTTCAGATGAAGAAGGGCGCTATTCTTTCAACACAATCTTGCCTGTAGCTTATAATGCCGCAGGGGGCCCATTTCGTCCTGCACATTTTCATTTGATGATCACTGCAGAAGGATATCAACCATTAATTACTCAACTTTATTTTACTGGCGATCCATATATTGATAAGGATCCCTATTCAAATTCCCCAACCGCAAAAAGAAGAATATTAGAAGTGCAAGACGGATTAAATGGAAAGAAAGAAGTTTTGTATGGTGTTAGCATGGCAGAAAAATTAAATGCTGAGTTGCCTGCTATGGATAAGCTCATAGGTAATTATATTAATGAAGATGACAACAGCATCACATGCGAGTTCTTTATAAAGAACAAAAGTTTATGGTATAATGCAGTGTTTGGAAAGAAACTGGATCCATTTGGAAGAAAGCTGGAATACATTGGCAATAATACATTTCAATCTCCAAGCTTACCATCTCCCATAAGTAATATTTATGTTTTTGAAATAAAAGGGACAGGTGCTGTAAAGTGTACAGAAACATTTATAAATCAAAAAGGTCAGAAATTTGTGTTGGTGTACACAAAAGGGAAATGATTTCTTATGCCAACCAAAACAACATTATTATGCAAAAACTAATTGTCATTTCCATTTTGCTTGGGCTTGTTTTTATTTTTTCATCTGCGGATAAAAAACAAAATATAGGCAAAACAATTTATGAAGATAGCCTTGCAGACGATAGCTTAAAATATATGAATGAAGTAATGAATTCGATAAAGGGAAAAGAGAAAATGAGGGCAGATTCTGTTTTTAAAAACCTGAAAGTTATTAGAGGGCAAAGCTCCATTTCTGCGGAGCATTTATTATTGATGATGAATTGGGGTTGGAGCAAAGAACTTGGGATTAGTTGCTCACATTGTCACGTAATCGGCAAATGGGAATCCGATTCACTGGAAACAAAAAATATTGCCAGAGGTATGTGGGAAATGAGAGTACAGATTAACAAAGAAATATTGCCAAAAATTACTGGCCGCGATTATACAGGCAACCCAAAAGTAACTTGTATAACCTGTCATAGAGGGAAGCCTGTGCCTTCGGGCAATTAAGCTACAAATTCATAGCGTCAGTTTCATTCTGCACGCAAACTCTTTATAGGATTTGCTAAAGCCGTTTTGATTGCCTGAAAACTGATTGTTGTTAACGTGATCAGAATGATTGATATAAATGTGATTAGAAATATTCCTCCGTTAATATTCACACGATAAGCAAAATTATCAAGCCACAAATTCATTGCCCACCATGAAAGAGGAAATGATATAATGATTGCGACCAATATCAATTTTAGAAAATCTTTTGATAACAAAGCCGCGATATTGGTTGCAGAAGCACCTACAACCTTTCGTATACTCATTTCTCTTTGTCTTTTTTGGGCGGCGAAAGCAGCAAGCCCATATAAGCCAAGACAAGAAATAATAATTGCTAATCCTGCAAACCATCGGAACAAAATGGATTCTCTTTCTTCCGATATATACATCGCTTCATAATCTTTATCCATAAAATTATATTCGAAAGGAAGCCCGGGATTGTATTGTTTATATACGTCATTCATCTTTGTGATTACTTCCCTTTCTTTACCGCCAGCTATTTTTACAAGAATATTTGCACCTGCCCGATTATAGCGCATAAAACAAGGTTTCACTTTTTCATAAAGAGATTCAAAATGAAAATCTTTTGCTACACCAATAATGTGGCATTTGGTCCCCCACACAGTAAATGATTTTCCAATTGGATCCTTCATGCCCATTGCATTTATTGCAGCTTCATTTAATATAATAGCAGAACTATCTGATCCGAAATCTTTTGAAAAAGTTCGTCCTGCAACCATCTTCATTCCCAGCAATTCCATCACGCCATAATCCATATCAAGATCTGTCATCAGAATTTTTTCATTAGAAATATTTCCATCCCAAGTGCCATGCTCAGTGCTCCCGCTCGATTGTCCATACATGTCGCCGTTTATGCTTGATGCTGCAACAACTCCTGGAACATTTTTAACATCGTTCATAAAAGAGGCATAATTTTCGCCGATGTTTTTTTCATTTTTGAATGAAATGATATTTGTTTTATTATATCCGAGATCAATAGTTTGGATCAGGCTCATCTGTTTATAGATCACCATCACTGCAATAATAAAAATGATAGATAGGGTATATTGAAAAATCACCAACCCTTTTCTCATCCACAATTCTCCCCACAATGTGCCGAGCTTGCCTTTCAAAGCTGTTACAGGTTTAAAACTGGAGAGATAAAACGCTGGATAGCTACCAGCTAAAAGCCCAGTAAAAAAACCGGTACATATAAGCGTTAGAATAATAGAAATACTGAAATGAAGCGAAAGTTCTTTGCCTGTTATCATGTTAAATTCAGGAAGAAGAATGATGACCAGCAAAACTGCAATAATCAATGCCGAAAAAGACATTAGCATGGACTCGCTGATGTATTGAAAAATGAGCGAGCTTCTTTCTGCGCCAAGAATTTTTTTGATACCTGCTTCTTTCATTCTTCTCGTAGCTTTTGCAGTAGATAGATTCATGAAGTTGATACAGGCAATCAACAAAATAAAAATAGCGATGATTGAAAACAAGCGCACATAACGGATACGCCCACCCGATTGAACACCATTTTCATATTTGTCGTAGAGATATCTGTCCGAAAATTTTCTGATTGATAAAGTGAGTGGTGAGTTATTGTATTTCGCATGAAGAAAACCAGTGAGCTTGTTTTCAAAATGATTTACAGCAATTCCTTTTTTCAATAATAAAAAAGTATATGGATTGCTGTTTGCCCAGTTGTTTGCATCCACATCGTTTTGATAATATAATTGGTAGCTAAATAAAACATCAAACTTTAGAGATGAATTGGAAGAAGGTTCTTCAAAAATTCCTGAAACCTGAAACAAATGCGGATCATTTTCCCATTGAACCGTTTTGCCGATAATATTTTTAGTGGTTCCAAATAATTTATTTGCCATCTTATCAGAGAGTAGCACGGCATAACTGTTATTAAGCACCGTACTTTTATTTCCTTCAATAAGAGGAAAAGAAAAAAGATTGAAGAAATGATAATCAGCAAAATATTTTGTTGTCTTGATATGTTTTTCGCCGGCTGAAAGCGATCCTCTTATAAATCCCTGTTGTAAACAAACCGCATCTTCCACTTCGGGCATTTCTTTCGCAAGCGCTCTGCTCAATAAGTAAGGTGTATTTTCTTGGGTATGTGTTCCATCAGGCAAGTTTATATGCGCCATCACCTGATAAAGCCGATCACTGTTTGTATGAAATTTATCAACCTTTAGTTCATTATCCACCCATAAATAAATGAATAGAACGCAAGCCAGTGCTACAGAAAGCCCCATCAGATTGAGCAATGCAAATTGAGGATCTTTTAAAAGGCTGCGCCATGTAGTTTTAAAATAATTTTTGAGCATAAGAATGAATTTAAAGTTGGCAGTGAATTGTTTTGATAGATATTACAGATGGATATGAGCCGGAAAAATCAAATTTCCATAATAAAGAAAAGGAAAAAGTGAAAATGTTGCACGGAAGAATAAAAATGTACGATTTGAGATGGTGGATGTTTCGGGAAGTTCGAATAAACCTTGAAGGTTTTTCGGAGAGCAAAATTATATTGGAGAGCGTGATAAACCTTCAAGGTTTTGGGGAACAATCGAATATGCAGGTGTGCCACGCCTATGAGTGGATAATAAATTTTATCATGATTTATCGACGTGGCTCACCTAAAGACTGCTATAGTTTTATAGTACATCACACATCGTAAATCGTACATCCTCTTCACTACCTTCGCATATCAATACACTATATGCCAAGAATAGTTTTCATTTTGCTTGTAGCAATCGCTTCCTGCAATGGCTCTGCACAAAAGCATCTCACGGTTGGCGACACAATTCCTTCTTTTGTTCTTAAAGATGCAGAAGGAAAAGATTTTGATATTAAGGATTATATCGGCAAGAAAATATTGGTGATTTATTTTTATCCAAAAGACGAAAGCAGTGTTTGCACAAAAGAAGCCTGCACTTTCAGGGACAGCTACGGCGATTTTGAAAAAGCAGGAGCAACAGTTGTTGGGATTAATGACGGTTCTGTTGCAAGTCATAAAGCATTTCAACGGAACCATCAATTGCCTTTTTTTCTTTTAAGCGATCCTGACAATGCTGTGCTGAAAATGTTTGGAGTGAAAAGCAAGTTTTTTATTACTGGAAGAGAAACATTTGTTGTTGACAAAAACGGAACAATCGTTTTCACTTTTGAAGCGCTGACAAAAGGAGCAGCGCATTCAGATAAAGCACTTGAATTTGTTAAGCAGATGAATGCGCATTAACACTGAGCCTGACGAATTGTGAGCCTGACGAAGTATGGAGATTCAACTCCGCAAGTTTCGGGTTTTATATAAACTCAATCACAAATATTTTTGTGTTCTAAATTTAATAAAATGATTGAGCAGGATACATTGAATTATAATCGCATTGCAGAAGCGATTGAATACATCAAAAATAATTTTAAGCAGCAACCTGATCTAGATGAAGTGGCAGAAAAAGTTCATCTCAGTCCTTTTCATTTTCAAAAATTGTTTACTGATTGGGCAGGAGTGAGCCCCAAAAAATTTTTGCAATACACGAGCATTGAGCATGCGAAAAGTATTTTGAAAGAAAAGCAAGCGACATTGTTTGATGCAGCTTTTGAAACAGGACTTTCGGGCACTGGTCGCCTGCATGATTTATTTATTAGCATTGAAGGAATGACACCGGGAGAATTTAAAAATGGCGGAGAAAAACTTCACATCAATTATAGTTTTGCAGAAAGTCCATTCGGCAATTTATTAATAGCATCGACTACGAAAGGGATTTGTTATATGGCATTTGCGAAAGATGAAAAAGATGCATTTGATCAATTACAAATTCATTTCCCAAATGCGCATTACCAACAAATGGTTGATATGATGCAGCAAAATGCTTTGTACATTTTCACGCAGGATTGGAATAAACTTAATCAGATAAAACTGCATTTAAAAGGAACAGATTTTCAGATCAAAGTTTGGGAAACGCTATTGAAAATTCCCATGGGTAAATTAGCTTCCTATGGAATTGTTGCAAACTCTATCAATAGCCCCAAAGCTGCACGTGCAGTGGGTTCTGCCATTGCTGATAATCCAGTTGCATTTATTATTCCATGCCATCGAGTTATTCAATCTTCAGGAAATTTCGGGCAGTATCATTGGGGAAGCACACGAAAAACAGTAATGATTGGATGGGAAGCGGCGAGGGTAATTAATAATGGATAATTGATAATTATGAAATCCATATTATGTTGAGATTACGCCACTCGAACTTCAAAGTTCCGTAGGAACGACATGTCGGTAGCCATACCCCAAAATTGTATTCAGAGTGCCGTAGGAACGGCACGTTTTTTTCAAGCACTAATTATTAATCATGGAAAATATTCGATCAAAAATATCAGCCATTAACTGGCATTTTGTAACTGAAGAAATGAATGCAAAGGGTTTTGCGCATGTAAAAAATATCTTGTTAAACGATGATTGCGAAACGCAGCTTAAAAATTATAATAACCAATCATTGTATCGCAAAACGATCACGATGGAACGCTATCGTTTTGGTTTGGGTGAATATAAATATTTCAATTACCCTTTGCCTGAGCTGATTCAAACCATCAGAGAAAATATTTATTCTCATCTTGCGCCAATCGCAAATGAATGGATGAAAATGCTGAACATTGAGAAACATTTTCCTGATTCTTTTTCTGAATTGCAAAGTCTTTGTCATGCAAATCATCAAACAAAACCAACCGTGCTAATTTTGAAATATGGCAAAGGGGGACATAATACATTGCATCAGGATTTATATGGCGATGTTTTTTTCCCAATCCAATTAGTTTTGTTTTTGAATGAACCTGAAAAGGATTATTCAGGAGGAGAATTTGTGTTGACACAACAAACGCCAAGAGCGCAATCGAAAGCAATCGTTTTAAAACCAAAGAAAGGAGATATGCTTATGTTCACCACAAATTTTCGTCCGGTGAAGGGAAGCAAAGGCTACTATCGTGTGAACATGAAACATGGAGTGAGCGAAGTTCATGAAGGAGAAAGGCACACATTGGGAATCATTTTTCATGACGCATTAAGCTGATAAAATGATTCTGCATAAAGATATTTCTAAAAATGATTTTGAAAGAAAGCGAAAATTAAAAATGCTTATTAATGAACAGGCAATTGTTTTTGGTGGGAATATAAAATTAAAAATTTACGGAACGCTTGATTGTAAATCTGGAAAGAGAATGAAAATTCAGAATAGAATATTTTTTAAATCGGAAGGTGAAGCGATTGATTTAGGTTATCGACCATGTGGACATTGTATGAAAAAGAAATATGAAATTTGGAAAGAAGTAAAGATTGATAAGCGTAATGATCAAATTTAGTTTGAGAGTTGCACGTCATTGCGAGGCACGAAGCAATCTGCTTTACAAATTTCGTGCTGATCGAGTTTACGAGATCAGATTGCTTCGTGCCTCGCAATGACGATCCGATTAGTTGGCAACTCTCCGTACTTATAATTTTAGAAACTTATAAAATCATTTTAAATAGATTTAAGATTAAAAAATGCAACAGCAGCTTTTTGAAACTGATAAAAATTTATTGCCTTTTAACGGTGAGGTTTTGTTATTTGAAAATTTTTTTACAGAGAATGAAAGCGAAATATATTTCAATCATTTGCTGAACGAAATAAAATGGAAACAGGAGCCAATAAAAATTTTTGGAAAAGAAATAATGCAGCCAAGGCTCACTGCATTTTATGGCGATGATGAAAAAGATTACTCATATTCAGGTATCAGGATGAAGTCATATCCATGGACAAAAGAATTGCATGAAGTGAAAAATAAAATAGAAACAATTGACAAAGTAAAATTCACAAGCGCATTATTAAATCTTTATAGAGACGGGAAAGATAGTATGGGATGGCATAGGGATAATGAAAAAGAATTAGGATTGAACCCTGTTATTGGATCCGTAAGTTTCGGCGCATCAAGAATTTTTCAATTGAGAAATTACAAAGACAAGAAAATCATAAAATCAATTGAACTAACAAATGGGAGCTTTTTATTAACGCGCGGAGAAACGCAACATTATTGGGAACACCAATTGCCGAAGACGAAGAATAGAAATGGAAAGCGGATTAATATCACATTCAGGGTGATTCGATGATTGATGGTCAATGATGGACGCTCGAAATTAATAGCATTTTCGTTTTATAACACGACCATCCATCATCTATCATCGAACAACTCAAGCATACTCTCCATCATCGACCAACCCCCCTACACAATTCCCGCCAGCTCCAAGCTCTTCTTCTTGAGCTTTCTTATTTCAATGTCTTCAATAATTGCATCTGGCAAAAGTATTAATGATGTATTGTTTTCTTTCCACCAACTATTTT
>CAIYPC010000268.1 GCA_903927975.1 uncultured Bacteroidota bacterium | reverse complement strand
TAGACACATTATTTTTTGTGGTATAATAAATAAAGGGAAAATATTTTTCATGTTTTTGCCCAAATATTATTCCATAATAAAAAGATATTTTTCGAACTGCATCAAGCCTGATTTTGCAATCTCCGATAGAACCATCGTTTAGCTAATTCAGCAGAAATAATATAAGCAGTAACGATAAGAAGCATCCAGCCATAGAACGCGAGGGGCAGACTTACAAAACCGAATAAAGCAGCAAGCGGTGTGAATGGCAATATCAAAACAAATAATATAATCAGGCTCGTTGCAATGCTCAAATATTTTCCGGGCAAACTTTTGAAGAAAGGCAATCTCGTTCGCACCACAAGCACAATCAATGTTGCAGAAATAACAGACTCGACAAACCAACCTGTTTGAAAAACTTTCTCATTTGCTTTCATAAAAAATAATAACACGCCAAACGTGAGATAATCATACACGGAACTTAATAAGCCAAACACTATCATGAAGCGCTGAATAAATTTTATATCCCAGCGATGTGGTTTACTAACTGAAATTTCATCAACGCGATCTGTGGCAATTGTCATTTCCGGAAAATCCGTCAATAAATTTGTGAGCAATATTTGTTTTGGCAACAATGGAAGAAAAGGCAAAAACAATGACGCGCCAGCCATGCTGAACATGTTGCCGAAGTTGGCGCTTGTTGCCATGAAAATATATTTCATCGTGTTGGCAAATGTTTTTCGTCCTGCAACAATGCCTGCGCTCAGCACATTCAGATCATCACTTAATAAAACAATATCAGCAGCTTCTTTAGCAACATCAACCGCCGAATCAACAGAGATGCCGACATCAGCGGTATGTAATGCGGGCGCATCATTGATGCCATCACCCATAAAACCAACAACATTGCCGCTTCTTTTCAAAAACAAAATGATGCGTTCTTTTTGATTGGGTTCAACCTCTGCAAAAATATCAGTCCTGATTGCTTGTTGCATCAACGCATTGTCGCTCATGTTGTGTATCTGTTTGCCGGAAAGTATCACTGCATTCTCAATCCCAATTTGTTTTGCAAGACTCTCAGCCACCAACGCATTATCTCCCGTGATCAGTTTTAGTTGAACGCCTAAATTGCGGAGGTTGGCAATTGTTTTCGCTGCATCTTTTTTCGGAGGATCAAAGAGTGTGATGAAACCAAGAAAGGTCATGTTTGTTTCATCTTCACGTGTGAAATCTTTTTCATTGCTGGCATTTTTATAAGCAATGCCCAACACGCGAAAGCCTTCAGCGCTTAGTTTGTGATATTGATTATTAATCACAGTAAGTTTGTCTGCCATCGGTATCACTTTGCCATCCGCTGTTTCGGATTTGTCGCATATATCAATGATAGAAGTTAATGCGCCTTTTGTGATAGCAAAATTTTCTTTTTCATTTTTAACCTGAATGGTTAACCGCTTTCTGATAAAGTCGTAAGGAATTTCACATTGAACAGAGAAAGTATTTACTTGATCCTTATGTTTTAAGCAAATTGCTTCATCAATCGGGTTATGAAAGCCTTGTTGCATCGAGGCATTGATCCATGCAAACTGTAATGTTTTTTCAGAATGATTTCCTTCTATATCCAATGCATCTTTCAATGTCACTTTTCCTTCAGTGATCGTTCCTGTTTTATCGGAGCAAAGAATATTCATGCTGCCAAAATTCTCAATAGATGAAAGTCGTTTCACGATCACTTGTTGCTTTGCCATTGATCTTGCTCCGGCGGAAAGATTTACGGTGATGATTGCAGGAAGCAATTGTGGTGTGAGACCAACTGCCAACGCCAAAGAAAATAAAAATGAATCGAGCGCAGGTTTGTGTAATAAAATATTGATCGCAAAAATGACGATGACCAATACTAAAGTAATTTCCATTAGCATATAACCAAAATGGCGAATGCCTTTTTCAAAATCTGTTTCAGGAGCTTTTGTGCGAAGCGTTTCTGATATTCTTCCAAACTCTGTTTGCTTGCCTGTTTTAATAATCAATGCAGTTGCTTTGCCGCTGATAACATGCGAACCCATAAATAATGAATTGCTTCTTTTGGCTAAAGTTGCATCAGCCGGAACAACGCCCACATTTTTTTCTACTGGATATGTTTCTCCTGTGAAGGCTGCTTCATCAGTAAACAATTCTTTTGATTCTAATAACAAACTGTCGCCGGGGATCACATCGCCTGCAGATAAAATAACCAAATCTCCAGGCACCACATTTTCAACAGGCATTTCAGATGCCTTGCTGTCGCGAACAATAAGGCAGCGAATCTGCACCATCTTTAATAATTCATCCACTGCATTTGCCGCGCCTCTTTCTTGCCAGAAGCCAAGAATGCTACTGATCAAAATAATGATGAGTATAATAATTGCATCGGTAAAATCTCCCAAGCCCATTGATAGCAAAGCAGCCGCAATCAATAATAATGTAATCGGGCTTTTGAACTGTGATAGAAAAAGAAGAATAGATGAAGTTTTTGAAGCGGTCTTAAAAGTATTATAACCATATTGTTTTAATCGAGCTTCTGCTTCATTATTTGACAGACCTTTTTCTGAGCAAGAAAGTGTTTTGACAACATCTTCTTTTTTAAGGCTCCAAAATTTTTCGATGGAAGTATCTAAAGACTGAGTCTGCATGCCGGCAATAAATTATTTAAATGATTAAAATTTAAAATAAGATTAAAAACTGAAGAAACATCTATAAAATAAATTTAATCATTTGTCAAAATAACTTTTAAGGATTTCTCCTTTGCTGCGTTCTGAAATGTATCGTAAGCATTTACAATGTCATTCAATTTAAAATGATGCGTGATCAATTTTGTGGGATCTATTTTTTTGGATGTCACCATTTTTAATAAGGTCGGAGTTGTTGCAGTATCTACAAGTCGTGTAGTGATGGTAACATTTTTTGACCATAATGTTTCGAGATGTAGGGTAACGCTTTTACCATGAACACCAACATTGGCAATATGTCCTCCAGATGAGATAATTTTTTCGCACAGTTCAAATGTTTCAGGAACACCAACAGCTTCAATGGCAACATCAACTCCTTTGCTCTCTGTAAAGCCCATAATTTTTTCAATTACATTTTCATTACCGCTATTAATAGTTTGTGTTGCCCCAAAAGTTTTTGCAACCTGCAAACGGTTGTCATTAATATCAATCATGATAATTTCTGCTGGCGCATAAAATTGTGCAGTGATCAAAGCAGCTAAACCTATTGGTCCTGCGCCAACGATAGCTACAGTATCACCAGGTTTTACATTTCCGTTCAATACGCCGCATTCAAAAGCAGTTGGTAAAATATCGCTGAGCATCACCAATGCTTCTTCATTAGCATTTGCCGGAATATGATACAGGCTGTTATCTGCAAATGGTATTCGCACATATTCTGCTTGAGTGCCATCAATTAAATTTCCCAAAATCCATCCACCTTTTTCGCAATGTGAGTACATCGCTTTTTTGCAATACTCGCATTTGCCACAAGATGTGATACAGGAAATTAAAACATGATCTCCTTTTTTAAAATTGCTCACAGCGCTTCCCGCTTCATCTATAATACCAACTCCTTCATGACCAATAATCCTTCCATCAGTGACAGTGGGAACATCTCCTTTCATAATGTGCAGATCTGTTCCGCATATCGTTGTCTTCAATATTTTTACAATTGCATCCGTTGATTCTTTGATCAATGGTTTTGGTTTTTCTTCCCATGCTTTGTTGCCAGGGCTATGGTAAACTAATGCTTTCATATTTTATATGTTTATTTTTTGTGGTGAGGCAGAAAACTAAAAACAAGTTGTTCTCTTTATTATTTATTATCTCGCAAAGGCGCTACGGCGCGAAGGATTTGAGGGCTTTATTATCGATTATTATTATGATAATGTTTTCGCTAGGAAAGTGAATCTCTCTAATTTTAAAGACATAGCTTTACGTTGATTAAAAAAAATATGAATTGGATCAACGCTTTCGGATTAGTTGCTGCGCTATTGACTACAAGCTCGTTTTTGCCACAAGCAATAAAAACCATTCGCACTAAAGACACTTCTTCCATTTCTTTATTCATGTATATTCTGTTTGCTCTCGGCACGCTGATGTGGTTCGTTTATGGAATAACAAGCCATAACTTTCCCATATCGCTTGCTAATGGCATCACATTAATACTGGCTGGTATTATTTTGTATTTTAAGATCAGGCATACAGGTTCAGTTCTTAAATAACTTACCGTAATATCCTGCATTAAGATCTAAAGGCTCTTCTTCTTCTTTTTAGGAGGTTTTTCAGAATCAGAGTTAAGTTCCCTCTCTTTCATCTTTAATTCTTTATTCTCAATTTCAAGTTGCAGTTCTTTCTCTGGTTGATTTGCGCGAATTTCATTGCGCCTTTCATTTTGTTTATTTCTTTTTTCTGTAAATGCTGCTGTTGGCAATTTATTTGTATTTAAGATTAATTGCGTAAAGATGGCTTTATTATAGCGATAAGTGTTACAAAACTTCGGAAATAGATTACATCATTCACACATTGGTCAGTAGTCCTTCAATTTCAAATGTGTGAATTGTGTAACTCTGCGCGTTAATCATGTAACTATTCGGCATACCATGTGTTTACCTTTGCGCTGGGTATTTTCTGATAGGGGTAGTTTAGAATTTAAATGGGCCGGATAATATCCCGCCCATTTTCTTTAATTAATATACCTTGCTAATAAACCTTAATCCTCTTCTGGCATCTCTATTATTAAGTAAACAGATTACGATTAATGAACGATAGCAATTTATTTTTATGAAGCTCTTTTTTAAATACATGGTTAGCATTCGTTGTAAAATGCTGGTAAAATCGGAGCTTCAAAAACTTGGCTTGCATTATAGAAAAGTAGAGTTGGGCGAAGCCGATATAGAAGAAAATATTTCACAGGAACAAAGAGATGAATTGAACATCAGTTTAAAAAAATCAGGCATTGAACTGATGGACGACAGAAAAAGCATCCTGATCGAAAAAATAAAAAATGTAATTGTTGAACGGGTGCATTATTCTGAAGATCCACTTGAAATAAATTTCTCTGAATATTTAAGCGGAAAACTTAATCACGATTATACCTATCTCGCAAATCTCTTCTCAGAATCCCAAGGAATTACTATTGAACATTTTCACATCATGCACAAGATTGAGCGTGTTAAAGAATTGCTTGTGTATGATGAGCTGAACATTACTGAAATTGCCTGGAAGATGGGCTATAGCAGCGTTGCGCACTTATCAAACCAATTCAAAAAAATGACCGGGCTTACACCTTCCTTCTTTAAAAAAATAAAAGATAAAAAACGCGGTACGCTGGAAGATATATAAAGTCTATATTGCTGCTTCTTCACTGTTTAAAACACACTGCAAAGTGTGAATCATGTAATTTATTCCAAGAGTTATGTAATGTTTACTGAAAGAAGGAAGCCCACCTTTACAACATTAAATGATGCAACAATAATAACTCAGAAGCGATATGCTTAAGGTAACTCTTCAAAAATTGGGCAATGAAATCAATAATATGGAAGATAACAAGAAAGTCAAAAGACCAGACGACAACGAAATGGAGAAATCAAAGTCGCACATTATTGTGGAGATCATTGAATACATGGCAAATTCCGTGGTAATTAAAACTATTATAAGAAAGTCGACAGGCAACATCAGCATCATGTCTTTTGACAGCGGTGAAGGTCTTACAGAGAAAACATCCCCGTTCGACACATTTGTTCAGATCATTGAAGGAAAGGCAGAGATTGTGATAGATAAAATCTCGCATTTGCTTGAATCAGGAATGGGTATCACAATACCCGCACACGCGTTAAATTTTATCAAACCGAATGGGCGTTTTAAAATGATCTCGACGATAATTAAAAGCGGATATGAATAGAAGCTGCGCTACCTATCACAAAAAATAAAAAAATATATAATGAAAAAGCTAAAGAGTCTTTTGTTTACATCGGCAATCATGTTTATATCAACAACAATTTTTGCCCAGTCAAGACCCGTATCAACAATCATAGAAAAAGAAAACCGCAATGCAGTGATGATTGAAATTAAACAGCCGGTTGATATCGCTACGGATGCATTGCAACAAAAACTTCAACGGGCAGGGTTAAAAGAGAAAGTTAGAAAGGGAAGCGCCAGTTACAAAGGGGTTGTTCTTTCTGAGATCAGCAAGGATAAGATTGATGTTTATACCAAAGTAGAATCTGGCCCTAATAATACCAGTCTTGTTTATATGGCTGTGTCAAAAGGCTATAACAATTTTACAAGCTCTGATGCGGATACTGTTATCACACAGAATATTGAAGCCTTCCTTAATTCATTTGTGAAAGATGCCGATAACCATTCTGCGGATGTTGATATCAGCAACCAGATCAAAAGCGAAGACAAATCAGAAAAGCAATATCAAAAACTAGTGGATGAGCAGAAAGATCTTATAATGAAAAAGACAAAAATTGAAAATCGCCTCACAGAAATTCAGAACGAATTAAATACAAGAAAGATAGATTTAGATAAAAAGAAAGCAGGAGTGGAGGATTCAAAAGCAAAACGCAGCACTGATAACAATCAATAAGGAAAACCAGCTTATAATATACAAGAAGAAAAAAATTATCAAGTCGAGTGACTTGATAATTTTTTTATTGAGAATACAGTAAAAATTATTTTTTCACTTTTTCTATATCTACCACATCATCGGTAATTGTTCCAGTGATGGTTACTTTCTCTCCGATAAACTTAGAAACTTTTTTTGTATCCTTGATTTTATAGATCTTATCACCAACTACAAAAATGGGAACGTGGCCATCTTTTACGCATTGCTTAGCGCAAGCTTCATGCCCGGCACCTTTTGCCCCGCAATGGTCATCGCTGATGTATCCTGTCCATGTGCCTTTTTCGGCAGCAAAAAGAGTTGTTGCAAAAAACAATGCAACCAGCATTAAATACTTTTTCATAATCGCGAGTTTTATTTTAAAAAAATTATCACACCAAGTTACAAATTATTCCGATTGAACAATCCTGTTTTCAATTATAACTATTGATGGATGGGCTAAGCCCTGAAGGGGCGAGATACGATAGCGATGGGCATCGCCCTTCACACAATAGAAAAAACACCAATCGAATGATTATATAATTTTCAATGTTTATAATAGGTTTGAAATGCCCCATTCATCATGGTAACTGTTTGCCCATGTTCATTGATGACAGGCCCGCTAAACGTGCCTTTAATCAATCTACTAATCGTGTTGTAAGCAGTAACGGTGAGGGTAAAAGAAGGCTGGTTATATGTTGCGGAGAAATTGCCTGTGGTGTCGTGGTGGCTTACATATCCCGAGAAATCTTTGTTGGACAATAAATAAGGATGATAATCGCCTGTTGAGAGGACATGGGCAATCCTTGATACCTGTAGTTCAAAATTGATTGAAGATCTTCCGTCAGGAGTTCCATATACTTCTAAAGCATCGATAAAACTTACAGGAAAGGTAGTTGCTGTATCAATTTTTTCTATTGCGCTATCAAGAAAGCCTTTATAATCAATACCGTTTACGGTGAATTCCCATGTCATAGTACTATCACCGGTAAGGTCTGATGCAACCGAAACTACAAAACTGCATTTGGTGCCCGCTATGTTTATTGGGAATACAGTAGCACCAATAGAATTTGGGATACCCATCCCTGTTAGTGTCACGGTATAATTGCCAATGCTGCTAAAATTGCCTTTAGCTGAGAACGAAATGCCGTTTACTGTTGGTGTTTGTATGGAATAGGAACCGGGTCGGGTGACATTCATAATTATGTTTACAGTGTCAGATGCATTGAGCGCAACACCCGGTTGATATAAGCCATTCACATTTGCATTTGGACAGTTTGTGCCCGATGATGCAAATGTATATTCAGCGGTATCTGATAGAACACTGAATATGCAATGGCTATCATTAAAATGAGCAGTAAAGTTTGCTGTTGATGAAGCAATTGGCTTGCCATGCGCTATCAATTTAAAAGCTTGTGAGCCATTATTGTTTACACGACCAGAATCGATGAAATAATAACCGTTGATGGTGTCGGTAAAAATTTTAAATGTGCCCGTGCTTGTGATGTTCGCGTGAACTATTATATAATTGTTATTGGTGAAAGTTGTTGTTGCCGTGTAAACTCCGCTTACAGTAATAGGAACGCAGTTGCTTGAAGAATCCAATAAAGAACCCTCTGCAATCATGATGTTGCTCCCTTCAAAACTATATTCTTTGCTGCATGCAATGGACAATATAATTAAGCTAAAAAGAAAATAGAAAGCTCGTATGAATTGATTAACGCGCATTGAAAATTAAAAGGATTACATAAATATATAAAGAACCTCGGTTCTTCTGCATGTCAGTCTTGGTTCTCTGGTATTAATAAACGAGGAATTTGGTGAAGTGGTGGTCTTTATTGTCAATATATCAGTGAAACGTTCTGCGGAGGTTTTAAAGATAGTATCCGCTATTGTATCTTTAATAGAATCCAGAGAAAATGATTCAGCAAAAAAAGAAGAAATACTTAGAAGCATCGCTTGTGCTAAGCATAGTTTCTATTACTATGACCGTCTTCATAAATATTCAAATAGCATTGGAATATAAAAGGGTAGATGGAAAAACAAGAGCACTTTTTGGCATAACAGAATTGTTGAGTTTTGGATACCAGTACTATGTTGTCATATTCGGGATTGTCTCATTAATTTATGCAGTGCTGAATTTTAAGGCAAACAATC
>CAIYPC010000267.1 GCA_903927975.1 uncultured Bacteroidota bacterium | reverse complement strand
CGGACCAACCCAAAAAAATGCTTGCTGCTAAAGTCTGATACATGGCTCAGTTCGTGCCCTATTACACCAACCTGTGCATTAAAAGGTAGATTTTTCAACTGAAGCGGAATTAATATTTCTTCAGAACTATCGCTGATTGTTATTACATATTTTCTATGCTGGCTTCTTTTGAATACGCTGAAAGTAGTCGGAGCCGTGGTGAAAGATGCTTTCACATGTCTGAACCGAAATTCGATATTGATATTTTCCAATTCGGGAAAATAGCTGAGCGCAATCAGGATTTGTTTTTCAAATTCCTGCGGGATGATTTTATTCTTACCGAATTTTTCTTTCAATGAGGCATATTCAGCAGACGAGAATGATTCCGCTGAAAATATTTTTACGGGAACCTGGCAAAATATAAAGACAGGAAGTATAAAGAAGCATAAAAAACTACAATAGCATTTCTTTCTAAGCATTTGAGTTTTTTGTTTGTAGAATAATTATTTAGCCTATAATTGAATTGCTCGCACTTGCTCATAATAAGATTGATTGCTCACGAATGCAAGATACATAATATCGATTATTGATCCAGCCAACGACCATGCCTACCGGACGGCAATCACTGAACTTTCTCTGTTGACTGCAGTTCCCGCAAACTCATTTAGTCAAGAAAAAGGGTTGCGATTGTGTTTAAAAAAATTTCATTTATGTTCTGTAGAAACATGAAACTTCTTAATTAAATGACATTAGGCGCTCCTTCAGTAGAAACCGACCATTTTAGAGCTTATTTTTATACAATGCGCATATTTAAATTTTATGCGTATATTTGATTTATGAAAGCACGATTAAACTTAACCATTGATAATGATTTACTATCTTCTATGAAAGCTTATGCAAATAAGAAACAAATAAGCATATCCGAACTAGTAGAAGGATATTTTAAAGGAATCACCAAACCTGCTAAACGAAAAAATATTATTGATTTAGTTGAAAAACTAAGCGTTCCTGATATCGACCGCACCGCAGATCTGAAAGATTCATTTTATAAAAATCAGGCAAAGAAATATGGCTTCTAAAGTATTTATTGACGCCAACATCTTGTTAGATTTTACATTGAAGCGCACAAGCTATCAGGAAGCCAAACAGATTGTTGAATTAGCTATAAATGGAGCAATACAAGCTTACATCACACCATCAATTGTACATATTGTTGGTTATTGGCTTTCCAAGGCTTATGGCACAACCAAAGCAAAAGAATTATTATTAGCCTTGCTTGAAGATATTCAGGTTATAGATATACCACATCAAATCACTTTGGTAGCATTGCATTCAAAGATGAAAGACATTGAAGATGCTTTGCAATATTATACTGCGATACATCATAAATTAGATTACTTTATTTCATTAGACAAACAACTACAAAAAGAGAGCATAGCCGGCTTGCCAATATATACACCAAAAGAATTTTTGAAAGAATTTGCATAAAAAGAGCTTTCCATGGTTGAATTAGATTTAAACATAGCTTTTAAAGTTACACAAGCTCTAATGAAAACTCTCTAATTTCTATTCGCAACAGATTGTTATAACCTCATTCAAATCATGTAACTGATCTTTTAACTAATAGTTAATTGGCATGGTGGGGGTATTTTTGCTGTTTTTGATTATGATTTTATGAGGAGCAAATCCAAATGAAGCTACTAAAATCGAAAACTCCTTTTTTAAGTATTTGGAAGTGCGTCGAAGTGTGAAATTTCCTTTTATATCGTTAGTGCAAGAATATCCTGTTTGGCCAAACCGATAACCACCCTATCTATTACACATAGATTTTTACGATAATGATTTATCAGAAAAAATGAATAAAATAATAATTGCAAACAATATTTCTCATTCCTTATTTTTAGTTGTTCGTCATTTCTGCGCAGAATTCACAAATCTACTTTTTTAAGACTATAATTATTGCTTCGCAATAAATGGCCTTCAAGAGATATTTGTATCTCGCATCTCATATCCCGCATCCCGCATCTCGCCCACCTTAACTACTACTTAACCATTTTCGTACATTACAATGGATAAAGGTTAGCAATTTTGTAAACTGTTACAATTACGATGCGTTCATCAACATTAAGGTGGATTGTGCTATCCACAACATTATTAATATCAGCGATTATTTTGGTTCAGTTATACTGGCTAAAAAAAGTGTATTCGTTAGAGCAGCGCCAATTCAACACCAATGTTGTGAAAGGCATAAGAGGTGTTTTTGAAGAT
>CAIYPC010000266.1 GCA_903927975.1 uncultured Bacteroidota bacterium | reverse complement strand
ATATTTATCAAAAAAAATAAAAGCCACTTCATAATAAAATCATTTTTGAAGTGGCTTTTATTTTATACAAAAGAGCTTTGACAAAAGAAAATAGCCTATGCTTACTCTGTCTTTATTATCTGAAAAGAATTTCCATTCATCTTCACAGTATATAATCCTGTTGCAAGCCAACCCAAATTCAGTGTTTCTTTTGTCGTTGCAATTTTTGAATGATATACAACCCTTCCGTTCAAATCTAAAATGCTCATATCCCCTATCATATTAATCCCTGCATCAATTGTTACGTTGCTGTTGAACGGGCTTGGATAAACCAACACATTTTGAGACGCATCAAAATGGATCATGCGCACTGCCGAATATGAAAACGAACCGCTATTATCAAATTGCTTTAAACGATAGTAATCATTTCCATTGATCGGATAGCCATCTGTAAATTTATAATTGTTGATGCCATTGTTATTTCCCATTGCTTTTGTTGAACCAATCTTCGCCCATGTGTTTCCATCTGTGCTGCGCTCTATATCAAAATAATTCGTGTTGGTTTCATTGGTAGTTTGCCACGCAAGATCAGCAACTTGGTTATTGCGCACCGCTGTAAAATTTATAAGTGTCAACCCAAGCGTACCCGAAGTTGTGCCAAGAGCAAAAGGGCTAAAACTAGTAACAAGTGAAGAAGTTAAAGTACCAGATTTTATAGTTCCCGTAACTTCACCAGCTTTACCTGCGCTGGTCCATGCAGTGCCATTCCAATGCGCAACTGTTAAAGGATTCAAATCTGTTACATTGGTTCCCCTCGAACTATCCCAACCAATTGTCACCGATACGTTGCTGTTTCCATTCGTGCGTTCGAGCAACCAATATTCAATATTGCTGAGACTGAGAAGCCCACCAGTCAAATTGCTATTGTTATAAACAGACATTGGATCTGCTTGCGAATAAGATGCAGTGAAATGATCGGCAATATCAGACGGCGCAGACATGCTAACTGGCGCACTCAAACTATCATTGCCAACAGGGAATGTAAATGCAGTGTTGCCAACTTTGCACACATTGCCATTTACGTGGCTGCTATCACTTGCACCAGAAACCGTGCTACCTGCAGATAATATCAAAAGATTATTATTTGTTTTTAAGACGCCACTTGTGAAAGTAACCGAATTGCCAATAGAAAGATTATTACCCAAAGTAAATTTGCTATTTACTAAAGATGGCGAGTAAGAAAGATCGATTTGATAATCTTCATATTCTCCCCACCAGCCATTGCATGGATCGAAACTACCCCCACCCCACCATATATACATATAATCCTCTGCATACACACGCATTCTCTTAGGGCCGGCGGTTATATCGCCACCGATTGCAGGCGCAGTAAAATTAAAAGAATAGGTTCCAGGATAATCTCCTCCGTAATTGATGATTGTTTCATTAGGTCCATCTCCAAATATTCCATCGTTGTTCCAATCTATCCATATAATAATGGCTTGTTCTTCGCCATAGTTAGGATCTGTTGTAACAGATACTGTATTGTTTGATGATGGGACAATAGAAGTATATTGGGAAGTCGTATAATCAGTATATCCATTTTGTGAAGCAGTACTGTTATTGATGTTGCCAAGGGTCACATTTATAATCCCGTCACCATTATAGCCCCAATTGGCAACAGGTGTGCAAACTGGAGATGATGAAGATACCGAAGCTGTTGTTTTATGCATATTTACATTCAACGTGTTCATCACATCGCTGGTGCCGGGATTTGAATGATCAAAATATAAAGTGCCTGCATCCCCACTTCCTGCCACAATCAATGATGATGATGAAGATCCGGTAATATTTCCAGTGCTATCTCCTGTTACTGCACCCTTGATTGTTAGCGCATATCCATTCACGTTAATATTGGTATTTGTTTCAAAACTAATGTTGCCGATAATTCTATCCTGATCAAGCATTGGCATGTTCGGAGAGCCTACGGCAATCGTTATATCATCTCCGGGATTTGGAACGAAACCGCAAGCCCAGTTGCCGCCATTGCCAAAATTATTATCCGAGCTACCATTCCAGATATTTCCAGCCGCACTTGCCTTGGTAAGCGTGTAGGCTGTAGAATAAACAATGTTTGCACAAGCCCCATTCTGAACAACGGCTCTGTATTCTGTCGTAGAGGAAATGCCATTAAAGTAATATTGAGTTGAGTAACCGCTATAATCATCTTGCCAAGTGACGCCATTATCAGTTGAATATTGCCAGCCAATAACATTTCCTGTATATGCGTTTAGGTTTAAACTTCCATTATTTCCATAACCGCAACCAGATCCGCTAAGAGAGATGTAACCACCCACACTGCTATTATTAAAAGCAAGCACGTTTATGACAATAGAATTGCTAAATGCATTTGTGTTGCAGGTTGATGATGCAGCCTGAGTTACTACTCTATAATAATAAGTGCCCACTGGTAACGAATCGCTAGTGTAGGTCGAACCTGTATTAGTAATATCAGCCCATGTATTGGCATCAGTGCTGCTTTGCCATTTCACGATTGTTCCCGTGTTTCCAGAAAATGTTAGTTGCGCAATCCCTTCACCGCAAAATGAAGTAGAGGTAGCGTTGACCGTTCCAGCACTAAAGATTGGAACTGATATTTTGGTTGAAGAAGAAGCCGCAGTTGAACAGGAGTTGCCATTAGCAATCGATCTGAAATAAGTTGTTTGAGAAAGATTGGTTACTGTAAGTGTTGATGATGTATTGCTGATGGCAGTGCCTGCCGTTAAAAAATTATCAAGAGAAGATTCCCATCTTACTATCGATACACCAGAAACTGCTGCCGAAGAAGTAAGTATGGTAGAATTGGTCCCCGCACAAACAGAATCGTTACCACCACTAATATCCCCACCCACAGCAGTTGTAATGCTAAGCCTACGTGTAAACGTATTGCTTTGCGGTACATCGCCCGGCATGCCACCATATTCAATGATATACGGAAGTGTACTGCCTGCAGGAAGATCGTTCCATTTTCCCTGAGTACTTGAATAAAGTTCAATATAATATTCATTGCCGGAATTATTCGGCTCTCCGCTATTCCAGTTCATGTATTGACCATTTTGTGCAACCGGGCTGCCAAGACCTGAAGAAACAAACGTGCCTTTTTCAGGACCATCTACCCAATATACATTTCCAATAGCAGCAGACTGATTGGCGAAAGTGGTAGTTCCTGTCGCAGCGTTTACAACCTGGTAATCATAAGAAGCGCCAATCCAAGCATCAGCCGATAATAATTTCCAGATGAAATTATTTTCGGCTACTGAAGTAGATGTGGCAAGATAACCTTGCATACCGTTAAATGAACTTGCGTCTGCCGCAGCTTTTGCGTTTTTCCAGGTGAGTGATGTGTTCACAAACGAATAATAATGGCCATTGAAATTTGCATAAGTGTATGCGCCTTCTATAAAAATAATGCTTCGCGAGGATGGGCCGCAGGCGGCCGCAGTGTTTTGATAAGTGACGGTTCGAAAAATAGCCTGCCAGTTTGCAGGAGAAGTAGTGCCAGTAAAGGTTAGTACTCCTGAAACAGCAGTTGCAGCATAGGATCCGCTAATACCATACGAGCTGGCAACTGATGCGTCAAACGATAATACATCGCCCGCATAAAAATTGCTTGCAATCTGCACGGTAGCCTTTGTTATGTTGGTGCTACCACCAACCGTAATGCTGGGATCAACAATGCTTGCGGTGGATGGCGCAACCGAAAGTGATGTTCCAGATCCAGATATTTGAGCGTTACAAATGTTGTTGAAAAGAAAAACAGATGTGATAATAAAATAGAACGGCCTTAGGGATAAGGTTTGTTTCATGGGTTTGGATGTTAATGGTTAGACTTTAATTAACGGGCAAAAATATAATGCGTTCTTCATTAATGCAATGGCCTCTATCTTTTTTTTTATTATGTTGTGAAATCAGTTTTTAGAAATAACAATGCGTAGAATATAGTTATGCCTCATAACAGAAGCATTTAAAACTGAATTTGGATTGAATATCAAGCGGAATAAATTAGTACGAAAGTATCTGTCGACCGCAGAGGAAAATTTCAGTTATGCAATAGAGCAATAGAACACCATCAAATCAAGCGTTTGATTATTAAAAAAATATTTTACTAGCTCAGTTTGTAAAAATATTTGCTCATTGATATTCAAATCCATTAAATTTATACTTTCAATTCTTGCACACATTTTGTAAATTATTATGGGAGATATTCAGGTTAAGAAACAACCAAAACAGTACGATGCAATTATAGTGGGTTCAGGAGCTGGAGGAGGCATGGCAGCTTATGTTCTTGCACATGCAGGCCTAAAAGTTTGTTTGATAGAAGCAGGCCCGATGTTTGATCCAAAAACAGATTCAAATCAATTAAAAAATCCATGGGAGTCGCCACGTCGCGGTGCGAGTACAAAATATCGACCTTTTGGTGATTTTGATGGCTGCTATTGGGGCTGGGAAATTGATGGCGAGCCATACACACATGTTGGCGATACGAAATGGGAATGGTGGCGTGCAAGAATGCTCGGCGGAAGAACAAATCATTGGGGAAGAATTTCTTTGCGCTTCGGACCAAAAGATTTTAAAAGAAAAAGCATTGATGGTTTGGGAGATGATTGGCCGATTGGCTATGATGATATGAAACCTTATTATGATAAAATTGACAAGATGCTTGGGGTATTTGGCACTAATGAAGGATTGCCAAATGATCCTGATGGTTTCTTTCTTCCACCACCCAAACCAAGGCTACATGAGCTTTTCATCAAAAAAGCTGCAACTGGGATAGGCATCCCCGTTATACCAGCGCGTTTATCTATTCTAACAAAACAAATCAATCAGGAACGCGGACAATGTTTTTTCTGCGCACAATGCGGCCGTAGCTGTAAAGTGTATGGAGATTTTTCTGCTTCATCATGCCTCGTTATCCCTGCATTGAAAACTGGCAATATTGATTTGGTGACAAATGCCATGGCACGCGAAGTGCTTACTAATAAGGAAGGTCTTGCAACCGGCGTTTCGTATGTGAACAAAGAAGATATGCAGGAATATCAGGTGTTTGGGCGAACCGTTGTGCTTGGTGCGAGTGCCTGCGAAAGCGCAAGGTTATTGATGAATTCAAAATCTCCACAACATCCAAATGGATTGGCGAACAGTAGTGATATTGTTGGAAAATATTTGCACGATTCCACTGGTGCTGATATGGGCGGCATCATCCCTGAATTGTTCGACAGAAAAAGATACAATGAAGATGGTGTTGGCGGCATGCATGTGTACACACCGTGGTGGCTCGATAACAAAAAATTAGATTTCCCACGCGGCTATCATATTGAATATGGTGGTGGGTTTGGACAGCCTAGTTATGGTTTTAATTGGGGCATTGAAAAAATGCAAGAGATGTTCAAAATTAAAGGCCAGCAAAAAGAACCAGGCGGATATGGCTCAACATTGAAAGAAGATTTCCGTTATTTCTTCGGCTCGCATGTGGGCATGGCTGGCCGGGGTGAAGCAATCGCACGCAAAGACAGCTATTGTGAAATAGATCCTGAAGTCGTAGATAAATATGGCATCCCTGTTCTTCGCTTCAACACTTCGTATACCAGTTATGAAATAAACCAGGCGAAGCACATGAAAGAAACTTTCAAAGAAATTCTTCATGCAATGGGCGCCACTGTAACCTGGGGTGGAGATGATGGCCCGCATAATAATTATGGCCTGCATGCACCTGGAAATATTATTCACGAAGCGGGAACAGTGAGAATGGGTAACGATCCAAAAACTTCGCCATTAAATAAATATAGTCAGGCACATGACTGCAAAAATGTTTTTTGTGTGGATGGCGGCCCATTTGTTTCGCAGGCTGATAAAAACATTACATGGACAATACTCGCTTTGTCAATGCGCACAAGCGAATACATTGTTGATGAAATGAAGAAAAGGAATATTTAGGAATTAGCAAATAAGAAAATGGCTCAATGTGAAAATGAAGAATGAAGTGATGAGCCTTTTATGAACGATTGCTGAATATAAAACAAAAAGTATAAGAGGCCGCCTCAGCGGGAGGATGTTGAAAAGACAAAGAATCAAATAATTAATAATTAGAAATTAATAATGAATGTGCGATCTACAGAAATCGTACATCTAACATCGTAAATCGTAAATAAAATGGACAGAAGGAAATCGATAAAAGCTTTGTTGATTGGCGGCGTTTCAGCCAGTGTGATTATTGAAGCGTGCAATACCGATGAGAAAAAAGCAGAAGTACCAAAGGCTGCTGATGCCGCGCTTCCATATACACTTAATAGAACTAAGGAAGAACAGGCATACGAAAGGGAGTTGTTGTCAAAAATTTTTTTCACTCCTCATGAGATGGCAACGATTACAATTCTTGGCGATATCATCATTCCAAAAGATGAAATAAGCGGAAGTGCCAGCGATGCAAAAGTGCCAGACTTTATTGAGTTTATAGTGAAAGATATGCCCGAGCACCAAACTCCGATGCGCGGCGGTTTGCGCTGGCTCGACATGCAATGCTTAACCCGTTTTGAAAAGGCATTTACTGATTGCAGCCACGAACAACAAATGCAAATAGTTGATGACATTGCATATCCTGTAACGAAAGATGCTAAAGGCAATATAACATCAAAAAGAAAAATCAAACCGGGCTATGAGCAAGGCATTGCTTTCTTCAGTTTGATACGCAACTTAACTGCAAGCGGATTCTATACTACCGAAATGGGTGGTAAAGATGTTGGCTACATAGGCAATGTTCCTAACCAATGGAATGGTGTTCCGGCAGATGTGCTGAAACAATACAATATGGCTTACACGGAAAAAGAATTGAAAGAATGCGTGAGCTTTGATAAGGTATAGCAATCAGAGTTTTCTAATTGCCAACTGATAACTAATTTTCAATCGTCCTTAAATAAAAGCCTTCTTCGCTCAGAACAAAACTGTTCGGCACAAAACTTAATAAAGATTTGCTTACCATTTTTGCTGCTTCTTCAAGATATGTGTGGCGGATTCCTGGAGTTTTTGATGCAAACTGCCAGCTCTGAACTTTGAGAACTGCAATCTTGCTTTCCTGGATGACTTGCTTTTCTTTGTGGCAAAATTCTTCAGCTAAATAGCTTTGGCTATTTTCGATATTGGATTTCATAGAGAAACGATTCTTAGGGTTTTATAGAATATTGTAACTGCAATTAGAAACGATTATAATAAAACAAAATTGTGTTTGAGTTATCCACTTCATAAATTTTCATTTGTGGATTCCCGCAATTCAATCCTGTTGCCTTCTGAATCCATAATCAAACCAAAGATTCGGTATTTAGATTTCTCCTTATTTCCTATTATTTACAAGCCTCCATTTCTCGATTCTTCCAACAATATTTCCAGGTTCTTCACTGAAAATTGACCATTATCGCTCATTTAGAATTCAGCATTGAAATGATTAGATTTGCGAAAAGCAAAATTGAATGGCCGTCCAATCGCATAAGCCGGAAGAACTTACCCTTGAAGAGACCGATGTAATCACCTCGCATGAGCATCCATATAATTTAATTGTATGGAACGATGAAGTGAATACTTTCGAATGGGTGATTGAAACACTGATCAAAATCTGCAAGCACACAAACGAACAAGCGGAGCAATGCGCCATGCTCATACACACTCAAGGGAAATACGCAGTGAAACAAGGAGGTTATGATGAATTAAAAACCATGTGCGATGCTATTACCGAACGAGGCATCGGAGCAACAGTTGAAATGCTAAGAGAATAGAAATATTCTCCAATCATAGAATTCATTCAATCAATAAAAATCATAGTTAAGATTCTCTCTTTATGCCATTATTTGCATTAAGCAATGAGCTCATCTTCCCTCCTGTTCATCTTGCAGAGCCAGATGGATTGTTGGCAGTCGGTGGCGACCTTTCTCCAGAGCGCTTATTGCTGGCTTATAGAAAAGGCATTTTCCCCTGGTATGAAGGTGAACACATTTTGTGGTGGAGTCCTGCGCCAAGATTCATTCTTTTTCCAGATGAATTAAAAGTGAGCAAAAGCATGCAGCAACTAATAAAGAAAAATGCTTTTACGTTCACAATCAACAAAGCATTCAGCGAAGTAATCAACAATTGTAAAACCATTGCAAGGCATGATCAGGAAAGCACATGGATCACTGATGAAGTGAAAAAAGCATATATCCATTTACATGAGTTGGGTCATGCACACAGTGCTGAAGTTTGGTTTAATAATGAATTGGTGGGCGGCTTATATGGAATACGTTTGGGAAAAGTTTTTTTTGGGGAAAGCATGTTCAGTAAAAAAAGCAATGCAAGCAAGTATGCATTTATTAAATACGTACATGCATTAACGTTAGAAGATGTAAAAATAATAGATTGTCAGGTTTATACGGAGCATCTTGAAAGCCTCGGTGCGAGAATGAGAGAGAGAGAAGATTTTATTGAGATGCTGAAGAAATTTATTCCTGAATGATTTATGATTTCTTTTAGAGTTAGCTGTGTTCAGTTAGTGCAGTTTACGTATCTTTCAAAATCAAATTCTCACAACTCACAACTCACAACTCACAACTCACAACTCACAACTCACAACTCACAACTCACAACTCACAACTCACAACTCACAACTCACAACTCACAACT
>CAIYPC010000265.1 GCA_903927975.1 uncultured Bacteroidota bacterium | reverse complement strand
GTATTATCGACAGATTGATGTCGTTTGATGAATACCTTGAAGATGCACGTGTGAAACAATTGCGCGAAGAGTTATATACAAATACTGAATTCGCGGTAGCTTGATATGAGTGGTCGGTAATAAGCAATAAGTGCTAAGTAACTGATTTTAGAAATCATTTATTATGGATGTACTTATTCATTACTCAAAACTTACCACTTGCAACTTATCACTTATTATCACTTACAACTCACTAAAATGTCTTACACAATCCCTCCACAAACGCATATCGGTCATGTTCATCTGAAAGTTTCAGATCTTGACAAAGCATTGTCTTTTTATCAGGACTTATTAGGATTTGAAATTACAATGCGATACGGAAATAGTGCTGTGTTTATTTCTGCAGGTGGCTATCATCATCATATTGGCCTTAATACATGGTTCAGCAAAAACGCGCCGCCTACGCCACAGCATTCAACCGGATTATTTCATACTGCTATCGTTTATCCAACAAGAAAAGATTTAGCGATTGCATTGAAACGATTGATCGATGCAAAATATCCATTGACGGGCGCATCAGATCATGGTGTTTCCGAAGCTATTTATTTAGATGATCCTGATGGCAACGGTGTTGAATTATATTGGGACAGGCCCAAAGATCAATGGCCAATTGATGCTAATGGAAATCTGCAAATGTTCACTGAGCATTTAGATTTACAAGGGCTTCTCGCGGAGATAAAATAGCTATCAATTTCTTTTCTTGCTTATTTTGTAATTCACTCCAAACTGCATGCTCCCTGCATAGCGAGTGCCAATATTAAATTGTGCGAAAAATGTAGTGCGATCTGTTGTCCAATGCAATGTGTGTGAAAAGTAAGCGGGTGTGTGAAGTATATCCGCTTCATAAATATGAGTGTAATCCGATTGAGAATTCAGCATAAACCCATACGACATTTTATATCCAAATTCTTTTCCCCTCCTTGTCTTTCCTATGATTTCTGTAAAAAAGCCGAAAGTCCCGGTAACATTATTCCTGAAAATAACATCTGCTGATGAATCGCGAAGATTTTTTCTAAAAGAATAATAATTGCCAAATTCTTTTTGAACCGAAGTTTCAATACCAATTATTCGCCATTCGCCACCGTGTTTTGTGGGAAGAACCACATCAATGCCGCCATTGAATCCATAATAACCAAAGAATTTATTCATGCCTTTGATGTGGTAATAAGAACTTGTATCATCATAACGATAGGGTCTGTCTCTGGTGTTAAAATCAGCAATACTATAATCACCTAGAGCAACAGTTGCTCCATAATATGATTGAAAATTTCCAAAATTATTGCTCCTGTGTGCGTTTAAATGAAAAGTACCAACAGCATCGCGCCAGCTATCATTTGCACGGCCAACTGTGAAAAGCCCACTCACATAAGAAGCTCCTTTTGCGGAATCTGATTTTAAGGGAATGGCGTGATAAGGATTAGAATTGGCGTTTGTTGTGCTTTGAAAATAAGAGTAGGTTACACAGCTACTAAAAAGCAATGGAATTGCTGATAAAAAAAGCAGGTTGTTTTTTTTCATGAAGAAGTCAGTTTTTTAGGAGATAACTATGCATTGACAAGGCTTGTGTTTTAGTAGCTGCAATCTATTTGTTAAAGATTTTGAAATCAAAGGCTTGATTATTTGAGGGTAAAAATATTCTTTTTGTTATTTGAGCGCATAACCTGCTGATTTCTCAATTGTTAATACAATAAAATGGGTGATTTGGCATTTAAGTAGAAACCTGATTTGTTGTCTTCAAAGCTGCTTATATCTTTCTTGGTCCTATGTGTTGTTTGTTTCGCGGCAAAGGCGCAGGTTCCTCAACAAAAAAATAATGTTGCGGTGCCTAAAATTCTTGTGTCAAATCTCCACAAAAAATTTGTCTATATCAACAAAGGCAAAACGCAAGTCGATTCTCTCAGCATCATCCCACAAACATTTTCCATCTTTGGTTTTTCAGATAGCACATATTTTTTGGATTATGTGAACGCAGTTGTTATCTGGAAGCAAAAACCAAATTTGGATAGCGTGTTTGTTACTTACAGAACATTTCCATATAAACTGAATGCAGTTGCAAAAAGATTGAATTACGACAGCATCGAAGGCAATTTTCTCGTTCAGCCTTCCACTTTCAGGAACGATAAATATGGGAGCGATAATTTTTTCAATTTCGGCAACATCACTTACAATGGAAGTTTCGGAAGGGCATTGTCTTTTGGGAATAGTCAAGATGCTGTGGTCACATCCAATCTCAACCTTCAGATAAGCGGCTATCTTGCTGATAGCATTCAGATAACGGCTGCATTAACCGATAACAATATTCCTATTCAGCCAGATGGCAACACCGCACAACTCAGTGACTTTGATAAAATTTTCCTTCAATTCAAAAAAAAGACATGGTCTTTAAGTCTTGGAGATATTGATTTGCGACAGAACCAGAATTATTTTCTTGGTTTCTATAAGCGTTTGCAGGGAGCATCTTTTGAAACCACAGAACAGATAACAAAAAATATATCGAACAAAACTTTGGTGAGTGCAGCCATAGCAAAAGGATCCTTTGCGAGAAATATTTTTCAAGGGCTTGAAGGAAATCAAGGACCATATAGATTACAAGGCACAAACAATGAACTGTATTTTGTGGTGCTTGCGGGAACAGAAAAAGTTT
>CAIYPC010000264.1 GCA_903927975.1 uncultured Bacteroidota bacterium | reverse complement strand
TTTTTATCTATGGCTTCCACTTCAATGAATTCTCCCAATCCTTCTACAATGTCAAAATGAAATTTCACATTATCTATGAAATAGATTTTTCTCTTTTTATCTACGATCGCTTTCACTCCATGAACTTTCGTCAAAATGGCTTTTAGATTGGGATCTGATTCATGGGAATATAAAATTATATCAGATTGTTTTGCTTCTGTTGTATTTTCTCTTTCATAATAAATAAGAGAATTCTCAATATTACCTTCGCGCAATTTCAGCCTTCCTTTCGCCACATTGAAATAAGTGTCAATCTGATGATCTTCTCCAATATATTTTGGCTTAAGCCCAATCAATTTATTTTCCAATTCGATTAGATTATCAGCCTTGGCTTTGAATTCAAAATTTAAATGCGGCATGTTTCGATTTTTTGTGTTGCCACAGATTTTCACGGAAACTTACAAACTAAATCTGCTTGTATGTGGCTTTCATTTTATTTGTTTGGTAAGATTATTAAACAAAAAAACCATCAAGATCTAAATAATAATCTGACTATAATGAAACATCATCTGTGAAAATCTGTGCAATCCGTGGCTTTACTTCTCTAAAAATATTCAAACATAAAAAAGGAGAATGAGTTTCATTCTCCAATGTGGTCTTTAACCGTCCAAGTTAAAAAGGTGTATCATCGTCGTCAGCAGATGACATGTCATTCATCTTGCTTCCGGCTTGTATAAAAAGTTTTGCGCCATTGCCTTCATCGGGCATCGGTTTCCAGTTTCCCGCAGGCAATCCAATGCTGCCAAAATCCCCTGAATCCTCAATAAATTTTTGGATATGTAAAAGTGCACGGAGCTTAATTGTTTCCAAAGAACCATTACGATGTTTTGCGATTCTCACATGCGTTTCGCCTTTGTTGCTTTCACCCATTTCATTTGCGGTGATGTCGTAATATTCAGGCCGGTACAAAAACATTACCATGTCGGCATCCTGCTCAATAGCGCCCGATTCACGAAGATCACTCAACTGTGGCATCTTGTTTCCTTCTTTTCTTTTCTCTACTTCACGACTTAACTGAGAGAGCGCGATAATCGGCACGCTTAATTCTTTTGCGAGGCTCTTCAAATCTCTTGAAATACGGCTTATCTCCTGTTCACGGTTTGTGTTCTTATTGTCTCCCGCACCGCTCATCAATTGTAAATAGTCAATGATTATCAAACCTACATTATGCTTGTTTTTCAGCCTACGGCATTTTGCACGAAATTCAAAAATATTCAGCGCAGCACTATCATCGATATAAATTGGGGCCTGAGCTAACCGCTGAATGCCTTTTGCATAAAGTTGCTTCATTTCATGCTCTTCCAATTTACCTCTTGAAATTTTCTCGAGCCAAATTTCGCTTTCAGCAGAAAGAATACGCTGCACCAATTGGCTTGCGCTCATTTCCAAACTAAAAAAAGCAACTGGCGTGGGCTTCGTCGGGTGCAAAGCCGCACTCCGCGCAAGGTTCAGCGCAAATGCAGTTTTACCAACTGAAGGACGGGCAGCAAGAATGATAAGATCCGTTGGCTGCCATCCATAAGTGATATGATCTAGAGACGGAAATCCAGATGGAACTCCGGTAATATCTTCGTTTTTGTGCCGAAGATCTTCAATTCTCTGGATCGTTTTTACAAGAACCGTATCGATGCTATCGAAATTTTTGCGAAGATGGTTATTGGTGATTTCAAACAATTTGCTTTCGGCATCATCGAGCAAATCAAAAACATCAGTGCTGTCTTCGTAAGCATCACCGATTATTTCACCGCTAATGCGGATCAGTTCACGCTGAATAAACTTCTGCATTATAATCCGCGAATGCGCTTCAATATTAGCCGCAGAAACAACAGTATTGGTAAGTTTTGTAACGTAATACGGGCCTCCCACAAACTCCAGCTCTTCCCGAAGCTTCAGCTCTTCCACCATTGTCAAAATATCTATCGGCTGGCTTTTTTGGGCAAGCGAAATCATAGCGCGGTAAATCTTTTGATGGCTGTCAACATAAAAGCACTCTGGCTTTAAGATTTCTACCACGGTATCAAAAGCGCTTTTTTCAAGCATAATGGCACCAAGCACCGCTTCTTCCACATCCCTCGCCTGAGGTGGCACTTTTCCGTAAACCATTGTACTGGTGTCAATGGAAGGGGCACGCCTAAATTTCCGATCCTTATTCAGATTTGTTATGTCCATATTGGGTTAGTAATCCCGAAAATGATTAAATATTTTTTCCTGGGCTTAGGAATTAAGTCTTAAAAAGATATTGGGATTTAAACGATGATTAAGCCGAAGGCCGGATCACATTAACAAGCCTTATTGAGATAACGTAGCATCTGTATTATCAAATTATTACCTTTTGATGAACCGAATATTATCCTACTAAGTCAGGAGGGCGAATTAAAATTGTATTTGCGGTTCAAAAAAATTTTTCTTTTTTAATATTTCTCCTTTAACAATCCACAGGCTTATCCACGCATTATCATGTGTTATTCACATCAACCTATTAGCAATACACAATTTAAAAAAGTTTTCTACTACTTATTCGCTTAAATTTTCACTTTGTGTGCAAAAAGATTTAAAGCCAAATATTTTGCCACAATGCCTTCACCACCATAATGATGTTTGCAGCGTTTTTTGATAAAAAAAATTCATCATAAAACCTTGCAGCCCACCATGATGGCAGGCTGCAAACAAATAATTTTTTTTATCATATATCAAAATGCCCGTTATCACTGACTCTTATCTGCTTATGGTTTTCTTCTTGATGTTGTATCTCTCTTAACAGGAGGTCTATTAAAATTTTGTCTAGCAGGTTGAGGTTGTTGCGGCTTCACCTGGTTTTGATTTGGCTGCTGAACTTGCCTGTTCCTGTTAAACTGGCTATTGGTCTGGCTTTGCTGGTTGTTGCCAGGGTTGCTATTTGAATTACCGTTAGCGGGATTATTAGGTTGATTGTTACTCGGCTGCTGGTTATTTTGCCTGTTAAATTGCCTGTTATTATTTGGATTTGCATTGTTCGGCTGTCCATTGACGTTAGATGGTTTGTTGTTATTTACAGGAACGCCGGGATTTGTATTAGCCGGTGGCTGTTCAACTGGCTTAAATGGGCGGTTATTATCTTGTTGATTATTATTCGGCCGCTCATTCGTAGATGGTTGATTGTTATTCACGGGCACATTGGGTTTTTCATTTGTTGCCGGGTTCGAATTATTTGACCTATTGAATTGCGGGTTGCCATTCGCAGGAGCATTATTTGGGTTGTTGGGCTTATTATCCTGGCGTGTAGAATTATTATTGTCCTGAAAGCTTCCGGAATTGTTGTTGTTATTTGGTCTCTGCCTTAGATTGTTTAGCGGTTGCACTCTCGTTGGGGCAACACGCTGTTGATTACCATTATTAGTATTGCCTGTAGCTGTGTTGGGATTTATTCTTGGCCTGAATAATGATAGTCTGCCATTATTAAATTGTTGTCCCGGCGTATTGCTGTTATTGATTGCCACTGGCCTCAAAGTTGTTCCGGTTGCTCTTGAAACTTCATTTGGATCTGGCCCTGCCGCGTAATAATTATTTCTAATATTATTTGTGGTGCGGTTATTCGTGTTGTAATTATTGGTAACATTATTATTGATAATAGTAGTGTTATTAATAATCGTCACATTGCGCGTTTGGTTCACATAATAATTATTTACCGAAGGGCTGGCAATATATTGATGAGGAACAAAACACCAATAATCATTCGGTGGATTATATGTTGAAATTGAAACACCCGCATTAATACCTGGGCCTAAGGGTGCCCAACCATAATAATCATTACTTTGCCTCCAGCTAACCCAAGCTGGTGCCCATTCATATCCGGGAACCCACATCCAGCCATAAGAATTATCGAAGAACCAGCGACCGTAATGGAATGTCGCCCATCCCCAATTATAATCTGATGACCAAACCCAGCCATCATCAGAATAAACCCAGTGCCCATTTGTTGAGTATGGTTTAAAATCATAACCAACATTCGGGGCCCACACATATCCGTATCCGGGATAATCAACCCACTGACCATAAGGGCTCAGATCATCATAAAATGTTTGATAGGAAATTTCCTGAACGGGAACCTCTTGTGGAGGGGGCGGGGGCGGCGAATCATGAACCGTTACATAAGTAGGGCCGCAAGAAGTTAATCCAATGGCAATAAATGCCAGAATGTACATGGTGCTTTTCATTACTAGGTTTTAAGATTCAAAAATAGTTTATTTAAAATTGCAAGAATTGTGCTGGAAGCATTAAGCAATAAATAAAACACGGCTTTTCTATAAAGTGTTGTGTTCTATTCTTTGAACAAAATCAAATTATACCTGATTATAATCGTCGCAGAACCAAGTTTGTGTTGTTGTAAAATAATAAAACAAAAGGTGTAGAATTTTTCATGAGTCATTTTTAAAAGTGAATAATCAATGGTAAGACTGTTACATTGTCTTCAGGTACAATGCTCGAAATCCATTTAACTTTTGTTTATCATATTTTTTCGTCAGAATTTTTCGCGGCTATATGAAGGGTTAAACTGAATTGTAATTTTCCTGAATATTTTTTCTGATAAAAATTTTAAAAATACCCAAATTCATTATTGGATAATTGTTTATTGTTGTTTTTTAATTCGCGTTAATGCAAGCGTAATAATTATATGTTCAACCTTATCTACAATTCAATAAACAAAAAGAAAGTTTCATATTTTCTTACTTTAATAAGCTTTCTCATTTCTTTTCTTCTTTGTAACTCATATACTTTTTCTCAAAAAATAATTGAAGTACATGGGAAAATAATTGACTCGGCTTCCGGAAAAAGTTTGGTCGCTGTATCAATAGTGGCGAACAAATACAAAGGGACTGTAACCAATAGCAAAGGTGAATTTCATTTGAGTGTTGATGAATCGCTCATAAAAGAAAAAGGATTAATATTCAGTTATGTTGGCTATAAAAAAAAGCATATCCCTTTCAGCCAAAATATATTTTTAAAAGTAGAAATGGCACTTGCAGATAACAACATTGCAGAGGTTGTTGTGTATGGTGGCGGAAAATCAATCCTTCAAAAAGCAATAGAAAAGATCCCAATCAATTATCCGCTGGAGCCATTCGTGCAAAAAGGGGCAATGCGTGTTTATAATACAGTTGGGGACAGTGATTATTTTTTCAAAAGTGATGCATCTGTTGAAGTTCATTTCCCTTCTTATATTGAGCACAATAAGGACATTGAGATAAAAGTTATGGGGAACGAACAGATATTATTGAAGAACCCAAAATATCAAGCAGACACAAAATGGCTTGGCGGCTTTGCTTCCATATCTGATATCGTTCACCAATATCCTGACTATATCAACAAAAACAAGTTAAAGCATTATCAATATCATGAAAGAGAAAAAACTGTTATAGAAGGGAGAAAAGTATTTGTGATAGATTTCAATTCGCAAAAAAATAAAGATATTGAAGGAACATTATATATCGACACTGCAACTTATGCTTTTGTTGGTGCTGATATCACACAATATAATATCAATGGATTTGGTTTTGTCCCAATTTCTGTCGCTAAACAATCTATAAGATATCAAATGATCGACAGCAAATGGTATATAAAAAGCGCTCATGGAGAAAGTACGCATGTGATGAAAATCATGAACAATAATTATATAAGAGATTATGTAGCGATTTCCATTGACACGACAAACATATCAGCCCTTCCTTATAAAGATGTGGTTCAGGATAGAGATGAAAATATTAAAATTCTTAAAGTAGGTAATGATGGCGGGAAAATTAATGACAGCATATTTACTAAGCTGGAATCCGATAGCGATATCAGCTATATTGCTGTTCCTGCTATTGATACCACTACCCCAAAAATAGCTGTGAAAAAAAATGTCTTCAAGAAGGTGTTAAGCTATCTCCGCAACGATAATTTAAGAGAGTCATTATTTTTTTCAAAGATGCCTTTAAAAATTGACCCATCGTTCACTAAACGTTTTTTCACAAATTATAGTTTAGGAGCTGATGCCCAACTTCGACTTTATAAGAATCTGTTTTTAAATTATGACTGGCAAACAAATTTTGGGATTGGGGATGTCAGGATCACACAAACAGGATTTTATTTCTATTATCTTTTTAAAGTGAATAAGGAACACCGCCCGATAAGCATTTCTCCAATAGCCGGCTATAATTATATCAAGCTTTCGAACAAAGGCAAATCAGAAAAGGGAGTGATTGATAATTTGGCCGTGGGAACCACAATCAGCATGGAGCTTACTCATCGGGAAGAAATATTTGTTACCGGACTTTACAACCACTCCTTTAATAAAAATATTAGTTTCTTCCCCGTGCAGTCTGCAAATCTTTCTTTATCTGTCGGCATTCTGTTGAAATTATAAATATCATCAGACAAAACATGACTGTGATATTGAACACTTGACGCGTTTTCTCTTACGCTTAAAAAACTATCTTTGCCGCTCAAATAAAGCATCAGCAGAAAAATGACGATCAGTTACAATTGGCTTCATGAATATTTACCAATAAAAGTTGAACCAGAACATTTATCGAAAATCCTTACGTCGATTGGGCTTGAGGTGGAAAGCTTAGAGAAATACGAATCTATAAAAGGCGGCTTGAACGGATTGGTGATTGGCGAAGTGATGGAATGCGAAAAACATCCGAATGCGGATAAATTAAAAATCACAAAAGTAAATGTTGGCAGTGAAGAGTTATTGCAAATAGTTTGCGGTGCGGCAAATGTTGCAGCCGGACAAAAAGTAATTGTTGCAACAGTTGGCACAAAAATTCATCCCGTAAAAGGCGAACCAATAACAATGAAAGTTGCTTCTATCCGTGGTGTTGAAAGCCATGGAATGATTTGTGCGGAAGATGAAATTGGCTTGGGCGAAAACCATGAAGGAATTCTTGTTCTTCCTGACAAAGTTAAAGTCGGTTCTTTAGCCGCTGATTATTTTCAACCATATCAGGATTATATTATTGAAATCGGTCTAACGCCAAACCACATGGATGCCATGAGCCATTTGGGTGTCGCGAGAGACGTGTGTGCCTATCTTTCACATCATGAAAACAAAGAATGCAAAGCAAAAATTCCACCAACAAATAATTTTAAGATCGACAATGTTCGGTTGCCCATTTCCGTTAGCATTGAAAATAAAGAAGCTTGTCAGCGCTATTCAGGGATCAGCATCACCGGAATTAAAATTAAAGAATCGCCAAAATGGATGCAGAATAAATTGAAAGCAATTGGTGTTCGCCCGATCAATAATATTGTTGACATCACCAATTTTGTGTTGCATGAAACTGGTCAGCCGCTTCATGCTTTTGATGCTGATGCAATAACAGGTAATAAAATAATTGTAAAGAATCTTGCAGAAGGAACAAAGTTTATAACACTCGACGAAAAAGAAAGAAAACTGAGCGCAGAAGATTTGATGATCTGCAATGCAGAAGAACCAATGTGCATAGCCGGTGTTTTTGGCGGCATGAAAAGTGGCGTAAAAGAAAGCACAAAAAATATATTTCTTGAAAGCGCATGGTTCAATCCCGTTGATGTGCGCAAAACTTCTTTTAGGCATGGCTTGCGAACGGATGCAGCAACACATTTTGAAAAAGGGATGGATATTTCAAATACCATGAATGCTTTAAAAAGAGCTGCGTCATTAATAAAAGAATTGGCTGATGGAGAAATTTCTTCAGACATCGTTGATGTATATCCGAAACAAAAAAGCAAGACCGCAATCGCTCTCAAATATCATTACCTTAAAAAATTGAGTGGTAAGAATTATCATCAGGACGCTGTGAAAAAAATTCTTGAAAATCTCGGTTTTGAGATTATGAAAGAAGGGCTGGATGATATACATGTCGCAGCGCCATTTCACAAACCAGATATTTCTTTGCCCGCTGACGTGGTGGAAGAAATAATGCGCATTGATGGATTGGATAATATTCAAATTCCATCAGCAATAACTATATCTCCATCTGTTGAAACAGATTTTACAAATTCATCTTACAAAGAAAAAATCGCAAACTATTTGGTTGGTGCGGGCTTCTATGAAATATTCACAAACTCGATTACCAACAGCGCTTATTATAACGAAGAAGAATTATCCGGAACTGTGAAAATGATCAATAGCCTAAGCGCAGAACTGAACGTGATGCGACCTTCGCTTCTTGAAACAGGGCTTGAATCAATTGCGTATAACCTTAACCGTAAGACTGGCGATTTGAAGTTTTTTGAATTTGGCAAAACTTATCACACGAACGGAGTAGGGAATTATTTTGAAACAAATCGTTTGTGTTTGTATGTAACGGGAAATTTATCAGAAGATTCATGGAAAGGAAAAGCAAGTAATGCTGATTTTTTTTATATCAAAGGCATCAGCAAAAAAATTGCACAGCAAATTTCTGCTGAACCTATTTCTTTCAGTTCTTCTCAAAATAAAAAATTGAGTGCTTCATTAGCAGGCAAAATAAATAATAAGGCTGTATTGGAAATTGGCATTATTAATGGTTCAGTTTTGAAAATGTTTGATATTAAACAACAAGTTTTGTTTGTTGATTTTAATTGGGATCTGTTATTAAAAACATCAAATAACAATATTGAATTCCGCGAGCTTCCCAAACAGCTTCCTGTTCATCGCGATCTTGCGATAGTTGTTGATAAAGCATTGCAGTTTGAAGAAGTAGAAAAAGCTGTTCAAAAGATAAAGCTCGATAAACTTCAGCA
>CAIYPC010000263.1 GCA_903927975.1 uncultured Bacteroidota bacterium | reverse complement strand
CTTTCAACAATCGATGTGGATCATATTGCAAAAGATTCCATTGCAATTCAGTTTTGTAATTCCATTCTTCCGTTGCACCAAACTCATCACCCATAAATAGCAATTTTCCACCGGGGTGAGTGAACATATACGAATACATCAATCGTAGATTTGCCATCTTTCTCCATTCATCGCCGGGCATTTTATAAAGCATTGGCGATTTGCCATGAACAACTTCATCATGACTCAATGGAAGCATGAAATTCTCATCATAATAATACATCATGCTAAAAGCAAATTTATCCTGATGATGCTGACGGTGAATAGGATCCAGCTTAAAAAAATCAAGCGTGTCGTGCATCCAGCCCATCATCCATTTCATTCCAAATCCAAGCCCTCCGGCGTAAGTTGGTTTGCTAACGCCAGGCCAGTCTGTAGCTTCTTCAGCAATGGTTTGTATATCGGGAAAATCGCGGAACAATGTTTCATTCATGTCTTTTATAAAAGCAATTGCTTCTATATTACCATCGCCACCATATTCATTCGGTTCCCATTGCCCTTTTTTTCTAGAGTAGTTTAATTTCAGCATAGAACTCACCGCATCAACGCGAAGACCATCAGTATGAAATTTATCCATCCAAAACCTTGCGCTGCTAATGAGAAATGATTTCACTTCTCCCCTTCTGTAATTAAAAATATAGCTGTTCCAATCGGGATGAAATCCTTTGCGCATGTCCGCATACTCATAGGTGTTAGTTCCATCAAACATATAAAGACCATGAGCATCATAAGGGAAATGAGAAGGCACCCAATCGAGTATAACGCCAATGCCTGCCTGATGAAATGCATCTATCATTGACATATATTGCTGCGGATCGCCATAGCGTGATGTTGGCGCAAAATATCCTGTGCCCTGATAACCCCAGCTTCCATCGAACGGATGTTCCATAATAGGCATCAGTTCCACATGCGTGAAGCCCATTTCTTTTACATAAGGCACCAAATTCTTGCTGAAAAAATCATAGCTGTTATAAGTTTCTTCATCATGTTTATCTGGTCGCATCCAACTTGCAAGGTGTACTTCGTAAACACTCCACGGCGCTTCCAACGAATTATGCTTGCCTCTTTTTTTCATCCATTCCTCATCATTCCAATAATAAGAAAGCTCCCATGTTATAGAAGCGGTATCAGGTCTTTTCTCCCAAAAATTAGCATAGGGATCACCTTTATCGAGCTTGGCCCCTTTAAAACCATGGATATGATATTTATAAACTTCGCCTTTGCCAAGGTTTGGTATGAACCCTTCCCAAATGCCAGATTTTTCGAGCCTCACATACAATGGATGCGAATCATTGTTCCAATCATTAAAATTTCCCTTCACAGAAACATAGGTTGCGTTGGGAGCCCACACAGCAAAATAATAGCCCGTTACGCCCAGCACTTCAACCTGATGTGCACCAAACAAATTATAGATACTATAATGCGTTCCGTTCTGAAAATTGCTGATGTCATCAGCGGAGAACAATGAATAGTTCCATACAGATTTGGTGGAATCTACAAAGTGCATGTCTTCATAACGCCCATGCTCATTCGTAGTCTTTTTCTTTGTCTTGATGGATGTGATTTCCGCTTCAGCAGGTTCTACTTTTTTTTCTTTGCTTTTTTTTATGGATTTCTTTTTATCATCGCTCATATAAGAAGGCTTTAAACAGTTGTGAGGATATAAAACTGTTTAACGTAAAATTAGGGTTTCGCCTGCGCATATCCATTATTTTTTAAATGATATTTGAACTGCTTTATTTTATTTGTACCCACCACGAGATATCACTAACTGACCACTTAACCTTTAACTGATCACATGAAAAAACTAATTGCATTCTTCCTGCTAATCTCTATTCTTTTTAATAAAGGCTTCGCACAATCGGCTTCTGTAT
>CAIYPC010000262.1 GCA_903927975.1 uncultured Bacteroidota bacterium | reverse complement strand
TTTTGATTTTGCAGTTCTTTTATTTTTGTTGAAGAAAGGCTTTCAACAACAGGCTTGTTTGTTTTGGGTAAAATTTTTTTAAAAAAGTCTGAAACGTATTGATTGTTTTGCGGGGAAATCTTTGACATGAAAACTATTATCATTAAGAAACAAATGACGATAATGCTTTTTTGCTCTCGTGTGCTCTGAAAAATAAAGATGAATAAGAGCGTAAGAAATATTAATATGTTTGAGAAGTTGCTTCCTGTTAATAAGAGAACACTCATGCATAATAAAACAATCAGCGGCTTGTTCCTCTTTAGAAAATAAACAATGCCAAAAACATTAAGAAGCGCGTTTGTTGTTGATGTGTCAAATGAAATCCCTTTTATGTTGTCGCCTGTTCCAATAAAATATTTCTGGAACATTCCCTGATATTGAAAAGGGTTGAGCGCACCTGTTTCAATGATTATTAAAAAAATGTTGGTGAATGATGCAATGGCATTGATGATGAAAAATATCATCAATGTGTTTTGTATAATTTCTGCATCAAGCTTCTCCGTAAATAATTTTAATTGATGAATAGCAAGAATGCTGAGTAACCAAAAACTAATTTCTGTAATGAAAGCTATGTCATAATGAGTGGTGAGAAATAATCCGTATAAGAAAAGATTCAAAACAGCTATTCCTGTAATAAATAAATAAAATAACGGAAGTCTTGATGAGCGCAAGCTGAATCCAAATTTAAAATCCCGGTTCAGCGCATATATTAGAATGATTGCAAATACTTTTACTATCAGTTTTACATTCAGGAATAATAGAAGAAATAACAATAGTTGCCAATCAATTTTTTGAATGCTTTTTTTGTATAACTCGTGAAAGAAATTTTTTTTCATTTCCATGCAATTCTCTTTGAGCTTTGATAATCTTTAAGAAATGCATATTTGCATATTATCACCAAAATCCAGTAAACGGCAGATGCAATAATCAATTGAAATAATAAATTACTGGTAATATGTGTTGCTGAAATGCCTCCGAATATAGCGCAGCTAAAATATAATATCAGATAATTCCATATTTTATTTTTTCCTTCAAATGCCGTTCTGTTGATGAAAAGAAAACATTGCGTAACAATCGCTGTTAAATATGCAATTGCTGCGCCTTCTCCATGGGAAAAAGGTATTAGGAAAATATCACCTGTACATATTAATATAAATGTAGCTGTAGTGATATAGAAAATCAATTTCATTTTTCGCTGTGCAAAATTTACTGACCATAAAATATTGTTGACATATAAAAATGGAACGGCGGATGATAAAATAAGTATAGTGAACGAATTCACAGCACCATATTTATTATCTGTAATGGCATCTATAACAGGCGACCAAAGCAGATTTAGGAGCAGCGCCAGAAAACAGGAAAACATAATTTCAGCTCTTGCTAAAAAAAGTAAATGTTTTTTTCTTTCATTGATGCCTTCATTGTTTTTTGCGAACCATCTTGTGATTTTGGGTAATAACACTGGTCCAATAATAAGAAGTGGTAATGTGGAAAGTTCAAAAGCTTTGTAAGCAAAGCTATAATCTGCAAGGATCACAGTTGTAGAGAGAATGCCCAGCATTACCCAGTCAAATCTTGCAACAGCAGAATTGAATATTACAACTCCCAATTGTGGCAATGATTCTTTGATAAGGTGAACGTAATCTTTCTTTTTAATTGCAATTCGTTTTTCAGTAAATAAGTTTTGTTTGTTTATTATGACGCAAACTATTAATTCAATAAAAGATGCTAGAACATAAATGGAAATAAATGCTGAAATCGTTATTTTATTTGAGAATGCAAGGGTAGCTAATGCGATCACTTTGATTACTGAAGAACAGGTTGACATAATTAGCAGACTTCTGAAATCTTCCTTGCCATTTGCAATTTGCTTAAATGGCGACGTGATGTATGTGAACAATTGACCAATAGATAAAAAGAACAACAGGTTTAATTTGCCTGAGTTTTCTTTAAAAATATTTGTTGCAAGAAATAGCAAAGCCACAAAAGAAATGCCTGTAAGCAAAACATGAAACAGATATATTTTTTGTGATGCATCTGCATGATAGCCTGCGGCAGTTCTTTGCACAATCATCTGATCGATGCCGCAACTCAGAATAGAAAAGGATATCATTAAAACGGCAAGACACCAACTCAATTCCCCGAAAATATTTTTATCGAAATATTTTGAAAGGATATAGAAGATGAGCAATGAGCAAAACTGATTGATGATTGTCTGTAATGAGCTTGCAGAAATATCTAAGACAAATTTTTTCGTTAGCACCAAAGATTTTTCATTTTGGTACTTATTTTTTAAAACTTTTTCTGTGTTACTTTTCGCTAGCTCAATATCATTCATTTCTTTTTCTTCAAATTAAAAACACGCGACAAGTTGAACCCAAAATAAATCCCGCCATCTCCCCAATTTCCTGTTGTTCGACTTATATATTGTGTTTCGGTGATGCTTTGTGAATTTGTGAAAACCAATTGAAAAACATGTCCTCCGGTTTCTATATCCCAGCCAAGTGAAAATGAGTTATGTGTTTTTATTGAGGTCACCTGGTTCGACGGCAGATAAGTATATTCAGCATCGATGCTCATTCGCTTTGTTATTTTCATGCGCCCACCTGCGCCAATTGAAAATATAGTACTCTTATCATTTCCTTGTGTGTAGTTATAATATAAATAAGTTGGCACTAATTGCAACGATAAACTGCTGCTGAATTTTCTTGCAATTAGAATTTGAGTTGCATAAGATGTGCGCTCTGCTGCTGATAATGTTGGTGCCTCAGGGATTTTTACGGTATAGTTTGTTACAATCCCCAAAAGGCTAATGCTTATGGGCATCTTTTCAGTTCCATCAGTTTGCCTTAATAATTTATACTTCAAATATCCATCATAAGTTTTTTGGTAAGAGCTTCTGCCAATACCAATTGAGAGACGATCGCAAATGCCATAATCAAAACCAAGACGAAGTGTCGCATTATCCAATCCGAAGAAATTATATGATCCGCTATTAAGCTGCCCGAAACGATGTTGGATTAAAAACACAAGCGCATTTTTTGCAGGCGATTCTATTGTTTGCATATTAACAACATGCCCTGCTTTGAAAGTTCCTGTTACATACGAAATATTTTTACTTACAGACATAGAATCGTTCAGCATGTTGAGCAAACTGCTGTCCTGCGCATGTAGTGAAACCGCAGAGAAAAATATTATAAGAATACAATAAAAATATTTCACTTGCATAATAAATTATTTTGCAGCGCTGCAATCTATATTCACGCGAACAGTCATTTCATTTGTTATCTTTTCTCTCACGATAGAAGGGATGCTGATGTTAAAATCTTCTGGTTTTAATTTAAACTCTGCTTTGCCCGAAACCTTGCCAGCCTTCACTTCCAGCGTTGCAGGAACTTCAATTGCTTTTGTTACGTTGTGTAGTGTAAGATTTCCTTTCACCATTATATGATAAGTTCCATCTTTTTCTGGCGTAAAATCTTCTGTAAAACTTCCCACGAAATTTGATTTGGGATATTTGTCACTCTCAATATAATTTTCATTGAAATGTTCCTGCATCAGTTCTTTAGTGAAAATGAAACCCTTCATTAATAATGTGAAAGCAATATTTTTTTTCGTTGCATCGATCGCTGCATACACTTGGTTGTTTTCAGCCTTAATGTCTTCAAGTGGCGTTTTTGAATAGAAGCCAATAAAGCCTGTTCTTGTTGTGAATACCTGACTTTGTGCCTCAGCGCAACAAATAATTAAGCCAATGATTGAAACAATTTTTCTCATGCTTTTATTTTATGGTTGTTCGCCCTGGTTTACCCAAGCAACAATTGTATTTATTTCGCAAGCTGAAAGTTTGGGTTTGCCATAAGGCATTCCTAGAAAACCAGCGTCATGCCTCACATCGCCAATAAGATAACCGGCATCAGCCCAACCTTTGGTGTTATTATAACCATCGAGGCTAATGCCGCTGCTGAACGCAACATTTTTATCGCTATGACAAGCGTAGCAATAGCTTTGAAGAATGGGCAATACATTTTTGGAAAATGTTACATCAGTCGTATCGCAAAAATCAGATCCTGCACCAGTTGGCTGATTTGATTTGATACACGCAGACATTGTTATTAGAGTTCCAATGAATGCCGAGAAAAATATTTTCTTGTATAACAACATCTCTTTTTTCAAAATTTTTATATGCAATCTATCTGTATCCCACATCTCTTATCCTGTATTTCACCCGTATCTCAAATCAACCTATAAACATTTCAACTTCCCAACCCTCATTGCACAACGCAATCCACCAAATTCACATCAATCAAAAAGCCCGTGCATTTTCCTTTAATGGTTATGACGCTATCTACTGGTATCAGTATATTTTTTTTCTTATCAATATCAGGTGACAACTGACAGTTTACCCCGCCTGTAGAAATCCTATCAAGCAAATAAAATTGTGCGGTGCCATTATTCGTCATCTCATAAATTTTGCCTTTCACGATTATTACCTTGTTCAAAAATTTTTTGTTTGAACCTGCTTCATCAGCAGAATATTGATTGTATAAATCGACTGCGTTGATTGATACATCTGCTTTTAAATTTTGAGCGCTTTCATGTCTTCTTGAAAACAGATAATAACTCCAGATGCTGAAGACTGCAAGGGCCAATAGCATAGCCCACAAAAAAATTTTTCCTTTTTTTCGCATACAATTTTTACAATAAAAAATAAATGATTGCTACACTAAAACCGCCTGCTCAACCCGACATTCAGGCCAGCACTTGTAAGGGAAAGGCTGCCTTTACCAATTCCTGAAAGCGGAAGTTTTGCATAAGGCTCAATTCTGATATCGCCGATTTTTCCAAGATGATGTTCAAATCCTGCGCTCAGGTTCAATATCGAAAACCAGTTTTGTGATGAATGATAATAAGATTGACTCTCATAACCCTGCCATCCGCTTTCTTCGTAAGCATATCCATAAGACTCTTTATTCATTAGATATGATGAAACACCTGCGACAGCAAAAAAAGATGTGTTTTTCTTCTGCACAAAATTATACCTAGCGTTGATGGGTATCTCAAACATATTACAGTTGCCATTTACGTATAGCAGTTGTGCACTGGGATAATTAGCAAAATATGACACTTTGTTTTTATCGAAATATTCACCTTTTGAATAATATTTTTTTGTATCCCAATAAATGCCTGTTTCTATATTAAACCTGCTCTTGCTGAAATGATAGCCCAATAACAATCCAACAGAATTTCCCATGCCTTTCACAGATTGAAATTTAACGGTGCTTATATCTGCGCCAACCATCAATGCTGTATAAAAATGAAAGTCTTTTTGAAGTTTAACAGTTGGTTTTGCTGCTTTCTTTTCTGTTGTGGTTTCTACAGGCGTGTTCTCTTTTTTCACAATTGCGTCAGATGCTTTTGCCGTTGCGCTTTTTAAATCATCATTATTCTTTTGCGCAGGAACATGAAGTGTTTCTTTCTTTAGGTCATCATCATTTTTATCGGCTGTATTATTGCTATTATTATTATTTACAACATTATTTTTCTGAGAATTATCAACTATTGAATTATCAATTGTCTGGTTGTCTTTATTATTTGCTTTTTTATTATCAACAGCAACAAAATTTTTCGTTATTTTATTTTGGCTATGAATAATAACATTTTTATTACTGCTCTTATCTGAAATTTTTTTAGCTACGAGATTTTCATCATTCAAGCTTTTGTTCCTGTCAGTTTCTTTTCTGGCAACATCTGTTTTGTTTGGACTGACAGAAGCAACAGAAACTTTGTTTATATCTTTCTTATCGCTAGCCGTATTTTTTTTATCAACATCACTAATGGTTGAAGCAATAGTTGGTGCAGTTGTTTTATTTATCTTTTCGTTTGCGCTATTGTCAATTGTCGCTTCAGCATTTTTTGCAGTTGCTGCTGACTTCTTTTCAATTGTGGCTGTTGATTTCTTTTCACTAGTTGGTGCATTAATTTTTTGCCATGATTCATGCCCAATCCATCCAAGCGGTAATAATAATAACCACCAGAAAAAAACACGGCGTTTTTTTTCTTTTTTGAATTGTCCGGGATCGGCAAAAGGGGTGCCTGCTTCAGTTTGAAGTAATTCAGATACCTTTTCCCAGTCGGTTACGCCTTCGGTCTTTAGGGGGTATCTTTCGGCGGCGTCCCGAAACAATTCGTCCATATCGTCATTATTCACGTAAAACATAACACGTTTCCTTTGTAATCTTTCACCATAAACTTTTGCAATTGTGCTTTGGCTTTTGAAAGATTAGATTTAGAGGTTCCTACGGATATTCCAAGTTCTTTTGCAATTTCCTGATGAGAAAAACCATCAATAATATGCATATTAAAAACTACTCGGTAAGCCGGGCTTAGCTTTTTCACGAGCAGCACAAGTTCTTTATACATCAGTGTGTTGTCGGCATTTTGTGAGCGATGCGATTTGTCCCACACTTCATCTGGTATTGGCCTGTATTCAGGCACCAAACTCTCGCGGCGCATATAATCAATCGAAGAATTTACTACAATCCTCTTTATCCATCCCATCAACATTTTCTCCAGATTGTCAGGATCGCGGTTCTGGAAACTGTGAAGGTTCCTGAATATCTTCACAAATGCGTCGTTGGTCGCGTCAATCGCCTTGTCATAAGCATACACATAACGAAAGGCGGTCTTCAGCCCGAAACCAAAGTAATGTTCATAGAACCACTTCTGGCACTTCGGGTCGTTTTGTGCGCAACCTTCAATTATGTTGAGTATTTTTTCCAATCTTTAGTTCAGCTTAACCATTTATTGAGAGTATAAACTCATAATTCATTATCAGAGTTGCCTCTAAAAAGCTTTCAGCCCATTTTTTTCAGGGATTTGTATTAAAAATAAATAATATTCGGAAGCTTTCCTATAAGGTCAATAGATCAAATAAAATTGCTCTCGCTGGAACTGTTCGGTGCTGATTACGATTTTGCAACAGCGAGCTATCAGACAATCAAAGTAGCATTGACAAATCCGGTAATTAGTTTGAGGGCTGAGTAAAATTTGTTTCTGGATTCAAATTGTGCAGTCAAAACTTTCATTCAAGAATCTCGATAAACCTTGAAGGTTTTTTGGGATACCATGCAATAAGGATTTATAAAGTGATTTAAGAGCATTGAGTATATTGTAAATCTTACAGAAATTTAATCAACTAAAAATCAAATTACAATTCATAATTTCAATTCCGCCACAAATGCCAATGCTAGGGTTAGTGACAATACTAAACGTTCTATGCAAAAAATGCTTTTAACAATGTTGATTTTATTGATTCTTCTTGGTTGTGAAGAAATACATAAAAAAGAAGGGGTAAAAAAAGATACCATATTTTTAAAGGCATTCATCTCTCCAGCTTTTATTGAGAAGGCAGAAGTGACACTTTCTAAAATTGACAGTAACGAAAGAATTCAATTTCAAAAATTAGATTCTGAGCTACTTCAAAAAATAATCACAGCACATTCGATTCATAAAGGAATACGTGATGGAATTGGGTTTCATTTTACATTTGCACATAATGGAGATACATCGACCTTATCATTTTCTAATCCATTTGGCAACACCGATACCGCGGCATTTAAGATGATAATTTCGTCTTTTGCTAATTACCGTTTAATTTTTAAAGACACAATTATCAATGAGTACTTGGACGACGCAGAAACTTATATTGACTATTCAAAAAAAGACTTGTTATCGAAGGGTAATCGAGCAATTGATAGTTTGAGAAAAATCAAGTACCACTGATAATATTACGTTGCTGTTATACTGCGGAAAGACTTTTTTTTGCAAAAATTCTAACCGACACACTACCAAAATTTTCTTAAAGCTCTCTGTGATTTAATTTTTCATATCTTAATATTCCAAAAACAATCAACGAAATGAGATTCTCTCGCTTGCTATTAACTGCTTCAACTATTTTATTCATTTTTTCCTGCAAACAAAACGGGGATAAAAAATATAGTTCATGGGAAAATTATGGCGGCAATAAAGAAAACAATCATTATTCTTCATTAACAGAAATTGACACCGCAAATGTTTCGCAGCTTCAGGTTGCCTGGACTTATCATACCGGCGACTCTGATAAATCAACACAAATTCAGGTGAACCCGATTATTATTGGGAATATATTATATGGCGTTTCTCCAAAACTAAAACTCTTTGCAGTGGATGCGGCAACGGGAAAACAAAAATGGATTTTTGATCCTGCGGGTAATGATAGTGTGAAAGACCAGGGATATTTTTCGATGAATGTTTGTCGCGGTGTTGCTTGTTATACCGATGGAAAAGATGATAGAAGAATTTTTTATTCTGCAAGTTCAAAACTTTTTTGTGTGAATGCTGATGATGGAAAACCTATTTCAACATTTGGGGAAAATGGGAAAATAGATCTGCATAATGATTTGGGAAGAGAAGTAAAAGATCTCTACGTAGCATCAACAACGCCGGGAATTATTTATAAAGACATGATCATTATTGGCGCACGCGTTGATGAAGATGCGGCAGCGGCTCCAGGGCATATAAGAGCTTATGATGTTCACACGGGAAAATTGAGATGGATATTTCATACCATCCCTCAGCCCGGCGAAGAAGGATATGAAAGCTGGGATAATAAAGAAGCATGGAAACATATTGGTGGCGCAAACACTTGGTCGGGTTTTAGCATGGATGAAGAAAAAGGAATTTTGTTTGCTCCGATCGGATCGGCTTCTTATGATTTTTATGGTGGCAAAAGAATAGGCAATGATCTTTTTGCGAACAGCATCGTTGCGCTGGATGCGGCAACGGGCAAGCGTATCTGGCATTTTCAAACGGTGCATCACGATATGTGGGACAGAGATCTTCCGACACCTCCTGCATTGGTAACAATCACAAAAGATGGGAAAAAAATTGAAGCGATTGCGCAGCCCACAAAAAGCGGTTTTATTTTTTTGTTTGAAAGAACAACAGGCAAACCAATTTATCCAATCGATGAAATTAAAGTACCAACAGAAACTGAATTGATAGGAGAGAAGCCTTCGCCAACACAACCCTGGCCTTCGCTTCCAAAGCCAATCGTTCGACAAACATTGAATGAAAAAGATCTGAACACGCTTGTTCCTGATTCTTCTTATCAGGATATCAAAAAGAGATTGGCGTCATACAAAAGCGGTTTCATTTTTAATCCTCCATCAAAAGAAGGCACTGTTATTTTTCCAGGCTATGATGGAGGCGCAGAGTGGGGCGGCCCTGCATTTGATCCTGCTACGGGAATTTTATATGTAAACGAAAGTGAAATGCCGTGGGTGCTTACGATGGTTGATGTAAAAAATAAAATAGATTCTAATGCAGATAATTTGCATGCAGGACAGCGATTGTATAACATCACCTGCATGGCTTGTCATGGCAATCAAAGACAGGGTGGTGGGAATTATCCAACACTCATCGGAGTTGAAAAAAAATATAATGAAGAACAATTCATTCAACTGATATCTGGTGGAAGAAGAATGATGCCAGCTTTCAATCAATTATCAGACGGGGAAAAGAAAGCGCTTGCATCATTTATATTGAACGAAAAAGATAAGCAAAAAGAAAAATTTATTCCGCCTGCAAAGCCAGAAGATGAATGGTACAAAATGCCATATACTTCCACTGGTTATAATAAATTTTTAACGAAAGAAGGTTATCCTGCAGTTGCTCCGCCATGGGGAACTTTAAACGCGATTGATCTCAGCACCGGACAAATCGTTTGGAAAGATACACTTGGCGATTATCCAGAATTGAAAGCAAAAGGCATTCATTCTGGAACAGAAAATTATGGAGGTCCAGCAGTTACCGCAGGCGGGGTATTATTTATTGCTGCAACAAGCGATTCAAAAATGCGTGCTTTCAATAAAAGAACCGGGCAGCTTTTGTGGGAAGCGGATTTACCTGCATCGGGTTTTGCAACGCCATCAGTTTATGAAGTGGATGGAAAACAATTCGTGGTGATTGCATGCGGTGGAGGAAAACTACATAAACATTCGGGGGATGCTTATGTGGCGTTTGCGCTGCCTGGGAGAATTATTAATTAATAATTTTCCCTCATCTTTCAATCAATGCTGAATACATTATTGGTCCATAAACAGATGCTCTTTCATTCAGCTTGATAATATTTTTATATCCAGCATTCATAAATAATTCTTTTAACGAAGAAAAATTTATTGGATAAGGAACCCATGTTGGCACAGGGATTTCTGTATCGTATTCAACGATTAAAAAACATCCATTTTCTTTTAGGCTTTCAATTGATTTTGTAAGAAACTTTTTTTTGTAACTCACATAATGCAGTGAATTTGCCATTAATATTCCATCAAGATTTTTTAGATGAATATTTTCGTTGATGAAATCAATCTTTTCTTTTTCAATTTTTATGGAATAGTATGAGGAAGGAATTTGTTTTAGCAACGAAGCATTGCTGTCAATGGCATGAATGATGCTTTCATGTTGAAGGAGCGTTGCGAGCGCAAATGTGAAAGTGCCGCTGCCGCAACCTAAATCTGCCCATTGCTCTATTTCTTTAAATAGATTTTCATTATTATGTTTTAGCATTTCTGCTGCTTCGGATGTTTGCAACTTTAATATTTTAGAAACAAAATTATGATAGAAAGCAAAAAGCTTTGGAAATACATTTAGCGAAAGAATATAAAATCGGTTGCCCATTCTCGTTAGTGAAAATGGGTTTTAAAAATATCGTTTAAATTCTTTTTCATATTTTGCGCCCATGGCATTATTAGAAAAGAAGCTTGTTATAAAAAAATCAGGCATACCAAACTCAGGCAAAGGTCTTTTTACAAAAGTGTTTATTCCCAAAGGCACACGCATCGTGGAATATAAAGGAAAGCTTACCACATGGAAAGAAGTGGATCATGATGATGGCCGTAATGGATACATTTATTATATAAAGCGTTCAATTGTGATTGATGCATACAATCACAAAAAAGCTTTGGGTCGTTATGCGAATGATGCGCAAGGGATATCAAAAATAGAAGGCATCCGCAACAATAGTGAATATATGATTGAAGGATCGAAAGTTTTTATTGATGCGAAAAAAGATATTCCCGCTGGTTCCGAAATCCTGGTTCCTTATGGAAAAGAATATTGGGATATCATAAAATATAATATCAAGATCGAAGAAAAGAATATGAAGAGGGTTTAATTTTTTATTTTAGAGCATTGCTATTTGCAAGCCGCTTGTGAAAATATACATAAGATACTCCCCAAAATAAAAAGAAGACCAACATAAAACTAACCTCAGGTTTAAATCCAGCAGCGGCTATCTGGGAATAGGTTGCTCCAAACAAATCGAAGAAAAATCCGGCATAAGCCCACTCTTTTATTTTCGGATAGCCGGGAACGAGAATTGCAATCACACCAAGAGCTTTTAATATCCCAATCAGCGGGTTGAAATAATTAGGATAACCAAGGTCGTTGATAAATTTTTTTGCGTCTGCATTATTCATTATTTCCTGACTAGCTGAAAACAGCATGAATGCTGCAAATATTCCTGTGACGATCCAAAAGATAGTGTTAGTCTTTTTCATGGTCTTATTTTTAATGTTGGAGTATAATGTTTCATGCCGAAAGTAATAATCATTTTCTATTTTCAACAGAAAATTTAATAGTGATTCCCTCGGATTTCATCCAGGGTTATTCACATTGAAGTCCTTCGGACTTTTGGTAATCAGTAGAATTCAAAAATTTATTTCCCCGATAAATTCAATTCACTACTTTTTATATTCCAACCTTCTATTCTCAATTTCATAGGAGAACTTGGGTTTATTTTTTCAATCGGACAAGAAACTTTCACCGTAATAATTTGATGCGCCTGCAATGAAAAATAATTTTTCGACCAAAAACTTGGCAACGCTTCTTCTCCATTATTTATTAACTGTGGATTTAAAAAGAATGCAAGCTTATGAGACGTGTTGGAAAATTCTAAAGTCCATTCGTAAGCGGTTTTCGTTTTTATTTTCTTTATTGTTTTTACGTTAACGCTTGCCGCACGCATGTCGCGCAATTTTGTGAAATCATGATTTGGCGAAAGCCAATAAATATTTTCCGAAACTTTTTTTCCATTGCTCTCTTCCAAGTCAAGCAACAAAAAAGAAATATTTTTTATTTTGCTCAGCACATCCGCCAATGGCAAAACTTTTTTTACATCGGTTGCATCAAGATTTACTACCCCTTTATTGGTATATGAAATTGTTCCATCCATATTCATTAACTGAGCATGAAAGCTGAGCTGATTTTGTTTTTGATAACTGCGATTAACGACTGCAATTGTTGAATCATCCAGATTAAGTTGAACATGAACAGGCTCCAAGGTGTTTTGCATAAAATAATATCCTGCATTTGGTTCAAGATACCAGTCATAAATCTGCCACACCACACTCGGAAATGCAGCATTCAATTTCCATAACATTACACCGCCTGTTTCATTGAGCTTGTGGCCCGCAGCTTCAAAAATTCCACGATAACCATCAGCATTGAGCAATTGCATTTTCTCTGAAAAATCTTTTATGCTTGCTGGTTGTCCATATCGTTCAACCATTGCATTATAATATTTATCATACTTGCCATTGCCGCTGCATGCATCATGATAACCCCATGTATTGTTCAATGGATATGGCAAAGATTTATCAGGCACTAGGTTTGGAATAATTTTAGGCAGCGTGTTGAAAGGAGGTTGAGACGGCAATCCTGTTTCATCTTTAAAAACCCAATCTTTCCCATTGTCAACCAGTTTATAATATTGCGATTCATCAACCCAAGTATAAGGGCCGCCACTATAAACTCCGGAAGGCTTATCATCGGGCCAAGATCCTTTCCAACCTTTTGGCTGATTTGCAAAACCTGAAGAGCATGGAATGAAAGGTCGGGTGCCATCCAGCTTCGCCACGTTATCGCGCATTGCATTGTATAATTCTTCACGGGCATGGCCTTCATTTCCGCCTGTCCACACAAGCAAGCTTGCGTGATTGCGGATCCGGTAAATAGTGCTGATCACATTCTTGATAAATATACTTCCTTCAAAAGGCCAAGCTTCAGAACCTTTGAAGCCGCCATGCGTGTCTCCTGTGATCCAGAAATCTTGCCAAACCAATAATCCATAGTTATCTGCGAGCTCATAAAAATCATCCGTCTCTCCAATGCCGCCACCCCATATTCTCACCAGATTGATATTTGAATTTCGGCAGAGATGCAGTTCATAATCGTTCCTTGTTGAATCACGATTGAGCATCATATCCGGCACCCATGCGCCGCCATTCAGATGAACTCTTCTTCCATTCACATAAAAATCACGACGGACCCATCCATTCACATCTGCTGTTTTTGAGCTTACGGTTCTTATACCAAAAACAAAAGACGTATCATCTGATATTTTATTATCAGTTTGATATTGTATTCTTATCCGATATAAATTAGGTTGCCCATAACCGTTAGGCCACCATAAATTTGGATGATTAATAAGAAGTTCTTTGGTGTCTTTTGCTGACAAAGAAAAATCAGTTACATCATTTGCATTTATTTTTGCTTCGCGAATAATATTAATGGCAACACCTTGAAAATTTTCAGGGCTGATTGTAATTTTTACGTTCCCTTTTTGTGCACCATTACCATAATTAGTAAGCGTGAGATGAAGATTAATAGTTGCTTTTGTTGTATCTGGCAAATCAGGAAGATTGGTAATGATTTGCGGTTTGCTTATCACCACATTGCCTGTTGTGCGCAAATAAACTGGTTGCCAAATCCCCATATTTCTGTCTCTCACTTCTGGGATCCAATCCCAGCCAACAGAGCTCAACATGGTCACATTTTTTCCAATGTCTCCAGTTGGACCGCCGTTCTCATAAAAATCACCAAGTGCGTCTAACTGAGGATGGGCGGGCAATCCAGGATAATCCAACGGATAAATTTTTACCGCCATCACATTTTCATCACCAGGTTTTATTGCTTTGCTCACATCCAAAAAATAGTCTGCGAACATGCCAGCCATTTGAGATGAGTCTGCAATCAGTTCACCATTCAACCAAACCTCTGTTCTGTAATTGATGCCTTTAAAAATTAATTGAAAATGTTTGCCATTATCATTCGATGGAACATGAAATGTCGTTCTGTACCAATATGGTTTTTTCCATGGGTTTGGGTCATTTGGCAAAAAACTATATTGTTCTAAATGATATTGATGATTGAAAGAATCTGAAGCATCTGGAATGAGCATGTTGTTCATGCCAATATAAGGATCCGGATAAACTTTATTTGCCACAAGACCTGTAAGTACGGTGCATGGAACAGTAACAGGGAACCAATAATTTTTTGAATGATAATTTTTGATTGACAATGCATCGCCTGTTTCTGTAATGATTGAAGACGATTGCAACTGGAAATTGCTTAACCTGATTTGTTTTGTCTGTGCATGCGAACCAAAATGAAATGCAATCAATGAAATAAAAAAAATAAAACGATAGCGTTTTCTCATGATGGAAAATTTTGTGTCGGTAGAGAATTTTATATAGCTGCTTTATTTTTTAAGGATAGGTAGAACCAATTATGCGATGATAGTTTTGGCGCAGGCTTCTAAAATAACAATGTTTTGATGCTGCAATGAATTATTGAAAGCTTGAATGAGAAGCATGATAAAAATGGAAAAGTATTTGATAAAAAAATATCAATAATCAGAGTCATACTCAAATTAGGGTATTCAAATTTTCTTTGATACAATTAAGTATCACATATTGTTAAATGTTAACTTTCCTTAATAATTTTTTTATGATGGTTAAGAAACTGATTTGTCTGCCAAGCTTGCTATTTATTTTTCTGTCTTTTAGTTCTACTAAAAATTTTTATGATGAACATAGAACACTTCCCATTGGCTCATCAGCTCCCGATTTTAATTTGAAAGGGGTTGATGAAAAAATGTACAGTTTGTCATCTTTCAAAGAGGCTAAAGTGCTGGTGATTATTTTTACCTGCAATCATTGTCCCACTGCACAGGCTTATGAAGACCGCATTATTCAATTGACGAAAGATTATAAAGACAGAGGCGTTGCTGTGGTAGCTATCATGCCCAATGATCCAACTTCTATCAGCCTCGATGAATTAGGTTATACCGACATGGGCGATACCTATGATGAAATGAAAATCCGTGCAAAAGAAAAACAATTCAATTTCCCTTATTTGTACGATGGCGATACAGAAACAACAGCGAAAGCTTACGGGCCAATTGCCACCCCGCATGCATTTATTTTTGATAATGAAAGAAAGCTCCGTTATAGTGGCCGCATTGATGATGTAGAAAAGCCTGGCAAAACGCCTCATGATTTTGATACAAAAAATGCCATAGAAGCATTGCTAAATAATAAAGAAGTTGCAGTAACTACAACAAAAGTTTTTGGTTGCTCTATTAAATGGGCTGAAAAAAGCAGTTGGATCGATCGGGCAAATGTGGAATGGGCAAAGGAACCCGTTAAGCTCGAAATGATTGATGAAGCAGGCATAAAAGAATTGTTGAAAAATAAATCTGACAAACTGCGATTGATAAATGTGTGGGCAACATGGTGCGGGCCTTGTGTTACAGAATTTCCTGAATTTATTACGATGAATAGAATGTATCGCAGAAGAGATTTTGAGTTCATCAGCATAAGCGCTGACGTTCCCGAAAAAAAAGATAAAGTCATTTCATTTCTTCAAAAACAACAATCATCTTCCACTAATTTTCTTTTTAGTGTTGATGATAAATACAAACTGATTGAAGCAATCGATCCAAAATGGCAGGGCGCATTACCATACACAATTTTGGTTGAACCTGGTGGCAAAATTGTATATTCAAAAGAAGGACCAATCGATCCTGCTGAAGTGAAAAGAATGATTGTAGATAATCATCTGATAGGAAGGTACTATTGAAATGATAATTACTACGTAGAATGGCTATTTTACGTGTTGAAATAAAATCTCCATCTTTTTTATGAGATATTTTTTTGTAAATGCTTTATTATTTTTTGCAGCAAGCGGATATTCACAACAAAAGAAAATTGATATTGATGTGAACAGTTTTTATAAGCCAGTAGAAAATCCAATAGTAAAAGCTGATTCAACTTTTACATTCAAAGATCCCATAAAAAATTTATTGGTTAAATGGCAGAAAGCTGATGTATTCAACCCTGCAGCTATTGTGAAGAATAATAAAGTGTATCTGCTCTACCGTTGCGAAGATAATCCTGCGGCAGCTTTGGGTGGAAGGACATCAAGAATTGGTTTGGCAGAAAGCGAAGATGGATTGCATTTCAAAAAATTCCCTTCACCAGTTATGTACCCAGATAATGGTTCTTTTAAAAAATATGATTATCCCGGTGGTTGCGAAGATCCGAGAATTGTTGAAGCTGAAGGCGGAACTTATGTGATTGTTTATACAGCATGGAATAATGATATTGCGCGACTGTCAATTGCTTTTTCAAAAGATTTATTTCACTGGGAAAAAAAGGGACCTGCATTTGCAAAAGCATATCAGGGAAAATTTATGAAGATATGGAGCAAGTCTGGTTCCATCATCACGAAGATGGTAAACAATAAAGCGGTTGCTGCAAAAATCAATGGCAAGTATTGGATGTATTGGGGGGAGCACTTTATTAATCTTGCATGGTCAACAAATTTGTATGATTGGTATCCACTGCTTGATGAAAAAGGCGATCTGAAAAAAGTTGTTGAGACACGAGCAAAAAAATTTGATAGTGATCTCACAGAATGCGGGCCGCCTGCAATCATCACTTCAAAAGGAATTGTGTTATTATATAATGGAAGAAATGCCACCAATGATAATGCAGATCCTGCATTGCCAAAAGGAACTTATTCTGTAGGGCAGATTATCTTCGATTCAAACAATCCTGAAAAAGTAATTGACCGATCAGATAATTGTTTTTTGAAGCCGTCATTGCCTCACGAAATTTCTGGTCAATATGCAGCGGGCACTACGTTTGCGGAAGGTCTGGTGCTTTTTAAAAATAAATGGTTTTTATATTATGGAACCGCAGATTCGTTTGTGGGCGTTGCCATTGCTGCTGTAAAACAGGATTAATATATTTTAAAATTAATATTGTATAGAATGACATCAATCCCTTTTCAGTCTATCGATTGGAAAACCATTGAGAAGACAGAACACAAAGGTGAAACCGGAATTTCTTATTGGCAAACCGTTCAGTTTAATGGATTGCGAATACGCTTGGTAGAATATTTATCTGGTTATATGGCAGATCATTGGTGTCAAAAAGGACATATTGTTCACTGTATAGATGGTGATTTCACGAGCGAGCTAGAAAGTGGCGAAAGATTTTTTCTGACAGCAGGGATGACATACATAGTTTCAGATAAATTGAGTTCCCACAAATCCAAATCGGAAAATGGAGTGAAGCTTTTGATTATTGATGGAGATTTTTTGCGCAATAATCTAAGAAATCAATCTCTATGAGGTAATAAAAAATTTAATTAATACGCCGATTTCTGCAACGAATCCATATATACAGTTTATAAAATAATTTATATGAAAAATAGCTGCCATTACAGTTTGCCGTTCAACCGATATTATTTTTTATCGAACTAAAGAAAAACTATATTGCTTATCTTACTAAGATAACTAATGATACTGCTTATGAGGCTTCTGATGTCTGTGCATTTTGTTTTTATTATATCCATTTCTTTTATACCCACAAGATGTTTGTCGCAACTTAGTTCAGCAGACAGCATTTTATACCACACATCATTAAATAATGCGATTGCAATTTATCATCAGGCACTTTCCCCGGAACCGCTTTTGTATGATGGCATTCAATATTTGAGTTATGATTATCAGATAACAGAAGGAAGCCCATATTTTCAATCGACAAAACTTAGCCCAGGTAGCGTTATCTATAACAGTATATTATTTGAAAATGTGCCAATGATGTATGATCTGGTATTGGATAAAGTAGTCATTAATTCTCCCAGCAAAGCTTTTTTTATTGAGCTGAACAGTCAAAAAGTTACGGGTTTCAATTTGCTTGATCATAAATTCATCAGGCTTGTTAGGGACAGCACAAAAAATGATATTATCAGTACGGGATTCTATGATCTTTTATATGATGGTAAAATCATTGTCTTAAAGAAAGAAACTAAAGAGGTTCAGGAGAGAATTAACACAGTTGTTGAAAGATTCATACACGATAACATAAAATTTTATATTAAAAAAGACGGAAAATATTTTTCTGTGAACAAAAAGAAAAGTGTGCTTAATTTATTAGGCGACAAGAAGAAAGAAGTAAGACAATATATGAGGAAAAATAAATTGAA
>CAIYPC010000261.1 GCA_903927975.1 uncultured Bacteroidota bacterium | reverse complement strand
TGAATAAAATAAAACCCATGCTTCGTATTGCTTGTTATGTCTTCATGATTTTTATTATTGTGACAGATAAAAGTTTTTCGCAGACAAATGAAAAGCCAAAGCATATCGTGAACATTGTAAATTTTATTCGTGAGCTTGAGCCACGTGATTCTGCAATCACAGAGGATGTGTTATATGAAACTGTTGTTTCGCAGGTTAATCTTTTTTCTCATTATCATTTGCCCGCTACTTATTTGTTGCAGTACGATGCATTGATAGATCCGAAGTATCAGAAATTGTTAAAAAATCGTTCATCTCTTGGTGATGAAATTGGTGCATGGTGGGAGATAACACAACCGCATGTGGAAGCAGCCGGATTGAAATGGCGCGGCAGATATCCCTGGGATTGGCATGCCGATGTAGGTTTTTCAACGGGCTACACACAGGAGGAAAGAAAGTTGTTGGTGGATGTGTACATGAAAAAATTCAAAGAAGTTTTTGGGAGATATCCTACATCCGTTGCGTCGTGGTTTATTGATGAATATTCACTGGCATATATGTATGATAAATATCACATCATTGCATCTGCGAATTGCAAAGATCAGATTGGTACCGATGGATATACGCTATGGGGCGGCTATTGGAACCAAGCATATTATCCGAGCAGGTTGAATGCATACATGCCAGCGCAAACAACAGAAGGGCAAATTGACGTTCCTGTTTTTCGCATGCTTGGTAGTGATCCCATTTATCAATACGAAAGTGGACTTGGCACAAATGGACAAGGAGTGATAACGATGGAGCCCGTATATGGAAATGCTGGTTCCAATCAGCAATGGGTGAATTGGTTTTTGCAATCCCTCACCGATCAACCTTGTCTTGCTTTTGCTTATGCTCAAGTAGGACAAGAAAATTCTTTTACATGGAAAGAAATGCAACGTGGTCTTGAAATGCAAGCACCCATTTTTGATTCACTTAGGAAGATTGGTAAAATAAATGTGGAAACACTTTCTGCATCGGGCAAGTGGTTCAAAGAAAAATTTAAAGTGACGCCGGCTACTTCGGTTGCTGCGATGAAAGATTATAAGGATGAAGGCAATAAAACAGTTTGGTATAACAGTCGTTTTTTTCGCGCCAATATTATTTGGAAAAATGATTCGATGAATATCCGCGACATTCATTTGTTCAATGAAAAATTGCAATCGGCGTATTTTGATAAACCGGGAACATCCGATAAATGTGTTTATGAAACATTGCCTTTTGTTGACGGACATGAGTGGAGCAAGAAATATAATATTGCAGGATTGCGATTGATCCAGATTTTAGAAGATGGAGCTAAGAAAGAAATTATCTGCAAAAATTTTTCTGTGCATGAGGTTGAAGGCAATCAATTATCAATAAAATGGCAATTGCCATCAGGCGAAAAATTCACAATACATTTTTTTGAAGATAGATTTGAAGTGAGTTGCGATCCTGCAAAAAATAAAAATTTCAATTGGGCACTTGAATTGAATGCCGCTTCAGGAATTGAACTGCCTTTTACAAATATCAACGCTAATAATATTGAAGCAATGAGAGATGGGTTTGCTTATAAAGTTATGTGCAAGCAAGGGCATTTTGAAAAAAATGTGGGCAATGAAAACTATGTGTTAAGGATATTTCCTGATAAGCAAAAGCTGCTGGTGAGTTGCAATACGAGGGAATAATTCATTGTTTGACTTTGAAAACGTAAATCTGCAATCCCTTTATATCCATTCAAACAAATCATCCTTCGGCATTTCTTCAAAAGCTTTTGTCACCAATTGTTCTGGCGTGGCAAGCCTTCTCTGAACGGTGTTCATCCATGCACCATCAACCGTGATAACTGTTGCCAGTACATTTTCGTTTTTTATTATCTCATGTTTTATCGTCCATCGCGAAAAATCCTTTCTTGCTTTTAGCAATTTCAAGTTGATAATAAGTTTGTCTCCCAGCCTTACTTCTTTCCTAAAAACCGCTTCTTCTCTAAATAGGATAGGACCAATATTCAACTGTTGCATCGTAGCATTAGAAAGACCATGTTCTTCCAAAAAACAAACCCTGCAAAAAGCACCATAATCATAATAAACAGAATGGCGCAAATGAAAATTAGGATCAAGATCTGCCCAGCGTATGTCGATTACTTTTAAATATTCTTTCATGAAATCTTAATTGAGGAATAAAATTATTAGTTTACACTATAATATTTCGGTCTATTTATTCAATGAATGTTGAAAAAGCTAAGTTCAATATTTTTTCTTTCCCTTTTGCTATTGCTTCATTATAGTAAAGCAATCACGTATTTACATTGCCAAATTGAAAATATGATCATCACAGGCACTACAACCTGCGATTGCGAAAAACAGGTTGCTGACAATAATGATATCAACCAAACGAACACTGCTCAAAAAACAACTTTCAAAGAAAAGGCAAACGATAATATTTTCACGCTGAATAATTTTTTCTCTCGAAAAGAACAAAAATCAACATCATCGTCCAAGTTTGCGTTGAATAATATTTCACGCATTCCCGCAGGATTTCTCACAAACATTTTTCAGCCTCCAAAAGCATTAGCATTTTCTTCTTTATTTATTGCGCACAAATTTTTTGTGCCGATAGCTGCTATCGTTAATATTCGTTAATGCAATAGCTGCTGTCACTCCTGCATTTTATTATTCATTTCAAAATTATTAAAATGAGACTTATCATATCATTGATGATGATCTGTATTGTCATCACAAATTCATCTTGCCATTCAAAATTAGTTCCAGCGCAATCTGTTAATCATGAAACAACAGATAAATACGGCGAAAAGATGCTATTAGGTTCCTGCAACAAAAAAGATTTGCAACAAGAGCCGTATTCAAGCTGGTTCAATAACAATTATTCAGATTATAAAATTGACACGCAAACCTGCGAATTATTAAAACAAAAATTAGCTGGAAAAAATTTTGAAATTTTTATGGGCACGTGGTGTGGTGATAGCAGGAGAGAAGTGCCTCGCATGTTCAAAATATTAGATTATTGTGGGGTTGCATCTTCACAAATAAAATTGATTATGTTGAACAATCAGGATTCGTTTTACAAACAAAGTCCTCAACACGAAGAAAGAGGAATGAATATCCATCACGTTCCAGATTTAGTTGTATTTGATAACAAAAAAGAAGAAGGAAGAATTATTGAATCACCGGTTGCATCCTTAGAAAAAGATTTACTAGCAATCACAAGCGATGAAAAATATTTGTCGAATTATGAAGCTGTTGCAGTGCTCATCGATTTTTTGGGAAGAAACAACACACCTGATTCTAATAGCATGATAACTACAGTGGCAAACATGATAAAACCATTTTCAAAATCATCAAATGAACTGAACACATTTGGATATGTGAAGATGGCTTCCCGGGAAATGGATAAAGCAGAAGTTGCATTTAGGATCAACTGTATTTTATACCCCGACAATGCAAATGTTTTTGATAGCATGGGCGATTATTACGTGAAGAATAATAATAAAGCCTCTGCCATGGAAAATTATCAGAAAGCATTGCAGATTCTACCCACGAATGAAGCAACCAGAAAAAAACTGATTCAGTTACAAAATAATTAGTAGCAATGTGAGTTAGTGAATTGCATTAAATTTGCGCTTCAAAAAAATAATTATGAAAAAACTCTTTGTGTTTGCTTTTGTGATGATGAGCGTCGTATCCTTTGCTCAAACTAAAAAACCGGTTGCCAAAGCGAAAGCTGCGCCTGCAACCCAGCCTGTTCTTAAAACTGCCAGTGATTCTTTAAGCTATGCCATTGGACTTAGCGTTGCAGGGTTTTATAAAGAACAGGGAGTTCAAACAGTAAATTCAACTCTTGTTGCAAGAGCAATCAATGATGTTTTGAAAACAGGAAAACCGTTGCTTAATGATCAACAGGCAAATGCTTGCATCATCAATTTTGTTCAAAAAGAAAAAGCTGGGAAAGCGGAGCCTAATAAAAAAGCTGGCGAAGCTTTTTTAGCAGAGAATAAAAATAAGCCAGGCGTGGTCACCTTGCCAAGCGGTCTTCAATATCAAATATTAAAAGAGGGCACTGGGGCAAAGCCTTCTGATAATGACAAAGTGAAATGCCATTATGAAGGCAAATTGATTGATGGCTCTATTTTTGAAAGCTCTTATCAACGCGGCGAGCCTATTGACTTTAATGTTACTGGTGTTATCAGAGGCTGGACAGAAGCTTTGAAAATGATGCCTGTTGGAAGCAAATGGAGATTATTTATTCCATCTGATTTGGGTTATGGCGATCAGGGCAATGGAAAAATACAGCCGGGATCAACATTAATTTTTGAAGTTGAGCTTTTGGATATCGATAAATAATTTTTCAAAATTTTATAAACAAAAATGCCTCGGGAAATTCCTGAGGCATTTTTGTTTGGAGAAATAAATCATTAATTGCTCTTTCTCGCATTGTCATTATTATCATCAGCATTTTTTCTTAACTGTTCCAGCAATTGCAAACCAAGCAATCCGCTGATTGGGCTGTTTGCGTTATCGCCTCCACCACCAATTAAAATATCAGGCATGATTTTTATTTGCTTTGCGCCAATGGCTTCCATCACTTTCAACTGCGTGAAATTATTTCCACCCATCGCTTCAACAGAAAGCTTATATGATTCTGCATTTGATTTACCAATCGCCAAAATCTTTTCGGCTTCTGCGTTACCTGTGAGTGAAATTTGTTCAGCATCAGCTTTCGCGATCCATTCAATTTTTTCGGCGTCCGCTTTTGCAAGCAACCTTGTTTTCTCTGCTTCACCACTAGCTAATAATTTCAATCTGTCAGCTTCAGCAGTTGCCTGTAAACGCACGCTGTTCGCGTCACCTGTGGCTTTCTTCACGGAAGCATCAGCAATTCTTTCTGCAATTAAAACACCCTGATCAGCTTTCACAATTTCTTTTTGTATCTCAGCGATCGCTGTTTCTTTTTCCAAACTCTGTCTTGTCTCCTGCGCTTTCATCTGTGTTTCGTAAGTCACTTTTTGTTCTTCTGCCAATTTTCTATCAGTCAATGTTTTCATCAAACTTTCTGGCGGAACGATATCACCTATCAAAGTATCTACGCCAAACACATTATACTGTTCAAGCACTTTGCCAATATGATCACGTGCAGATTCTTGTCTTTCTTTTCTTGCACCGAGGAAAGCAATCACATCACTATCCTGTGCAGAGTTGCGGAAATAGTTGCCAATGGTTGGTTCCAGTACTTGGCTTACAAGGTTCGTCATGTTTCCAAAACGGGCAATTACTTTTGGTGCTTCAGTTGTAGGGATATGAATGATCTGTGCTACATCAAGATTGAATGTAAAACCGTCTTTGCTCCTCACTGTGATCGTCGATAAATTTTTATCGAGCTGATGCGCTTCGCTTCTTGATGAAGCCCAGTTGAGTACCAAATTTGTGGTAGGCACCAATTCCACTTTCATGATGTAAGGATTGATTGGATATTTTCCAGGACCTAACGGTTCAGCCCACACGCCTTTAAATCCTTTTGCAACAATATTACCATGCTTGAATTCAACACCGCTAAGATCCACTCCGTCATTGCCTACATAAGAAATGACCACACCAACATGACCGATTGGAATTTCTGTCATCTTTACCATTTCAACTTTTGCAAACCATGGATTGAGAAAATAAGAACCCGCTAGAATTACTTGTTCTTGCAATCCTTTGTAGCCACCATTGTTCATGAATGCATCCACATCCTGAAATTTGTTTTGGCTCTCAATAATCTTCCCCGCAATCTGTCTTTCTTCCAATGACTTTCCTTCCTGCGTTGTAACAATACCTACTGCATTGTCAGGAATTGTTATCATGTCAGTGATTTCAAGCTCGAACAAAAAAGTATTGATGCGATATGAACCCGGTGTGATGATAGCCGTTTGCCGACCTTTGCGACCACCATTTTTCAGGAAGGCTTCCGCATTCTGAAAAGAATCGCAATCAACCTTACGTGCAAGGATAGAACCAATTTCCAACTCTGCGCCATCCTTTGCAAGCACCAACCCGATTTTTCCGGTAGGTATCACCGTGAACGGTTGAAAAGTAATGTCATACTGCCAAATCCATTTCCAGAAATAAACACCAGGCGCAAGTGTTTGTGCCTGAAAGCCAGCTTCGCCGTTGCTGGCAATAATCCTGCCTTCGGGCAATTCCTGTTTGCCCATCAGCACGAATTTTTTTGTGACAAGACCAATCCTATCCTGCGGCACTATCACTACGCCGAAAAAAACACGTAGGATAAAACGATAAAACAATAAACAAAACAAAATAATCCCTATGATTATTCCCCATCTGATTAACATTGACCTTTCCATTTTAATTTAGGTTTTTTAGGTTAAGAGAAAATATTTATGATTGTGCAACTTGCACAACGATACAAAAGTTTCGATTGCATTACACACGCAAACATTTGCGTAATTTTTTTTGCTACTAATTTGGATTGATTTGAGGAGTTGATTGGTTGAAAGGTTACCAAGTTGAAAAGTTGATGCTCTAAATTTAGGATACTTTTCAACTTATAAACTTATCAACTCAATACCTGCTCAACAAACACCCGGAGGCGCGGGCGAGAAAGACAGATGGAAAACCATCCATTGAAGATCTAATATACGTTGATTCTTTTCCATATTAGGAATGATTGAGAACACAAAGTTTGTATGTTCCAGAGCGCAACGCAAATAAAATCGTGACAAGCGGTAAACTAACGGTAATGGTCGTCCCAGAAAAACATGGAGCAGCGGGAATCTGATAATTAATAATTACTAATTGATAATTAAGAATTATGAGATAATGCTAAAATCTATTTTAGATAGTTTGGAAAATGCGAAAGCAGTTGTTTAAGTATCTTTATGGCCTGAATAAATTTATGCTATATGAATAAACGTGAAGTATATATCATGTCTGCTGTTCGTACACCGATTGGAAGTTTTGGTGGAACGTTAAAAGATTTTTCTGCAACTCAATTAGGTGCCATTGCAATTAAAGCTGCTGTTGAAAGAGCGGGAATTAATCCATCACAAGTACAAGATGTATTGATGGGTTGTGTGCTACAGGCAAATCTGGGACAAGCACCAGCAAGACAAGCCGCAAAGTTTGCTGGTCTCCCGAATGAAGTTGCATGTACTACCATTAATAAAGTTTGTGCTAGTGGAATGAAAGCAATTGCACAAGCTGCACAAAGTATTTTATTGGGAGATGCTGATATCGTTGTTGCGGGGGGAATGGAAAGTATGAGCAATGTTCCGTATTATTCGCCCAAATTAAGATGGGGAAATAAATATGGTGATGTGAATTTAGTTGATGGTCTTGCAAAAGATGGATTGACGGATGTGTATGATGGAAAAGCGATGGGCAATGCCGCTGAGCTTTGTGCAAAAGAATGCGGCATCACTCGTGGAGAACAAGATGCATTTGCAATTGAAAGCTATAAACGATCACAAGCTACATGGAACGAAGGAAAATTTAAAGATGAAATTGTTCCGGTTGAAATCCCTCAGCGAAAAGGAGAACCAATTTTATTTGCAAAAGACGAAGAGCCCTTTAATGTGAAATTTGATAAGATACCAGAGTTGAAATCTGCTTTTATAAAAGATGGGAGTGTTACCGCCGCCAACGCAAGCACGATGAACGATGGTGCTGCGGCATTGGTTTTAATGAGTAAAGAAAAAGCAAATGAATTGGGGTTAAAGCCTATTGCGAAAATAGTTTCCTATGCAGATGCAGAACAAGCACCGGAATGGTTCACGACGACACCATCTATTGCCGTGCCAAAAGCAATAGCTAAAGCCGGTTTGAAAATGGAAGACATTAACTATTGGGAATTGAATGAAGCATTTGCAGTTGTGGGCATTGAAAATACAAAGCGCATGAATCTGGATCCATCGAAAGTTAATGTGCATGGTGGTGCAGTTGCTATTGGTCATCCGCTTGGTTGTAGTGGTGCAAGGATTATTGTAACGCTGATGCATATCCTAAAACAAAATAATGCTAAATATGGTGCAGCTGGCATTTGCAATGGAGGAGGCGGGGCGAGCGCTATGGTGATTGAAAATGTGTAGCATAAAATGCAATGCTTTTTTTATATAATTTTATTGTATGAGCGATGAGCAAAATCCATATAAACTCGATAGAACTGCATTTCAAGGAATGACGTTTGAAGAAGCTGATAATTATCAACGTGATTATAAAACCTATTCTGCGAAACAGCGATTAGAAATTGCTTTATATCTTACAAGCATTGCCTATAATTTCGATATCAAGAATCCACCCAAAATGGATAAAACCACCTTCTCCAAAGAAAAATTATGCTGATGGGAAATATGTTCAATTCGGACTTTAGAGATTTCATTCTTGCTTTAAATGATAATAATGTTGATTATATTTTAGTTGGAGGTTTTGCAGTCATTCTTCACGGTCATTCGCGTGTTACTGGTGATATGGATATTTGGGTAAAAAGAACTGAAGAAAATTATCAACGATTACTTAAAGCTTTTTATCAATTCAAAATGCCGGTCTTTGATATGACCAAAGAAAATTTTTTAAATCACCAAGATTGGGATGTATTTAAATTCGGAAGAAAACCTGTTGCGATTGATATTATGACAAAAGTGAAAGGGCTTGATTTTGATGAATGTTTTAAAATATCCAAGGTATTTGAAACTGATGATTTGTCTATAAGGGTTTTGCATTTTAATAATTTAATCGATGCAAAAAAAGCAGCAGGTCGTTTAAAAGACCTTGATGACATAAATCAGCTTACCAGAGATAAATCTAAACCTTCAATTACTATTCGCCCCGCTACCACAAACGACGCTGAATTTATTGCCGACATCAGCCGTAGAACTTTCCATGACACTTTCGCTCAGCACAACACGAAAGAGAACATGGATAAGTTCATGAATGAAGTGTTCACTGAACAAAGATTAATGGATGAAGTTGGCAAGCTGGAAAATATTTTCCTACTCGCTTATCTTGATGGAGAATCTGTGGGTTATGTGAAACTTCGTGAAGGAAAAAATCCAATTGAATTAGGAGATGTTGATTCAATAGAAATAGCAAGAATCTATTCAGAACAAAAAACAATTGGCAAAGGAATTGGAAAAGCGTTGATGATGAAATGTTTTGAAGTTGCCAAAGAAAGAAACAAAGAAGTGATTTGGCTTGGTGTTTGGGAACATAATGAAACTGCTATTTCATTCTATAAAAAATTCGGCTTTGAACAATTCAGCAGCCATGTTTTTATGTTGGGCGATGATGTGCAGACGGATTTGCTGATGA
>CAIYPC010000260.1 GCA_903927975.1 uncultured Bacteroidota bacterium | reverse complement strand
TGAACAGTTTCCGCTGTTGAGGAAACAGGAGTCACTTCTACTTTTTCAGGATTTGATAAAATAGTGTTCGCCAGTTTTTGAATTTCAGGCGGCATGGTTGCAGAGAAAAATAATGTCTGCCTTTTTTGTGGAAGCCTTGCAACGACTTTTTTCACATCGTGTACAAAGCCCATGTCGAGCATGCGATCAGCTTCATCGAGCACAAATAATTGAACGTCGCGAAGACTGATAAAACCTTGTTCCATCAGATCCAATAAACGTCCAGGCGTTGCCACCAGAATATCCACGCCTCTACGCAAAGTCTGCGTTTGGTTGTGTTGTGACACTCCACCAAAAATTACCATCTGTTGCAAGCCGGTATATTTTCCATAAGCTGCAAAGCTTTCTTCAATTTGAATAGCAAGCTCGCGTGTAGGAGTTAAAATTAATGCTTTGATAGTGCGCCTTCCATCTTGAGAACCTTTTTGTTCGTGCAAAATTTGTAGCATCGGGATGGCGAATGCGGCAGTTTTGCCGGTGCCTGTCTGAGCGCAGCCCAGCAGGTCTTTTCTGTTTAATATGATGGGTATCGACTTTTCCTGAATGGGTGTAGGATTGGCGTAGCCTTCATTTTTCACGGCCTTTAATAAAGGCTCAATGAGATTGAGTTGTTCGAATAACAATTGTAATTGTTTTAAAATTAAAAATGACCGGAGCAATAAATGCTTTCGGCAGTGAGTGCTTCTGCTTTTAACGTGTAATTCAATAAGACTTTTTTGAAAACAATCAATCTGCCATCAATTACCTTCAGAGTGCTAGCTTAAAGAAGGTTGTCACTAAAAGTGATAGAAAGGAATGTAAACGGTTGCAAATATAGGGCGAAATATTGGGAATGCCTAATTTGGAGAAAATAGGATATGCGTTAACGTTAATATTTTAAGACAATTTTTTATGATTTTAATATCTCAATAGGCAAAATTATTATGAATATATTCTATGGATTTTTTATAAAATTGATTGAGTGAGAAATTGTCAGGTTTGTCTTCTTCGTTTTAGCCACGCATCACTCTTCCTGATAAAAGGAGCATTTTTGTCTGCGAGGATTTCTTTGTCAATGGTGATTAAATAGCGGCAATTATTTTGAATGCATAAGTCATAGAGATAATTATCCTTTGCATACTTTGACATTCTATAAATATTTCGTGGGGCATCAATAATAATAAACGTGGATATTAATTGAATGATTTTATCTGCCTCCTTCGCGAAGTAGTGTAGTGGTTTTAAGATGTCCTGCATATTTTACCCACACACAACTATCAATGCAGCATTTTTTTGGTGTTGGCATAATTTTTCTTTCGGATAGAGGTGGTCAAGGCTACTATTTCGGCATCGGTTTTTTTAATGGAAGTTTTCTTTTTCTTTAGTTCGAGCTCAAAAGATTTCATTTCATTCAGGGCATCTTGTGTAAATAACTGAAGACGCAATAGCTGTTTTTCTTCTAGGCTAAGTTTTTTAACAGCATTTAAAACGATTTTATATGAAGGAGTTTGTGAGATTGTTTTTGTTGCAGGCATACATTATTTGTTGTCATATAAAAATACAATTTTTATTTATGATGTCATCGCATGCCGATGGCATTTAGATCTCTATCCTCTGAATTGCTAAAAAACTGCCTATTATTTCGATTTTTTCCTTAGCCATTCAAAGAGAAACCAAAGCAAAACCGGTATGCCAATCGCTTCGCCGAACATACCGATGGTTAATATAAGATCTGCATAACGTTGGTGCATAATTTTCATCCATGAACCAACTATTGTAATGAACACTGCTACTGAAGTGATAATCCCAAAAAATTTGTATCTGTTCATTGCAAACCTAAAATGATTTTAATCCTTCAACAAATTAAATTGCTTGAAGTGATGCGTGAAATGTTTGTTGTGAAATATTATCCATTCTTTATAATCAAGTTCGCCCATCACAGGATGGATCGGTTTGATGTTTTCATTTTGTTTAAAATATTCATGAAAATTATCAAGCTGTTTTGATAACCGCTCAATAGCAACTTGCAAATTGGGAAAAACAAGTTTTGGCAAATCATCGCCCAACATCGGGGCTTTAAAATCTTTAGGAAATCCTGCATCTGAATAAATGAGAATATTTTTCATGACCGCTGCTTTATCAGCAGGATAATATAATTTCTGAGGAAGTTTTCCATTAGAAAATATTACCCCGCCGCAAATATGTTCAACCATGTGCTGTGCGGTCATCTTCCCAAATAACGGAACCGCGTTTGCATCTAAGCGTTCAAGTATTTCGAAGATGTTTTGTTTGTTGTTGATGTCTATCATTCTTTATAAATTCATTTCAAAAAAAAATCCTGCTCTCGCAGGATTAATATTTTACTTATCACATACTACTTGCCACTTCACTTACACCAGCATCCTCAAAGGCTCTTCCAGCAAGCCTTTCAAAGTTTGCAGGAATGCAGATCCGGTGGCGCCATCAACAACGCGGTGATCGCAGCTTAATGTAACTTTCATCACATTGCCGACGACAATCGCCCCATTTTTTACAACTGGCACCGGACTGATTCCGCCGATTGCAAGTATGCATGCATCTGGTGGATTAATAATTGCTGTGAATTCTTCAATACCAAACATCCCAAGATTAGAAATGGTGAAAGTGCTTCCTTCCCAATCTGCTGGTTGTAATTTTTTATTTTTTGCTCTTTGCGCAAAATCTTTTACTTCAGTTGCAATTTGTGTGAGCGATTTTGTATCAGCAAAACGTACAACAGGAACTAATAATCCATCTTCCACAGCAACAGCAACCCCAATATTAACATGATGGTTGATTCTTATTTTATCGCCCAGCCAACTGCTGTTTACATTAGGATGTTTTTTTAATGCAACGGCAACTGCTTTCAGTACGATATCATTAAAAGAAATCTTTACTGATGCAACATCATTCAATTTCGCACGGCTCTCAACGGCTTTGTCCATGTCAATGCTCATGGTAAGATAAAAATGCGGAGCAGTGAATTTGCTTTCAGCCAAACGCTTCGCAATCACTTTGCGCATTTGAGAAACAGGAACTTCTTCGAAGCTAACTTGTCCAGAAGGTTGTTGGATAGCTGCCGGTGCCGACAGTGAACTCTTAACTGCCGACTGTGCTTCTGCTGGTTTATAATTATCAATATCACTTTTAATAATCCTTCCGCCATCTCCGCTTCCTGCAACTTTAGAAATATCGATTCCTTTTTCTTCAGCTAATTTTTTTGCAAGGGGAGAAGCTTTCACTCTTCCATCTCCATTTAATGATGGCGCATGTTGTTCAGCAGGAGCAGTTGTAGCAGCTTCAGGCTGCGCAGTTGTTTGTGCTGCTGCGGCAACTGGCGCAGCTCCTTTATTTTTTACAGCATCCACAATCTTCTTTACATCCACTTTTTTCTCGTCACCAATAATTGCAAGCAAATCATTCACCTGAATTTTTTCTCCCTTTTGTGCACCGATATATAAAAGCTTTCCTTCTTTATAGCTTTCAAGTTCCATTGTTGCTTTATCAGTTTCTATGTCTGCAAGCACTTCGCCTTTTTTAACGGTGTCGCCTACCTTTTTTTGCCAGTCGGCAATCACACCTTCAGTCATGGTATCGCTGAGGCGAGGCATCAAAATCACTTCTTCCATTTTTGAAATGTCTAGAGCAGGAGCAGAAGCTACAGGCGCAGCGACTGGCTTGGCTTCCGGTGCAGGAGCTTTTGTATCTTCTTTTTTTGTTTCTGTTTTTGCAGGCTCAGCAGCTTTTGTTTGTGCGCCGCCGCTATTGCTTTTTACTAACGAAGCAATATCTTCTCCGGGCTTGCCAATGATTGCGAGCAGATCGTTTACTTGTAGTTTGCTCCCTTTGTCGCCACCAACATGAAGCAACGTACCATCTTTATAGCTTTCAAGCTCCATCGTTGCTTTATCGGTTTCCACTTCGGCAAGCAAGTCGCCTTTCTTCACAGTGTCGCCCACTTTTTTGTGCCATGAAGCAATCACTCCTTCTGTCATCGTATCGCTCAGGCGGGGCATCAAAATAACTTCAGCCATAATATTATTAGTAGTTTTTATTTTAAAACGAACCCCGAAATTAATGTAAAAACAGGAATTAGGAATATTTGGAAAAAGAAACGGCAACTATATAGTTTCTTGCCAGTTTTTGTTTCATTTTAATCTTCTGTTTCAAGGCGAGAAAATATCCATTTTGAGAGTAAAACATTGTATACTGAAGCGGCGCATTTAGTAAAATCATCTTATATTCAAGCAAAAAATAAGGCATTGCTTCATGAAAAAATTATTCCTCTTAACAGCTTTGGTTGGCATGTTCTCTTTTCAACAAAAACCAATTACATGGGTTGCCATTGGCGATTCCATTACTTATTTGAATGAGCATATTGACGAAACCGGCAATCGCGTTACAAAAGGATATATGACGCGTGTGGTTGAAAAATTGCCCAACATTCAATACAAAAATCAAGGGCATAATGGCTGGACTGCCATTGGGATTGCTGATGAAATTGAAAAACTCGGCATCACAAAAGCTGCTGTGTATTCTGTTTTTTTAGGAACGAACGATTGGTGGAGCGGCGAGCCTTTGGGGGCTTTAAGCGATTATAAAAATAATACCGGCGATGCAACAGTATATGGCGCTTTCAGGACCATCATCAACAAACTTCGCAGTTTAAATGCGAGTGCAAAAATTATTATGATAACACCAATGCAGCGTGCAGATTTTGTTTATCTCACCGACTTTAAAAATAATGCTTACGGTTCTTACAAAGAAAAGAATGGGCAATCATTGGAACAGTTTGCGAATGCTGTTGATAGCATCGCGAAATTTGAAAATTTTGCTGTTGTTGATTTTTATCACAAAAGCGGAATGACGTTAAAAAATCTTGTAAAATATAAACGCTTAAAAGATCCGCAGACAGGTGATTATAAAAATTATTCTTATCCCAAATTCATTGACATTCCTTTCAATCCTGATACTGATGGATATCCTTATCCAGTTGATGCGATTGATATGACTTATGATGGGCTTCATCCATCAGATAAAGGGTTTCAAGTGATTGCTGATATGCTGGTGAAGATTTTGAAAAAATATTAATTGACAGGATTGCGTACTAAATCTTGGAGGTTTATTTTGACTTCCAAAACTAATTCGAGATCCACGAAAACCTTCAAGGCTTACCAGGTTCTCCGACCAGAAACCTTGACGCATGATTTGATTTCCGAAACTAATCTTAGATCCATGTTGCTTTCAAAGTTTGAAAGATCCCGAAAAAACCTTGAAGGTTTAATTCGACTTTCAATATTAATTGGGGATTCACGAAAAACCTTCAAGGTTTAGCAAGCTCTCCGCATCTTAAAGATTGCTCGCATAACCTGATCTTCGAAATTAATTTTGGGTTCTTAAACTGGCGTTCGAAGCTTCAGACATCAAAAACAATAATAATGCCCTCCCTAATAAAACTGAGCCAAATAATTTTGCTTTCTGAAAAACCTTCAAGGTTTTAGGCATCAGACGGCTTTGCTCGCAGATTGATTTAGCGGACATTGTTTAGCCGTCAGATGCCTTCGCTGCAGATTAAAATATTAAAGTCTCGGTCTCGCTGGTTTTATCGGTTCATCGAAAGTATTCGCTCCACGCACTTTTAATTTTCTGCGATATACTTTATCACCACAAGAAATATAAAGAATATCAAAATTTGCGCCACCGAAACAACAGTTAGAAATCTGTCTTCCGGGAGATGGTAGAATAGCATTTACACGACCGAGTTGATCAAGAATCTGAATGCCCAATGTGGAAGTGACATATACCCTGCCCGCGGTATCGCATCTCAGTCCATCGGCCCAAGCATTGTCTGAGTTATCGGGAGAATGAAGCCAGCCATAGCGTTGCTTATTGCTCAATGTTCCATCAGCATTTATATTATAAATCCAAACCCAATGCGAAGCAGATTCTGTTATATATAATTGCGTTTGATCAGGAGTTAGTGTAATGCCATTCGCAAATTTTAATCCTTCATCCACTAATTTTTTTTCGCCATTGGGTTTGATGAGATATATCTTGCTCGGATTTTGCGTTCCATCAGGAGCGGTGACATAAATATTTCCGTTCTTTGCAACTACAAGATCGTTGCCGGCAATATTTTCTGCAACAATATTTTCTTTTCCATTTGCATCATAGCTGATTATCTGATTCGTTGCGCCCGCTGCCACATAACGTTTTCCGTCCGGACCAAACGATGTGCCGCTCGCTTGTTTCGCATTAACGGTTAACTCAGAAAGTTTTTTATCAATTGTTACTTTATATGTTTTTGAATTGGGAATATCCTGATAATAAACTTCGCCTGCCGCATTTGCTGCTGTTCCCTCTGTGAATTTATAACCTTGCCCAACAAGCTCCCAATTCTCACCAGGGATTAATATATCGCTCAAAAATTGATTCTTTGAAAGGCCTGTTGCTACAGGCTTTGGCCAATCTTTCCAAAGCCAGCGCATCGCATCTGGAAAAATTGATGTTCCCTGATTTCCGTTGTGGCCATCTTCGCCCCAAACATGTTTCGATTCATATCCTGCAAATGTCAACGCTCGTTCCAAAGTTTCGTTTGCCTTCCACCAATCGCCGCCATAAATATTCAAATCATTTGATCCGTCTTGTAAAAAAACACGGATTGGTTTTGGCTCATATTTGCGAACAAGTGTTGGATAACGTTCAGCTCCGCGAAGCCCGACATAGGTTCCTATGGCGCTGAACACACGCGAAAATTCATTAGGTCTTTCCCACGCCGCAGTAAATGCACAAACTGCGCCGCTGCTTGATCCGCCAATGGCTCTATCATTCCCATTTTTTGAAAGGTGAATGGCGCGGCCATCGCTTGCTTTTTGTTTTTCAACTTCTGGTAATAATTCTTCTAAAAGAAATTTTACATAATTATCGCCCAATCCATCATATTCAAAACTTCTGTTGAAACGGTCATTAGCGGCTTGTCCATTGGCCGCAACAACTTGTCCCGGTGAAACAAAAATGCCAATGGTAACAGGCATTTCTTTATTATGGATTAGATTATCAAATACTGTAGGAGCTTTCCATTGAACACCATCCTGATTTACGTATGTGCATGCAGGTTGTTCTGGACGATATTGAACGGGAATGTATATCCAATAACCTCTTTTTGTGCCAGGAAAAATTTTCGAATTTTCAAAAGTGAATTTCAATATTTCACCTTTTGGAACGCCAGCATGTTCAACAGAAGCGGAATCAATCGTATATTTTTCGGCAGGTGCTTGCGCAAAACTTGTAATCTGCAAAAGCATTAATAGCGGTAGTAATAATTTATACATGACAAGAAGTTAGGTGGTTGAACAAATCTGTTGTAAGAAGAAAAAATTGAAATCTAAAACGATTAAAAGATACAAATATTAATGCTGATAGATGTTCTGTTTTTTTATTATGATTAATGGAGATTGAAAGTGTAAATCATAATAAATAATTTTTCAACTTCTTTCTGACTCCCGACTTATAACTCTCAACTCCCAACTAACTCGCTGCTGCCACCACATCTTTCACATTACCTGTTCTTTTCAAAACGCCCCAATGCTGCAGCTCGCCTTTTATTGCACGACGGAATGTTCTGTATAACACAAACCATAAAAGCCAGCGCCACACTAATCTTTGTGGGATGAGCCAGATCAGTTTTGAAATTTTTTCTTTTTCAAAAGCAAATGCAAGCACTGCAACAGCCACATCAATCAACATAAATAAGAGATAGTACAAGCCAATTTTTTCAGCATTGCCAGTGAACAATCCGATGATCATAAAAAAATCTGCAAACGGAATAATAGATGGGATGATGTATTGAAAAATCAAAATATTTGGCATCGCAATCCAGCCAAGCCATTTATATTTCCAGTTGAACAATGCATCTCGGTTTTTCCAGAAAGTCTGCATCACACCAAAGCTCCAACGGAAACGCTGTTTAAAAAACATCTTCAAAGTTTCAGGAGCTTCTGTCATTGCAATAGCATTGTTCTCATTTTCTACAACATAGCCTTGACGCAAAATACGAATGGAAAGATCGCAATCTTCAGCCAACGTATCAGTTGTAAAACCACCAGCATCTTCAATTGCTTTTTTTCTGAAAGCCCCGATTGCGCCCGGCACAACTGTAATTGCATTCAAATAAGAAAATGCTTTTCTATCAAAATTCTGGCTGCTGATATATTCAATAGATTGCCATTTGGTAAGAAGATTGACCTGATTGCCGACTTTCACATTTCCCGCCACTGCACCAACCGCTCCCAAATATTCAGGGCGTGATGGAGAGAAATGTATCATCAACTTAGAAACCGCATCTGGTAATAATTTTGTGTCTGCATCAATGCACACTACAAATTCCGCATTGGATTGCTGAATGCCATAATTCAATGCAGAGGCTTTGCCGCCATTGGGCTTTGTAAACACTTTTACTTTATCATTATTTGCAAATGCAGCTTTAACTTTTTCAAAAGTGTTGTCCTTACTACCATCATCAACAAAAATAATTTCGAAATTTGGGTAGTCGCGATTTAGTAAACTTTGCACTGATCCTACAGCATTTAATTCTTCATTATATGCGGGCACGATGATGCTTACCAATGGTGCGGTACTTGGATTCGATAACCAAAAAGGTTGTAGTGATTCTTGCTTTTCTTTATAATGTTCGCGGCTAGCAATTATTGCGAGAATAACTATTCTACCAATAGAAAGAATAATGAATAAAATGAAAAGAGAAAATAAAATATGCGATCCCCAGTAAGCAATTTCGGCAAGCCAATAATTTATTTGCAAAATGTAATAGCCGCTTCTTCGCGGAACTTCTGGCATCAGGTCTTCTTTTTTCTTTCCTATTAAATCTGCAACAGTTGTGAACGTATATCCTTTGCCTTTAAAGTAACGAATGATTTGTGGCAATGCTTCAACAGTTGCAGCGCGACTGTCGCCGCCAGCATCGTGCAACAAAATTATATTACCACTCAAATCTTGCGCCGTCATATCTTCTTTCCGCCGTATAACCCTTGCCACTATTGAATCCGCAGGCGTGTCTGGTTCCCAGTCGAGCGGGTCTATTGATTCGCCAATGTCTAAATAATTCAATTGTCGTGCAATGGCAACAGGCACAAGCTCCTCATATTTCTCTGGTTCAAAGTCGGCATTAAATGGCGCACGGAACATGATTGTTGAATGACCTGTAATACACTCAAGCAGCAAGCGCGTTGCTTCTATTTCGAGAACAGCCCTCTTCCTGCTCACTTTCGCAATGTTCGGGTGAGTAAAAGTGTGGTTGCCTATTTCATGTCCTTCGCGATAAATTCTTTTTACGATTGGGATATTGTTTTCTGCATTAATGCCAACAAGAAAAAAAGTGCCAGGTACTTTTTCACGGCTAAGTATATCCAAAATTTGCGGAGTGTAAATAGGATCGGGTCCATCATCAAATGTGAGCACCAGTTTTTTCTTATCCTGCGTCCCATATTTTTTCGCCACCCATTTAGAAGGCAGTGTGTCATATTTTTCTTCACTGATTAGAAACTCGCTGCTGTCGATTTCTAACCTTAATTTGCCACTTGTGGGTCCACCCAAAATATCCAGCACTTCCCCTTGCCCTGAATAAGCGACAGTTTCATTATCAACCAATAATTTTACGTTGTTGAAATTTCCAAAATCATAACGCTTAATGCTGTCTTTGCCCATGTCGCGATCATAAAAATCCCATATACGCGAATCCTCAGAGCCAAGCCTCCAGAGTGCGACTCCGCTTAATCCATATTCAACTGAAAACCTTAGCGTGTTAAATGTTGTAGCTGCATCTGCAAAGTGAACCTCATGATCAATTCCTTTATCATCACTATAACTAAAATGAAGATTATAAGAATCGTTATCAAAATCAATTTCGCCGTCATAGCTTCGAGCTAATGTCAATGCATCCTGATATTTTACTGGAGCAGCAGAAATTGCTTTTCCCTTCGCATCAAGCGTCCAATCGTAACCAAAACCCGCTAAAGCAAGTATTAATTTTTGTGCGGGAATTTTTTTTGCTGCTTGATCAACTGCAGCCTCGATCCATTTTTGATGACTGATCGGTCCAGGCTGCGTGCTTTCAGAATATTGATCGTAAGCCATCAAGCAGATATAATCATTGTATTTCGAAAGATCGGCCAGATCATAATCATCATTAAATGGTGCTACATCCTGTGTTACAAGAAATCCTTGCGCATGTAATTTCTCATAGAGTTCTTTTTGAAAGAGGACAAATGTTTCACTTTTTGGCTCTTTCAATTCTTCAAAGTCGATATTGATCCCGTCGAGGCTGTCTTTCTTTAAAACTTTTATGATGTCGTTGATCAGCCTTTCTTTTTTCGCCTTATCAGTAAATATTCTATGCACCACATCGCCACGAAAAGTCTCTTTAAAATTATTGGTAAGAATAGGGAGCACTTTCACAGATGCCTTATTCATAACATTCAATGCAGCGGTATCAATATTTGAAACCAATGTATCCGCATTCGGGTCAATGAAAAGCCATTCAGGAAAAACAACGTTCAGATGAGCAATATTTCTTTTTAAAGAATATAAAGACTCTTTATCCCAGCCCACATAAAAAGATGCGCGGATGCCAGTAGTGAATTTTTTGAATGAATAAAAACTTGAATCGGCCTGAACGATGATGCCATTTTTTTTCCTGAATCTTTTAGGAATTGGATAGCCGCCAGCTTTATATGCCTCTTTTTCATTTATGAATTTTCTGAAGCCGGTATATTGTTTGAAGATTTTGCTTTTGTCAGCAAGCCATGTGCTACTCGTATCCAACAATGCCTGTTTTGCCTGTGCTGCTGCAAACTGAGGCAGATTGGGTGCGTAAACCCTGGAGATAGCGATGATAATAACAACGATGGCAAAAATGATGAACAATAGCAGAAGCCTGCCGCTCCACTTGAACCTGAGCCATCGCGAAGAGGAATCTGTCTGAAAAATCTGGTTGCTGGAATTTTTTAGCATACGTTAGGTGCGACAAATTTCCATCCTTTTAGATATCCACCAAAATTGTTATTAAGATTTTAACGAATCTAAAAAAAGTAAAGTTTGTAAAGATTGAAAATTAGCAAAAACCGGAAAGAACTGATGAGCCTTTTTTATGGATCCTAGTTTTATATTTCTCGGGCTATCAATAATCCAGCTCCAGCCTCAATCTGTCCTTCAATTCTTTTACCAGTGGATATTGCTCAACTATTTTTTGAAATTGTTCTCTCTTATTCAACGGTCTGTCAACTGGCTCTTGAACATGATTGTTTTCACCAACAATTGCAGAAAAAGAAAGTGCTTTATTATTAAATATCTTTTGCAAGAATTCGGAAGCACTTCTTTTTTCCTGCTCAATAAATTTTTGCTCCAGATTATTATTCGTGATTGCTTCAAAAAAACTATCGTTGGTTATTTTGAGTATTGCCAATTCAAAACTTTGTACAGCGGGATTTTTTGCGAGCCGCAATTGCTTCGCAAATTGAATCCAAGCTTCTTTCAGCGTTTCATCTGTCAACGGTTTTATTTTATCATCTACAACTGCTTGTTGTCTGCCAGCAACTTCT